>JAIPCU010000024.1 GCA_021738045.1 Candidatus Methylopumilus sp. | reverse complement strand
CAAAGGTGGTTAAGGTATCGGCTTTGCCCTGTGCATCAAGAATCCGTCCGTTGACTTTGCCTGTGAGCAGACCGTGCTCTTGATCGAGCACGTTGGCGTGTGCTGCATCAAGACCTAACCGGGCTTTCAGTTTTTCGGTAAAGAAGGTAAAGCCACCCGATACCAATAACACTTTGATCCCAGCCTGTTGCGCCGTGCTGACCAGCTGCTCGGCGCCTGGATTGAACCGCAGTTTTTGGTCATATACCTGCTGTAATACATCGACCGGCAAGCCTTTCAAAAATGCCACACGGCGTGTCAAGCTGTCAGAAAAATCTTTGATCTCGCCACGCATCGCGGCTTCAGTAATTGAGGCGACTTGCTCTTTCACCCCACCAAACGCTGCGATCTCATCGATGCACTCAATGTTGATCAAGGTTGAGTCCATATCCATCGCCAATACTTTGCAGTCGGCCAAGCGGCTGCCTGCTGCGATGTAAGCCGTGTCCACTGCGTGACGCTCGCCCCAGGCCAGCAACTCGGCGCGGGTCTCGGCGTTGGCATTGACCTTTAATAAGCGGGCCGCTGTGGTGCTAATGCGTTGCACCCCAGAGGCCTCGCTCAGCGCAGCGGCCTGCTCAATGAGGTCGCTTGCCAAAGCGGGCGATTGCACAACGAGATTAAAGGTGGTCATGAGTGGATTCAAAGAATGAAAAATTATGAATTGAAACAATTCTAAGCTGAGAGGTATGAACTGCTAGCAATTCAATCGCTAAAAAAGTGTCTGATCGTTTAATACGCCTGAAAAGATAGCCTTTTTTTAGTGCCGACGCACTTATACAACGAGAATCAATCAGCTCACGAGCGTCACAACGTCAAGCCAGTGAGCGCAATAACGTACGAACCGCCTCATAGCGCGCGTTGACATCAAGCCCCTTGAGTTCAATCCGTAGTTTATCTTGGCCGGCGAAGCGAATGTTCTTTTGCTTTTGCACGAGTTCAATTAAACGCACTGGGTCAACCGTGGTCGTTTGTTTAAAGTGCAGCATAATTTGCGTCTCACTGGCGTCAATTTTTTGAATGCCTAGTGGCAAGCCAAGCAGGCGAATTTTGTGCGTCGAGATTAAGGTGCGGGCCGGTTCGGGTAGCTTACCAAAGCGATCGATCAGTTCTTCTTGGATCACAATTAAATCGTCTTCGTCTTTACAACTCGATAAGCGCTTGTAGAGCGATAGTCGAGCCGGAATATCCCCACAAAAATCAGCGGGTAGCAGGGCAGGGGCGTGTAGGTTGACCTCGCACCCCGCACTAAATGGTGCATCGAGGTCGGGCTCAACCCCTGCCTTGAGTGCGCGCACGGCCTCGTTGAGCATGTCGTTGTACATCGAGAAGCCAATCTCTTGGATATTGCCCGATTGTGATTCGCCTAACACCTCACCAGTGCCACGAATTTCAAGGTCATGCATCGCCAAAAAGAAACCCGAACCCAGTTCTTCCATCGCCTGAATCGCCTCGAGGCGTTTTTTGGCGTTTTTGGTGATTGAGTCTTCGCCGGGCGTCATCAGGTAGGCGTAGGCTTGGTGGTGCGAGCGCCCCACACGGCCGCGCAATTGATGTAATTGCGCTAAGCCAAAACGGTCAGCCCGATGGATGATGATGGTGTTAGCACTTGAGACGTCGATGCCAGTTTCGATAATGGTCGTACAGAGCAAGACGTTAAAGCGCTGCTGATAAAAGCCTTTCATCACCTGTTCAAGATCGCGCTCACCCATCTGGCCATGCGCAACCGCAATGCGGGCCTCGGGTACGAGCTCTTCAAGGCGGGCGCGACGGTTGTGAATGGTTTCAACTTCATTATGCAAAAAGTAGGCCTGACCGCCACGCTTGAGTTCGCGCAGCAAGGCTTCGCGAATGGTGCTGTTATCTTCACGACGCACAAACGTTTTAATAGCCAGGCGCTTTTGTGGCGCCGTGGCAATCACTGAAAAATCGCGAATTCCTTCAAGCGACATCCCAAGCGTACGGGGGATCGGCGTGGCTGTGAGCGTCAAGACATCGACCTCTGCGCGTAGCGATTTGAGCACTTCTTTTTGGCGCACACCAAAGCGATGTTCTTCGTCGATGATGACAAGCCCCAGGCGCATGAAGTTAACGTCTTTCGATAAGAGCTTGTGCGTGCCAATGACGATATCGATGGTGCCGTCATTGATGCCCACAATGGCGCTGGCCACCTCTTTGGCGGATCTAAAGCGCGAGAGTTCAACGACCTTCACCGGCCAGTCGGCAAAGCGATCTGAAAAGGTTTGTGCGTGTTGCTCGGCCAGCAGGGTGGTTGGGCACAAAATTGCTACTTGCTTGCCGTTGGCGATGGCTAAAAAGGCCGCGCGTAAGGCGACTTCTGTTTTGCCAAAGCCCACATCGCCGCATACCAGACGATCCATCGGGCGCCCCGAGGTCATGTCGGCTAACACGCATTGGATGGCGGCGGCTTGGTCTACGGTTTCTTCAAACCCAAAGCCTTCAGAAAATAATTCGTAATCGCCGAGAGGTAGCTTGAAGGCAAAGCCCTGTCGGGCAGCACGTTTGGCGTAAATGTCTAAGAGCTCAGCCGCAGTATCGCGTACCTGTTGAGCAGCTTTGCGGCGGGCTTTCTCCCATTGGCCTGAACCAAGCTGATGCAAGGGGGCGGTCTCTGGATCGTTGCCGCTATAACGCGCGATGACGTGCAACTGCGCGACGGGTACGTACAGTGTCGTCTTGTTGGCGTACTCAAGATGAAGAAACTCCATCTCGCCTTCGCCCATGTCCATGTTGATCAGGCCGTGATAACGTCCGATGCCGTGTTGCGCGTGAACGACTGGGTCACCGATGCGTAACTCAGATAAATCACGCACCATGGCTTCGACGTTGCTAGCGCGCTCTTGATCGCGCTTGCCACGCCGCGCCGTGGTGCCGTGTCCGGGGTACAGATCATTTTCAGTGATAAAGACCAGATGCTGTCCTGGTAACTGAAAGCCAGTATTGAGCTGCGCAACGGTGATGGCAAAATGTGCATCACCTTCTAGAAACAGTGCGAGTGATTCGGTTTGCGCGTCTGGGGTCAGGCCATGCTCGGCCAGCATCTGCAAGATGGTCTCGCGGCGACCGTGCGAGTCAGTACACAAGACCAGCCGTTGTTGCGTTTGACCCAACAGCGCACGGAGCTTTTGTACTGGGTCGTCAGAACGGCGCGAAATCCCGATATCGGGGGCAGCTAAAAACTCAGGGTGTTCGGTCTCGGTGGTCAGCGCGATACGTGCAAACAACTTGAGTTGTTCAAACAGCGTCTCGGCCCGCAAAAACAACGCGTCTGGCGCAAGCACCGGACGCTCACGATCACTCTTTAAAAAGTTATAGCGGCTGGCAGTGTCTTGGGCAAAGCGACGCATCGCGTCGTCGATATCCCCTAACGTCACCATGATGGTGTCTTGCGTCAGGTAATCGAATAAGGTGGCGGTGCTATCAAAAAACAGCGGCAAATAATACTCAACGCCGGCAAACGCAATCCCATTACCAATATCGCGGTAGGGCAACGCACGCGAGGGGTCGCCTTCAAACACTTCGCGAAAGCCCGAGCGAAAATGATTGCGCGCGGCTTCATCCATCGGAAACTCTCGACCAGGCAGCAACTGCACTGAGCCAACGGGGTACAAGCTGCGCTGTGTGTCGATATCGAAGGCGCGAATCGACTCGATTTCGTCATCAAATAAGTCGATGCGATAGGGCACCACAGAACCCATCGGAAACAAATCAATCAAGCTGCCACGCACACAGAACTCGCCCGGCACCGTGACCTGTGAAACGTGGGCGTAATTTGCCAACATCAATTGCGCGCGTAAAGCGGCTTCGTTGAGCTTGTCTTTTTGCTTGAATGAAAACGTGTAAGCAGCCAAAAAACTTGGTGGCGGTAAGCGGTAAAGCGCAGTGGTGATCGGCACAGTCAACACATCAACTTCGTGCTGCATCAACGCATGCAAAGTGCGTAGCCGTTCAGAGATCAGATCTTGGTGTGGCGAGAAGCTATCGTAAGGAAGGGTTTCCCAGTCAGGCAGGGGGCGCACTTTTAGCTCAGGGGCAAAAAGTGGGATCTCGTCGGCGAGGCGCTGCGCCTCAAGCGGTTCAGCCGTCAACAGGACAAGTGTTTTGCCTGCTTGCCGCGCTAACTTTGCCAACAACCAGGCATCACCCGAACCGGGCGGGCGAGGGTGGTGATAGCGCAGGCCCGGTTTCAGGGCACTGAGCAGGGTTGAAAGTGTTGAGGCGACTGAAGCGGGTGCAACGGGCATGACAAGCCAATATAAAAAAAGATACAGGCGCCATCCCAAAAGAGGGGGCGCCGCGTGAAGTGCTGATTATAAGACGAGGGGTGCCAACGCAAGCGTTGCAAAGATCAAAAATATGGCGATGATTCTTAGTGAATTTGAAAGTTGTGCTTGTGTTGTCATGCGTTGAGTCGTCGGAGGGCGATCTGGCCAGTCTTTTTCATAGACGCGTTGCAGGCTCGACCCATATAATGAGTTGCTCTAATGGAATGCTATGAGCCTTGCTAAGACCACCCCGCGTATTGTTGCCCTTGTACCTTCGGCCGGTGTGGGTGCGCGTGCGCAGTCGCAGGTGCCCTCTGTGATGTCTAATGCAGCCATGCCTAAGCAATACCGTCTATTGGCAGGGGTGCCGATGTTGCGGCGCTCTGTGCAGGCCCTGTTAAACGAGCCTCGAATTGAACAGGTGCGTGTGGTGGTGGCCTTGGGTGATTTGCTAGCAACGCAATGTTTGGCCGGCTTGCCGCGCACGGTCTGCTGCCCTTGTGGTGGTGCCACACGCGCGCAAACAGTATTAAATGGTCTTCAAGATGCGCAATTACGTGCAGAAGACTGGGTGCTTGTGCACGATGCGGCTCGACCTGGTTTGCCTGCAGAAGCGTTGGCGCGTCTGATCGACAGTTGTCTGCCCCACTCGGTGGGTGGTTTGCTGGCGATGCCGGTTGCCGATACGGTTAAGCGTTCGCACCCGACGCCCCCAAAGACTGTGCAGCAAACGATTGCGCGCGAGTCGTTGTGGTTGGCACAAACCCCGCAAATGTTTCGGGCTGGTTTGCTCGAGCAGGCCTTGGTCAATGCAATTGAGCGTAACCTGTCGATTACCGATGAGTCTTCAGCACTCGAAGTGGCGGGGCATGCGCCGTTATTGATACAAGGCTCGGCGTTAAATGCCAAGGTCACGTGGCCCGAAGATTTTGATTGGGTGCAATCATGGCTGTAACTCACGCGCATGATCGTCAAGGTTGGTGCAAATGAACCCTCACGCGTTTCGTATTGGGCAGGGCTTTGATGTGCACGCACTGGTGCCTGAGCGCGCTTTAATCATTGGTGGCGTACAGATTGAGCACAGCTTAGGCTTGCTAGGGCACTCTGATGCCGATGTGTTGTTGCATGCGTTGACGGATGCCCTGTTGGGTGCTGCGGGGCTTGGTGACATTGGTCGGCATTTTCCGGATACCGATCCTCAATACCGCGGTGCGGATAGTCGTGTGTTGTTGCGTACCGCGTATCAACGGGTGCGTGAGGCGGGTTGGCAAGTCGTCAATCTCGACGCCACCATCCATGCGCAAGCGCCAAAAATGGGCCCTCATATTGCTGGGATGATTGCCAATATTGCCAACGATCTGGCCCTTTCGGTCACGTCGATCAATATCAAAGCTAAAACCAACGAAGGCTTGGGCCACCTTGGCCGCCAAGAAGGTATCGCCGCCAATGTGATTGTGTTGTTGAGCGCCGCCTAGCGCCGCTTGCTGCCCCTTGCGCTGAGGCTGTCTTGGCGCATGATTCAAGGTGCTGGCGAGCTCTCATAGCCCACCATCTGGGATAAACACATAGCCGTGGCCCCACACGGTTTGAATATACGCGGGCTTTGAGGGATTGACCTCAATCAGTTTACGCAAGCGCGAAATTTGTACATCAAGGCTACGGTCGTATGCGGCGTACTCACGCCCACGCGCTAGCTCCATCAGTTTTTCGCGCGAGATCGGAATCTTTGGGTGACGGCCAAAGACCTTCAGGACTGAGAATTCACCGGTCGTGATCGGTACGATATGACGATCGCGGGTGAGGGTGCGCGTGGCCAGATTGAGCTCAAAGGGCCCAAAGTAGATGGCTTCGTGATCGTAACTGGGGGCGCCTGGGTGTTCGTCGCTGCCACGCCGACGCAAAATGGCTTTGATACGGGCTAAGAGTTCGCGCGGATTAAAGGGTTTGGATAGGTAATCATCTGCGCCCATTTCGAGGCCAATGATGCGATCGATTTCTTCGGCGCGGGCTGTGAGCATAATCAGCGGAGTGTTATCGCGATTGCCGCGCAGGCGACGGCAAATCGACAAACCATCCTCGCCCGGCAGTATCAAATCAAGCACTAACAAGTCAATGTGTTCGCGATGCCAGATTTTGCTCATTTCTTGGCCATCTTCGGCTGTTAAGACACTAAAGCCTTGATCGGTAAGATATCGACGTAATAAATCACGCAAGCGAGGGTCGTCATCGACCACTAGAATTTTGCGCACAATGGGGGAGGGTAAGATATTCATCATATAAAACACTCGCTTTTTAAGGCAAGTAGAAGCCAACAGTCGGACAGAAACAGTGCAAGACCGCACCATACCGGATTTGTCACAATGTTTTGCATGAGCTGAGCTATGCTTAACGGGTTGTAACAAATAGTTACAAATGCAAGCTAGAGCGCGAGTGAAAACTTGGCTGAGATAGAGCGAGTTCAACTGCTGTCATTGAGGCCGCACGAGAGCAAATTTTAATGACGATGAAACGCGAGACGCGCACTGAAGTGATGATTTGCTAGCGCAAGTCGCTGACAAAGAATTTGCTCAACATAGAAGGGACAACCCAGATGTTTCAAGCTAGCCAATTACGTCGAACTCTTGAGGTCAGCGCAAAGCAGTACGATTATTTCAGTCTGCCCGAAGCCCAATTGGCCGGTTTGTGCGAGCTCAACACCTTACCCTACACCTTACGAATTTTGCTTGAGAATTTGTTGCGACATCAGGCGCTCAACGATTGCGCGGTTTCGTCGGTCGACGTCAAGCAACTGGTGGCGCAGTTGGTGGCTCGTCAAGCCGATTGTGTGATTGAGTTTAGGCCTGCGCGCGTGTTGATGCCTGAATCGTCTGGGCTGACCTTAATGGGCGATTTGGCCGCGATGCGCGATGCCATGACTGCGCTTGGTGGTGACCCAGCGCTAATCAATCCTAGCGTCGCCATGGATTTTGTCGTTGATCATTCTGTGATGGTTGAAGATTCGGGTAAACCGACTTCGCTTGAACACAACATGGCGATTGAGTTCGAGCAAAATCGTGAGCGGTACGAATTTTTGCGTTGGTGTAGTCAGGCCTTTGACGGCGTGCGTGTGTTTCCGCCGGGCTCTGGGATTTTGCATCAGATCAATTTAGAATTTTTAGGCAAAGTGGTTTGGACGAAAGAGCATCAAGGTCGCCAGTTGGCGTTTCCTGATTCGTTGATTGGGATGGATAGTCATACGGCGATGATCAATGCCTTAGGGATAGTTGCCTGGGGCGTTGGTGGTTTTGAGGGTGGTGCAGTGGCTTTGGGTGAACCGGTGTCGGTTCCAATCCCTGAAGTCGTTGGCTGTCATTTGATCGGCGCGTTACAGCCCGGTGTGACCTCAACCGACTTGGTGCTGACCATCACACAACGTTTGCGTGGCGAAGACGTGATTGGGCGTTTCATCGAGTACTTTGGAGCAGGGGTCGATGCACTGACCTTGCCTGAACGGGCAACCGTCTCAAACATGACGCCGGAGTGTGGCGCTACCATGAGTTTTTTTCCGGTGGATCATGAGACGCTTCGTTATTTGACTATTTCGGGACGTAGCGCAGAGCAAGTTGCCCTGGTCAAGGCCTACTGTCAGGCGCAAGGTTTGTGGCGAGACGCTCAGACTCTCACGCCACGTTACGCGAAAGTCATCGAGATTGATTTGTCGGCAGTGGTGCCTAGCATGGCGGGCCCGAGTCGCCCAGATGCGCGAGTTGATCTGGCGGGGGTTGCTCAAGCGTTTCAAAAAGTGATTGCTTCGAAGAAGGCGTCGACGCCTAGCCTCGTGCAAAAGTCGCCTGCGTCTAGTCTTGCACAAGATCAGTCTGCGTCTACCGTCGCACAAGAGACGCGCGCGCCTGTTCTGATTCAAGGTCAACCGCTTTCTCAGTCAATGCAAGCCGTCGATGCGCGAGGGCATGGCGATGACGTTAAAGACGGCTCGGTGGTCATCGCCGCCATCACAAGTTGCACCAACACGTCTAATCCTGCTGTGATGATTGGTGCGGGTTTATTGGCCCGTAACGCACGTCGTCGTGGATTGAAGCCCAAGCCTTGGGTGAAAACGTCGTTATCCCCGGGTTCGCGTGTGGTGGCCGATTATTTAAAGGTCTCGGGCTTGCAAGCTGAGCTTGATGCTTTAGGCTTTAACGTCGTAGGCTTTGGTTGCATGAGTTGCATGGGCAACTCTGGCCCACTGCCCGAGCCGATTTTAAAAGCGATTGAAGCCCGACAGTTAGCTACCGTGGCGGTGTTGTCGGGCAATCGTAATTTTGATGCGCGCGTACATAACAGCGTACAAGTCAACTTTTTAGCTTCGCCGCCCTTGGTGGTGGCGTATGCACTGACGGGCTCCATCCACACCGATTTAACACAACAGCCCTTAGGGCACGACGAGCAGGGTGTGGCGGTGTATCTGAAAGATATTTGGCCCGCTCCTGAAGAGATTCGTGCCATGATCGAACGCTATGTTGAGCCTCATTTGTACCAAGAGCGTTATCAAACTATTTTTGAAGGCTCGCCTCAATGGCGTGCGCTGACAAGTGTGACGGGAAAAATTTACGACTGGAATCCAGAGAGTCTATTTATTCAACGCCCACCGTATTTTGATGGTATGACTCGCGAGGTGCCTGTGCACGAAGATATCGTGGGTGCACGCGTGCTTGGTATGTTTGGCGATATGCTGACGACCGATCATATTTCGCCGATCGGCAAATTTTCTGTGCAGACGCCAGCTGGCCAATATCTGCAGTCTTTGGGGGTAGCTCCCGCAGATTTTGTGAATTACGGTGCACGTCGTTTGAACCATCAAGTCATGATGCGCGGTACGTTCGCAAATGTGCGACTGCATAACGAGTTGACTCCAGACGTGCAGGGGAGTTCGACCTTGCATATGCCAAGCAAAGAGCCGATGTCAATGTATGCAGCGGCGCAACGGTACCGCGAAGAGGGCGTCCCCTTGGTGATCGTCGCTGGTAAAGAGTACGGGGCTGGATCGTCGCGCGACTGGGCAGCCAAAGGTACCGGTTTGCTGGGCGTGCGCGCCGTGATCGCCGAGTCACTCGAGCGAATTCATCGTTCAAACTTGGTGAGTATGGGTGTGTTGCCCCTGCAATTTTTAAACGGCGACACTCGCCAATCGCTTGGGTTGAACGGCTCTGAAAGCTTTGACATTCGTGGTTTAAAACAAGGCCTCAAGGCGCGGGATCAGCTTGAGTGCCTGATCCGCTACTCCGATGGTCGTTCACGCACTATCCGACTGTTGGTGCGTTTGGATAGTGACGTTGAAGCCGAGTATTACAGGCACGGTGGCATTTTGCAGTGCGTGCTCAGGGCTCGCCTCGAACAGGCGTGCTAGCTCATACAATACGCACATGACACATATCTTGGCCCTCGAAACCTCTACGACCACCTGCTCGGTAGCGCTACTGACTGAGCAGGGCGCAAGCGTAGCTGTGGTACAGCGCCAACTTGAGGGTACAGCGGGTCATGCAGCAAATCTTTTGCCCATGGTCAGCGCCTTGCTCGCTGAGTGTGGCGTCGAACGCGCTGCGCTGAGTGCGGTGGCGTTTGGTCAGGGTCCTGGGGCTTTTACTGGTATCCGCGTTGCCTGTGGGGTGGCTCAGGGCATAGGTTTAGCGCTGCAAATTCCCTTAATTCCGATCGGAGCATTGCCCGCGGTTGCTGCGCAGGCAGCGGGGCGTTTGCCTCAACATCTGATTCTTGCCGCGCTTGACGCGCGCATGGATGAAGCTTACTTTGCGGCATATGTGGATGATGTTGTGCATGGCTTAGTGGTTTTGCAACCCCCCGTGTTACTGCCTGCGGGGCAACTGTCGGCGTTCATTGAACAGCGCTTGCCGCTATGGCATAGCCGCGCGCCTGACGCACGAGGGGTCTGTTACGTCGGCGAAGGCTGGAGTTTGGCTGGGGCGACAGTGGGCTTGCCCCTTGAGTGCCTGGCTGACGATCTTCTGGCGCGACCCACAGCACAAGCCGTTGCAGCCTTGGCGTTGCGAGGCTGGCATGCTGGTCAAACCGTCTTGCCTGAGCATGCGGCCCCGCTCTATTTGCGCGACCGTGTAGCGTTTACCGTCGCCGAGCGGGCGTTGGGTGAAGGGGGTAATCCTCGTGCCTTGGCGCCTGGTCAGGCGGCCTTGGTGCCTATGACGGTAGCCGATCTGCCCGAAGCGCTTGAAATCGAACGTGCGGTGCAGTCGTTTCCCTGGACACTTAAAAATTTTGAAGATGCGCTGGCGGCGGGTTACGAGGCCTGGGTTTTGCGTCAAGACGCTGAACTACTTGGGTTTTGTATCGCGATGCAGGCGCCTGACGTGGCGCACATCTTGGTGATCGCCGTGGCGCGCGAACATCAGCGTCAAGGCTATGCCCATCAGTTACTGGCACAAATCACTCGCAGTGCGCAGGCCCAAAGCGCAGAGGGCTTGCTGCTTGAGGTTCGTCCCTCAAACCACGCAGCACTCGCTTTTTATGCCCGCGAAGGGTTTAATCAGATCGGCGTGCGCCGCGCGTACTATCCTGCAGGACGAGGCGAACGCGAAGATGCGTATGTCTTGAAGAAAACCTTTGATCAATCTTAAGCCCCACTGAGCAGTATGACGCCAAGCCCTGATCCTAAACCCTTGCAATACTCGGCCTTACAGCTGGCGTGGTTGCACGAACTGGGTATTGATAAGCCTTGGCTGCCTGGCGACACGCGCGCGGTGCCTGCAGTGGGTGTTGGCGCGCAAACCGCGCTGCCGAGCCAGACTGCGACGCAACCGCAAGCGGCTGCCTCGTCAAGCTCTGACGCAGCACCCGCTCAGCAGTCAGCGGTTCAAGCCAGACAACAGGTAGGGATGGCGTCCGCGGCGAGCGAGAGATCAACAACAGCAGCACCATCAGCAAAATCAGTAGGCTCGTCGACTCGTGGCGCTGCAAGTCAGCCACAACAAGCTGCAGCACCGATGAGTGCAGTGAGTATCGCTGCGATGACGGCGCTGACAGCTGCTGCTGCCGCTGCGGCCCCCGATCTTGAAGCGTTAACGCTTGCAGCCAGCGCGTGTCAGGCCTGCGGCCTGTGTCGGCAGCGTGACCAAGTGGTGATGGGGCAGGGTGTGACACAGCCTGCTATTTTGGTGATTGGCGATGGCCCGGGCGAGCAAGACGATCGTAAGGGCCTGCCTTTTATGGCCGAGTCTGGCGCGTTGCTTGATCAAATGTTGTTAACCATTGGTAGCGCGCGTACGCGTGATGTGTATCTGACGAATCTTGTGAAATGTCGGCCTCCCGGAAACCGGCTTGCCCTGCGCGAAGAAGTCGCGGCTTGCCAGTCGTATCTGGTGCGTCAGCTTGAATTGTTGCGCCCCTTTAGTATTTTGGCCTTGGGGCGTGTGGTCGCGCAGTCCTTGTTGAACACAGACGAGCCTTTGCAAAACTTGCGAGGCCGGGTGCATCAGCTTGAGGTGGCCGGGCAAACGATCCCTTTGGTTGCCAGTTATCACAGTGGCCATTTACTCAACCACCCTGCAGACAAAGCGGCAGCGTGGCAAGATTTGCAGCTGCTGCGTACGCTACGGCGCTAGTTCTGTTTCGCACTCGTGAGCTGCATCGCTTAGCGCCGTTCGAATCCCCGCCTTTAAGGCGGGGAGGATATCAAAGTGCTTTACCGTGCCCCTCTTGCCCGATCTGCTCAAGTAGGCCTGGATGATGTTTAAGGTTGCTTTTATTCCAGTAGATGATCAATAGCATCACGCCAGCAACTAGCACGCCAAAGATCCCGATGATGATGCTGATCGACAGCTGCAGCCACAACAAAATGGTGTAAATCGCCACCATTAACAAAATGTTTAATTGTTCATTGAAATTTTGTACGGCAATCGAATGACCGGCCGACAATAATACGTGGCCACGATGTTGTAGCAGAGCGTTCATTGGCACGACAAAATAGCCAGAGGTCAAGCCAATCAAAATCAGCAGAATATAGGCCGCCCATGGTAGCTCGACGCCCATAAAATTGATTGTCCAAGAAGACTGGACAAATGGCATCATTAGCACGATGAAGCCCATCGCAACGCCCAGTGGTAACACGGTTAAGGCGCGAGGTAAGGCGACTCGACCGGCCAGCACTGCGCCGAAAATGGTGCCAATGGCCGTGATGCCCATCAAAATCGATGCCTGATCCAGGCGGTAGCCAAGATGGCTGCGACCCCACTCGATCACGATTAATTGCAATGTGGCACCAGCGCCCCAAAACAGTGTGGTGACGGCCAGCGAGATTTGCCCAAGCTTATCTTTCCAGAGGATACGAACATAGCCCCAAAACGCTTTCATCAAGCTCAAGGGGTTTTTTTGCTGTTTAGGGTAAACAATATTGGTTTTGGGAATCATCAGCGTGCAGATTGCGGCCGCGGCATAGATCAGAGCGATCACTAAAATCGCGGCCTCGGCTGGTGTTTGAACAAAGCCGCTAAACCAGGGATGGGCGAGTAACCAGTCCGACACTTTAGGGGAGACGAGTACACCCCCCACCAAGGTGCCCAGAATAATGGAGAGGATCGTCAGGCCTTCGATCCAGCTATTGCCTTTTACCAACTGTAGCGGTGGCAACATTTCTGTGACGATGCCGTATTTGGCGGGCGAATACGCTGCTGCACCAATCCCCACCAAGGCGTAGGCCGCGCAGACCAGGTTGACTTGCCCACCCTCAGATAAACCTAAAAACGCGTAACAAAACATCAGGGCGCAGCCACTGACCTTGATGGCATTGGTCATAAACATGACCCGACCTTTAGGGTAAGAGTCTGCAATGGCACCGACAAAGGCTGCCAGCAGCACGTAAGAGGCCGCAAACCACCATTTCATCATGGGGGCCATCCAGTCTGGGCCTTGCAGCTGCTGAATGAGTGCAATCGCAGCGATAAAAAGCGCATTGTCAGCAAGCGAAGAAAGCGCCTGCGCCGCCATAACGGTAAAAAAGCCTCTGTTCACTTGGAGCGTCTTTTAAAAGGGGGTTAAGTTCAAAATACCGACGGAACCTTTTTTGGTTCGCAGGCTAGACCCGTTTTCGCCTGTCCGAGTATACCGACAGATCTTTTGTTATTTAGGCAGAGCGCTAGCACGCCACAATGCGGGATTTCGAGAAAAAAGAGAATGAGGGATTGCCCTTGGTACAGATTCAGGTAGAACAGCCATTCATGCTGATTACCAAAGCTAAATTCGCCTCAGGCTGCGTTATGATCAGGGGAATTCCATTCCAAATTGTGTCTAACTATTGTGCGCCTGACCCAGATCAAACTTGCCGGCTTCAAATCTTTTGTCGATCCGACCGTGATCCCTACCCCCAGTCAGCTCGTTGGCGTAGTTGGGCCTAATGGTTGTGGCAAATCTAACATCATTGATGCGGTACGTTGGGTCATGGGCGAAAGCCGTGCGTCTGAGTTGCGCGGCGAATCGATGCAAGACGTGATTTTTAGTGGCTCAAGCCAGCGCAAAGCCTCGGCACGCGCCTCAGTTGAATTAGTGTTTGATAATAGCGATGGTCGCGCCACGGGTCAGTGGGCCAGTTATGGCGAAATCGCAGTACGCAGGGTGTTGACCCGTGATGGCACCAGTAGCTATTTCATCAATAATCAACAAGTGCGTCGTCGCGATGTTTACGACATTTTTCTAGGAACAGGCTTAGGTTCGCGCGGGTACGCCATCATCGGTCAAGGCATGATTAATCGACTGATTGAAGCCAAGCCTGAAGAGCTACGCGTCTACCTTGAAGAGGCGGCTGGTGTTTCGCGCTATAAAGAGCGCCGTCGTGAAACTGAAAATCGCTTATCAGACACGCGCGAAAATCTTGTGCGTGTCGAAGATATTTTGCGTGAACTTGGTTCACAACTTGAAAAGCTTGAAGGTCAGGCCGAAGTGGCGCGCGAGTACCGTGGTCTGCAAACCGAAGGCGAAGCCAAGCAAAATGCGCTGTGGTTTTTAAAAGAGGCTGCAGCTCAAGAAGAGCGTGATCGCACGCAACAAAACATTGAGCGTGCCCATACCGAACTTGAAGCCTCAACAGCGGGCTTACGGGCCAGCGAAGCTGCGCTTGAGTCTCGCCGCCAGGCGCATTATGCGGCCGGCGATGCCGTGCACGCCGAACAGGGTGCTTTGTACGAAGCGAATGCCAAAGTCAGCAGCCTAGAGGCTGAGATCCGACACGTGGTCGAGTCGCGTAATCGTGTGCAAACCCGCCGTGCGCAATTGCAAGTGCAAATCACTGAGTGGGAGTCTCAACGCGAGCACTGCCAGCAACAAATATTGGATGGTGAAGACGAACTCGCCACCAGCGCTGCTCGGTCTGAAGAGGCACGTGACCAGGCTTTAGCTGCGCAAGCCGGTTTGCCTGAGATTGAAACCCGCGTACGCGAAGCGGCGGCCCAACGCGAAGAGATGCGAATTGCGCTGGCGCGGGTCGAGCAAAGTCTGGCGTTGGCGGCTCAAACGCAACGCGACTCTGATCGTCAATTGCAGGCACTCGAGCTGCGTCATGAGCGCTTGCTGCAAGAATTAAAAGGCGTCGAGTCACCTGATTTGGCTGCGCTTGATCAACTGACCGGTGACAAGCTTTCGACTGAAGAGCTTCTTGAAGGGGCTCAAGGCAAGCTCGTTGAGTTTGAAGAACGCTTGCCGGTGGCCGATGCGCAGCGCAACCAGGCCCAACAAACCGCTCTGACTGAAGCCGAGGCCTTGGCTCGTTTAGACGCTCGCTTGTCGGCCCTAGTGCGCTTGCAAGAAGATGTGCAAAAGAAAGGGGCTCTTGAGCCCTGGCTCGCCAAACACGAACTCACGACCTTGGGTCGTTTGTGGCAAAAGCTGCAGGTCGAAGCGGGTTGGGAGACTGCCATCGAGGCGGTGCTCAACGAGCGCATGACAGGTCTTGAGGTGCGCAATCTGGATTGGGCGCGAGCGTTTGCGGCCGATGCTCCACCCGCGCGCCTGGCGTTTTATCAATTGCCCGTGCCTGCCGCTGCTGCCTCAGCGCCTGCAGGCTTCACGTCTTTAACGTCGTTGTTACGCATGAGTGATCCAGAGCTGCGCACTTTGCTACAAGCCTGGCTTGGGCACGTTTTCATTGCAAAAGACATCACCGAAGCGTTGGCCCTGCGTGCCTCGTTGCCCGCGGGTGCTTTGTTGGTGGTAAAGGGCGGGCACCTTGTTGACGCAAACAGCGTGCGCTTTTATGCCCCAGACTCTGAACAAGCTGGTTTATTGGCGCGTCAACAAGAGATCGAAAACCTGCAGCGCGAAATCAAGGCACGGCAGCTGATCGCAGATCAGTCACGCTCGGCGGTGGCGCAGGCAGAATCCGCCTGGCAACAGGTATCTCAAGCCTTGCCGCCGATGCGCCAACGTGTGGGTGAGGTCACCCGCCGTCTGCATGATTTGCAACTTGAGCACACGCGTCTGCTGCAGCAAGTTGAACAAACTCGTGAGCGTTCAGGTCGACTTGAGCAAGACTTGGCCGAAGTCGCCTCGCAACAAGAAGAATTACAAGCTACCAAAATCGAAGCCGAGACTCGTTTCGAAGAGCTCGATACTGAAATCGCCACCTTACAAGAGGCCTATTCTGAGGCTGAGATGGCTGGCGAGGCGTTGGCAGACGAAGCACAAACTGCCCGCGATCGTTTACGCGACCAAGAGCGTGGCGCCCAAGAGGCCGAGTTTAATGAGCGTGGGATTCGCGCTCGCATTGCCGAACTCCAACGTAATCTGCAAGTGGCGACCGAACAAAATACGCGCGCCAAGCAAGAACTGATTACGCTTGAGTCTGACCTCACCACGCTTGACGCAGCAGCGGCCGAGGCCGGCTTGCAAGAAGCACTTGAGTTGCGTGCCGAGCGTGAAGAGGCTCTTGGTCGAGTACGCATTGAGATGGATACGTTGGCCGCGCAGTTACGCGAGGCCGATGAAGAGCGTTTGACGCTTGAGCGCTCTCTTGAGCCGCGCCGTGAACGCATCATGCAATTGCAGTTGCAAGAACAAGCCGCTCGTTTGGCCGCTGAACAGTTCGCCGAGCAACTCAACGAGCGTCAGGTTGACCGTCTCGCTGTGCAGGCCTCGCTGGTCGATCAGCCAGAAGAGTGGTCGCGCCCGGCCTGGTTGCAAAGCGAAGTGCAACGTATCACGAAAAAAATCGAAAGTCTGGGCTCAGTGAACTTGGCAGCGCTTGACGAACTCAATGAATCGCGCGAACGTAAAGGTTACCTTGATGCGCAATTTCTTGATTTGCAGACTGCTATCAATACACTCGAAGACGCCATCCACAAAATCGATCGCGAAACCCGTGATTTGTTGCAGACAACCTTTAACGAAGTTAATACGCACTTCGGTGAGTTGTTTCCCAAACTCTTTGGTGGGGGCGAGGCACGACTAATTATGACCGGCGACGAGATCCTAGATGCCGGCGTTCAGGTGATGGCCCAACCACCCGGAAAACGCAATACCTCGATTCACTTGCTGTCAGGCGGAGAAAAAGCCTTGACTGCGACTGCCTTAGTGTTTGCGCTGTTCAAACTGAATCCAGCGCCTTTTTGCTTACTCGATGAGGTTGATGCGCCACTTGATGACGCGAACACCGAGCGTTATGCTAATTTGGTAGGCAGTATGGCAGAGCACACACAGTTTTTGTTTATTTCGCATAATAAAATTGCGATGCAAATGGCACGGCAATTGATTGGAGTCACCATGCAAGAACAAGGTGTATCAAGAATCGTGGCAGTTGATATTGAATCGGCGCTGCAACTTGCAGCAGAAGCGGCTTAATTCTAGGGTCTACACATGAGTGAGTTGCAGATCTATCTGATTGTTTTGGGCGCAGGCGTCATTTTGCTACTGCTTGGCTTTAATTGGATCCAAGATCTGCGTGTGCGCAAGCGCATGCAGGCTGAGCTACCGAAGATTGATCAAGACCCCCTGTTAGGCGAGCCCACTTTCAGTGAGAGTGGGCGTCGCGAACCCGGCCTCGGTGGCGGGGCGGTGGTGTTGCCCTTTACAGGTGGCGCTCAAGACACAGCGGATACCGACATGCTTGAACCTGATTCTGTCACAGAGGCAGTCATTGAGCTGACATTTCAGGGGCCGATGACGGGCGAGGATTTGGCGCCCTTACTGATGCCTTTACGTATAGCGGGTCGCAAAGCGGTTAGAGTGTTTGTGCAAAACGTGCAAGGCCAGCACGCGATGCAGATTGATCCTCAAGATCAATATATTTCGGTTCAGCTAGCGGTGCTGTTAGCCAATCGCAGTGGCCCGCTGAGCGCCATTGAATGGTCGCAAATTTTTACGCGTGCACAAACTTTAGCGGATCAGCTTGAATGCACGCTCGAGGCGCCCGAGCAACAGCAAGTGGTTGAGTTGGCGCGGCGTTTAGATCAGATCTGCGAGGGGCTCGATACGCAAGTTGGTTTGACTTTACTGTTGGCGGGTGTGCGCTCGGTGTCCGACGTGAGCAGTGCCGCACAAGCGATGGGTTTCGTGCCTTACATGGGGCGTTTTGCCTGGTGTGGTGATCATGGTTTTGTCTGTTTTACGCTTTCTCGCGCAGACGAAGAGTCGTTTGACGCTGGGATGGCCGGCGTTGATCGGTTGAGTTTGTTGTTGGATGTGCCGCGTAGCCCGGTCGATACTCGTGCGTTTGGCCGTATGGCTGAGATTGGCCAAGAGCTCGCGCGGCGCTTAGGAGCCGAACTGGTTGACGATCAAGATCGTGCGCTGCAACCGGGTGCCGAACTGTTAATTGATGAGCAACTTAAAACCGTCTATGTCAATCTTGAACATGCCGGCTTTCATGCAGGTGGTGCGCGCGCCTTGCGCGTATTTGTGTAACGTCTGTTGGGGCGTTGTATGACAGAAGCCCTTACGCGTGCAGCGTGGCTGCGCGGAGAGATCGAGCGACATAATCAGGCTTATTACGTACAAGATGCGCCTCAGACCAGCGACGCACAATACGATTTGCTGATGCGCGAACTGCAGGCGCTTGAAGCCAGCTACCCAGAGTTGATTACGCCTGAGTCGCCCACCCAACGCGTGGGTGCCGCACCCTTGACCGCTTTTGGTAGTGTCACCCATGTGGTGCCTATGTTGTCGTTGGGAAACGCTTTTGAAGCTGAGGACGTGCAGGCGTTTGATAAGCGCGTTGCCGATACGCTCAAGGCCGCTGGCAAGCTGAGTGGTGCCGAGCTAGTTCACTATTTTTGCGAACTCAAGCTTGATGGTTTGGCGATTAACTTGCGCTATGAACGCGGGGCGCTGGTGCAGGCAGCAACGCGCGGTGATGGGCAAACCGGCGAAGACGTCACCAGTAATATCCGTACCATCAAGTCGATTCCGCTGCGTTTAACGGGTGAGCCTCACGAGATACCTGAGGTGCTTGAAGTGCGCGGTGAAGTGTTTATGAACTTGGCCGATTTTGCTCTGCTAAATGAAGCTCAGCGCACACGCGGTGAAAAAATATTTGTGAATCCCCGCAACGCTGCGGCAGGTAGTTTGAGGCAACTCGATCCTCGCATCACGGCGCAACGTCCGTTAAGATTTTTTGCCTACGGTTGGGGCGATATTGGTGGCTTACAGTTCGCTAAGCATAGCGACCTACTCGACTGGATGGCGCGTTTAGGCTTGCCGGTCAACGTCACGCAGCATGTCGTGGCGCAAGGCGCCTCTGATCTGCTGCGCTATTACGAGCAAGTGTGTGCGCGTCGTGCGAGCCTACCCTATGATATCGATGGCGTCGTCTATAAGGTCAATGATCTTGATGCGCAACGTATCTTGGGTTTTGTCGCTCGCGCACCACGCTTTGCCATCGCACATAAATTTCCGGCGCAAGAAGCATTTACCACCCTGCTTGATATTGAAGTGCAGGTGGGTCGTACCGGAGCAATTACGCCAGTGGCGCGCTTGGCGCCTGTGTTTGTTGGGGGCGTGACGGTCACCAATGCCACCTTGCACAACGAAGATGAAATTCGTCGTAAAGACGTACGCGTGGGGGATACAGTGATCGTGCGTCGTGCCGGTGACGTGATCCCCGAAGTGGTGGGCCCGGTACTTGAAAAGCGCCCAGCGTTTGCGCCCCAATTTGTGATGGTGACCGCATGCCCGATTTGCGGTTCTGCGATTGAGCGGCTTGAAGACGAAGCAATCGCTCGTTGCACCGGCGGCTTGTTTTGTGCTGCCCAGCGTAAACAAAGCTTGATTCACGCAGCAGGACGCAAGGCACTTGATATCGAAGGCTTAGGCGAAAAACTTGTTGAGCAACTGGTGGATCGCGAGCGCATTCATTCACTCGCCGATATTTTTACCTTGCAAGCCGCTGAGCTTGCAGGCTTTGAGCGGATGGGGCAAAAATCAGCAGACAATTTGATTGCCGCCATCCAGCAAGCGAAACAACCACCGCTCGGGCGACTCATTTTTGCCTTGGGGATTCGACATGTCGGTGAAACCACAGCGCGTGAGCTGGCGCTACATTTTGGCTCGATTGAGAGCTTGATGGCAGCAAGCGTAGATGAACTGTTGGGCGTGAACGATGTCGGGCCTGTGGTAGCAGGTTCACTAGCGCGGTTTTTTGCTGAAACACACAATCAAGAGATTGTGGTTGCCCTTCGCCAGCAAGGTGTTGAGCCGCAGGCAGAGGTGGCTGCGCGCAGTGCGGGCTTGTCGGGCAAAACCTTTGTTTTGACGGGCACGTTACCAGTGTGGTCGCGTGAAGATGCTTCTAGTTTGATTGTGGCGGCCGGCGGAAAAGTCACCGGCTCGGTCTCAAGAAAAACATCGTTTGTGGTGGCGGGCGCCGATGCTGGCAGCAAACTTGAAAAGGCCCGCGAGCTCGGTGTGACGGTGCTAGACGAAGATGGGTTGCGCGCGTTGTTGGCACAAAGCTAGAGGCATTGTGTCGCGCGATCGCAACTTTGATTGCTACCGCTATTGCGAGCACGGACAAAAATGATAAGCCCCCAGAGATGGCTGATGATGCCAGCTCTGGGGGCTTTAGGCATTCAATGTTGAATGCTGTGGCGTCGGTCGCCGACGCGCGTGAGCGCAGCCAACCGATCACGTGAGTTACTTAATCGTTGCACTGCCGCGAAGTTCAGCCTGAAAGGTTGTCAGTGCGGTTTGCTTCATCATTTCTTCGAGTTGAGGGCGAACCTGTTCGAACGGAGGAAACTCAATTGGACGAATGTCGAGGACTTCAATCACATGCCAGCCGTATTGTGATTGAACCGGTGCGCTGGCGAGTTGGCCCTTCTTGGTCGCAGCTACCGCTTTCGCAAAAGGCTCAACATAGTTGGTGTTGGGTGCCCAGCCAAGATCGCCGCCTTTTTCAGCCGAGCCGGTGTCTTTCGACTGTTTCGCTAGGTCTGCAAACTTGGCTGATTTGGCCTTGAGTTTGGCCTGCATGTCGTTTGCAAGTTTCTCGTCATCGACCAAAATATGGCGCACGTTGTATTCAAACTTACCGTCTTCAGCTTTTTTGAGTTTGTCGTATTCGGCTTTAGCGATGGCGTCGGTGATAGGATTCTTTTTGACATAGTCGGCCATCAGGGCCTGAGCCAGAATCCCTTGGCGGCTTAACTCAAGTTGAATTGCCACTGTCGGATCTTTGGCGATGCCGGCTTTTTCAGCGGCTTGCACCATGATTTGGCGGTTGATTAACTCTTCTTTAACCTGCTCGCGCAACTGGGGGGTATCGGTTGCGCCCTGGCCCTGACTCACTAGCAGTTTGACAAATTGATTGACGCTTTCTTGTGTGATGGGTTTGCCGTTTACGGTCGCTACATTTTGTGCATATAGCGGGGCAGCAAGCGCCAACGAGGCGGCGAGCATAATGATACGTTTCATGGATTTCCTTTGGAGGGCGCCCGAGTCGTTAGCGCAAGAGCGTGAATCGGGTATGGGATTAAATCGCGCAAAAGATCATACACCAGCCGATGTTGCGCAACCATCGGCCGGTTAGAAAAGCATTCAGCCACAATCGTGGCCCGAAAATGACTCGCCCCGCCTTGATTACCAGCATGGCCAGCGTGCAAGTGAGACTCATCATGAATAGTGAGTTCGCTGGCCTTGAGCGCAGTCAGGCGTTCTTGTAAGAGCGTCATATGGGGATTGACTGGGTTGGTGTCAGCGCGGGGGGATGAAGCGGTCATGGCTTGGGCTCGCCGTCTTTGGTGTCCATGTGTTTGCCAAGCCAAACCGACTGTCCGATGACGAAGGCAATCAATAAGCCCATCAGCCCAAACACCTTAAAGTTGACCCATTGGTCGGTGGTGAAATAGCCTGAAAACGCAACAAAAAGATTGATGGCGCCAGCGGCAATAAAGAATAACGCCCAGCTTAGGTTCAGACGGTACCAGGCAGTCGCGGCCATCGAGATTTTTTCACCGAGCAGCTTTTGCATCAAATTGCGGCCTAAAAATAGCTGACTGCCTAACAAGACCCCACCAAAAAGCCAGTAGAGCATGGTGGGTTTCCATTTGATGAAGGCGTCGTCTTTAAACCAAAGTGTCGCGCCGCCGAACACGACAATCACGCCAAGATTGATCCAGTGCATGCCTTCGATCGGTTTGCCAGACAGTTTGATCCATAGAATCTGCACGACGGCCGCGGCCATCGCTACACCTGTGGCGATATAAATATCGGCAAACTTGTACGCCGCAAAAAATAGAATCAGTGGAAACAGATCAAAGAGAAATTTTTTCATTGTTAGCTCTGTAAAGCCTCGCCACTCTGGGCGAGGCTGACCCTACGGCTTGAGTGGCTCAAAAGTCAGTGAAAGTGAGTTGATGCAATAGCGCAAGCCCGTTGGAGGAGGGCCATCAGGAAACACATGACCTAAGTGGCTGTCGCAGACATTACACAAGACTTCGGTACGCAGCATGCCGTGGGTGCGATCGGTTTCTTCGCGCACATTGTCACCGTCGATGGCCACAAAATAGCTTGGCCAGCCACAGCCCGCATCAAACTTGGTGTCAGAGGCGAAGAGCGCGGTGCCACATCCAACACAGCGATAGACGCCATGTTCGGTGTGATTCCAGTAACGCCCTGTAAACGGCCGCTCGGTGCCTTTTTGGCGAGCCACGTAATATTCTTCAGAAGAAAGCTGGGCTTTCCATTCAGCATCAGTTTTGATGATTTTTTTCATATTGATCGTTCGAGTGCAAATGTTTAAAAAAGTTCTTGGCAAATTGACAAAAGTTTGGACTGATCTGACCAAACTGGTCATTCATGCGGATTGCAGCCGAGGGCTCCCCACGCATTTTACGACGCAATGCGTGTTTTCCGAAGGTTATCGGGCATAATCGATCACCATGTTAATCGAGTTTAAAAACGTCTCTGTTGAGCGCGAGCGCCGGCTGGTGTTAACCGACCTGAGCTTGACGCTGTCTGAGCAGCGGATTGGGGTGGTTGGGCCGAATGGCTCGGGTAAAAGCTCTTTAGTGAGGTTGATCAACGGCCTGCTTTTGCCAAAAACGGGTCAAGTCTGGGTGGACGGGTTAGACACGACAAAAGAGGTGGCGGCAGTGCGCCGTAAAGTTGGGTTTGTGTTTCAGAACCCCGATAACCAAATTGTGTTTCCAGTGGTGCATGAAGACATTGAATTTGGGCTCAAGCAACGCGAACCTGATCCCAAACGGCGTGCTTTGCGCGCTCAGACCGCCTTAGAGCGCTTAGGGGTTGGCCATTTGACCGAGCGCAGCGTGCACACGCTGTCGGGCGGCGAGCGTCAACTAGTCGCCCTGGCTGCAGTGCTAGCCACCGAGCCAGAGATGTTGGTCTTTGACGAACCCACCACACAGCTTGATTTGCGCCTGCGTAACCGGTTTGAACAGCACTTAGCCGAACTGCCTCAACCCGCCTTAGTGGTGAGTCATGACCTGGCATTGATGCGACAAATGGATCGAGTCTTGGTGATTGATCAGGGGCGCCTAGCCTTTGATGGCGTACCAACCGAGGCCCTAGCCTGGTATCAAGCGCACTGCTCCTGATGTTTGCACAGCGTATAACTTTGAGTACTCAATACCAAACACCAAACACCAAACACCAAACACCAAACACCAAACACCAAACACCAAACACCAAACACCAAACACCAAACACCAAACACCAAACACCAAACACCAAAC
>JAIPCU010000023.1 GCA_021738045.1 Candidatus Methylopumilus sp. | reverse complement strand
TGCCATAGCGCAGGTGTTCACCTAACTGCTGAACGCGATTGGCGAGTTCAGGGTTATGAATCAAGGCTAAAAAAGGGCCGCGAATGCCGCCGCGAGGGCCTCCGGCAATGGCAGCAGACACCTCTTTCTGGCGCGGGCTCATTTCTTCGGGGGTCAAAATTGGAAAGCGAACAGGTTGAGCTTGGCTCATGGTGGTCTCCAGAATAAAGTTGTAGTTTGGTATCAACGTAATGCTGGGCAGGCTTTGTGTCAAGCGATCAAGAGGTTATGGCTGAAATTAGAGCCGCATTAGATTACAGTAACGAAAGCGATAAAAAAACAACAAGACTTTGCATCACTGAGACAGCCATGACCCCGTACGCCAGTTTGTTTTCTCCACTTGAATTAGCAGGCAGACGCTTGCGTAATCGGATTGTGCATCCGTCGATGACCACCGTGACCGGTGCTGATGGGCGTGCCACTGACCGTTTGATTCAGTATCACCTGAATCGCGCCCGCGGTGGCGCGGCGATGTTGGTGACTGAGCCTCTTGCGGTGGCGCCGCATCAAAAGGTTGCGACCCGTGTGCGTGCCTGGAATGCGCATGCCGAAGAGAGCCTGACGCGTTGGGCCAAAGCGGTTGAAGCTGAAGACTGCAGACTCATTGCGCAAATACAAGATGCTGGTCGCGGGCGTCATGCCCCCGGTAGAAATTACGAAGCTATCGGCGCCTCGCCTTTACCCGATGACATTAGCTGGACCATGCCGCATGTCTTGTCAGCCGACGAAATCTCGACCTTGCTCGGTCACTTTGTAGAGTCAGCTGCGCGCGTGAAGAGTTGTGGCTTTAGTGGAGTTGAGTTTTCGGCTGGCCATGGACACCTGTTTCATCAGTTTATGTCGGCCTATTCAAATACACGCACTGATGCTTATGGTGGCAGCTTTGAAAATCGCATGCGCTTGGTGCTTGAGATGATCAAGCTCGTGCGCGAGCGTTGCGGCACGGATTTTATTTTGGGGATCAAGTTACCAAGCAACGATGGCATTGCAGGCAGCATTGATCATGCGGCCGCTGCAACAATCGCTACCTGTGTGACGCAAACTGGTTTGATCGATTATGTTTGCTTTGCGCAGGGTGCCCATGCGAGAACGCTCGAGCTGCATATTCCGGATGCTAATAAAGAGCGTAATCCCTATGCGGAAACACTGAAGGCGCTTAAGGCTTCGGTGGGTACGGTACCTGTGATGGCGTTGGGTCGCATTAATGATCCGGCGCAGGCTGACGCGATTGTCGAACAAGGCGAGGCAGACTTAGTGGGGATCGGGCGCGCACTGATTACGGATGCGGCCTGGTCGCGCAAAGCGCAATTGGGACAAGCCTCGCGTATTCGTTATTGCGTGGGCGGCAATACTTGTTGGAAAACAATCGTCGGTCACGCACCCATCGCTTGCGACAATAATCCGCGGGTGGCGATGCCCGATGAATTAGATGAAGTGTTCACGCCAGCGGTAATAAAAAAACGAGTCATGGTTGTGGGGAGCGGAGTTGCAGGGCTGGAAGCGGCCTGGATTGCTGCCGCACGTGGGCATCAAGTGACCTTGCTAACGCGCGCGTCTGAGGTGGGCGGTAAAGTGCGTCAGCTGGTATCTTTGCCGGGTGGTGAAGACTTAAGCAGCATCTACGACTACCAGTATGTTGAAGGCGTTCGTGTAGGCGTTGACTATCAGCTCAATCAAGACGCAACGCTTGAGACGATTTTGCAATACAAGCCCGAGGTGGTGGTGCTTGCTACAGGTTCATCAATGATTTGGCCGCGCATGTTACCTGAGGCTTTGCGCCAAGAGGGTTGGATCCCTGATTTGCGTCGCGCCATGAGCGAGCTTGACGGCGTCACCCAACGACAATCAGGGACCGCTGTGATTTTGGATATGGATCACACCGAAGGCACTTATGCGGCGGCTGAGCGCCTGCACACCTTGTTTGATCGCGTTGTGGTGATGACCCCGCGTGCAACGATTGCCGACGAGGTCGCGCTAGTGACGCGTCAAGGAATCTATCGACGGTTTCATGAAAAAGACATCAACGTGCTCTATGCGGTCGAACCGCGCTGGACTGACACCTTTGAAAATGAAGCGACGCTGCAGTACGTTAGTATTTATGGCGGTGCTTTAAAAGGCATCGAAAACGTAGCGTTTTTTGCTTATTCAACGCCCAGACAACCCAATGATGAGTTGGCTGCGCCACTCAAAGCCGCTGGTGTCGAGGTGCACTTAATTGGTGACTGCCGCGCCGCAAGAAACATACTTGCCGCCACCGCTGAGGGCGACGCCATCGGTCGCGCGCTTTAAGAGTCGAAGCGCCGGCTTCGCTTGTTGCTCAAGCGTGGTCTGCTGAGTTGCCTGACTTAAAACGCGCCGCTGAATTGGTCTAGCAACCTTCAGCTGTTACGCGGTCACCGGCGGGCGCACGGTAATCGAGTGTGCGGGCCGATCGGCCGCATACTGCGTCGGACGCCAGTGCAGGGTACGTAACTCACCAAACTCGTGCGGCAAACGCTGCCATTGATTGCCGCCATCAGTGCTGCGAAACAGTTGGCCTAAGTTCGTATAGGTAAACAATAGTTGGGGATCATGCGGATGCGTGGCCACAGCCCACGGGGTGCTATTCAAGTTGCCAGGCAACGTCAGCTTATGCCACGTATACCCATAATCCTGACTGCGCCACAATTGGCCTGTGCTGCCGGGCGGCCCATTACCATTCGTTAAAAATATGACTGAATCGTTGCCCTGCTGCACCGTGATCCCACGGGTGTATTGCCAGGGAGAATCCAATAAAACGAACACCCAAGTCTCGCCGTTATCAACACTGCGATGCAGGCCGCGATTAGTCGTGGCATAAAGAATTTTCTGCCCCGAGGCATTGTGCACAATCACGATGCCATGCATATCGCAAGATACAAGCCCTTCAGTTTTAAGTTGCCAGGTGTTGCCGCGGTCAAGACTGCGATACACGCCACCGATTTCAACCACAGCCCAGATGGTGTTGTGCTCGAGCGGATCAAACAAGATCTGCGTGACCCGTGTGGGACCCATGTTGATCTCTGAAAACTTTTGAATGCCGGGCGTTGGCAGCTCACTCCAGGTCAACCCAGCATCGGTCGAGCGATAAAACGCGGCGGGGCGAGTTCCGGCATAGAGCACACACGCATCTGCGGGATCCTGTGCCAAGGCCCAGATGTCAGTCATCGGTGAGGCAAGCGCAGTCCAACGAGTGGTACGTTCATCCCAGCGAAACAAGCCCATATCGGTACCGGCATAAAGCAAGTTTGGATCGTCAAGGTGCGAACAGTAGGACCACACCCGTGCCTCGAGATACATACCCGAATGACTATTTGGATGCACCCAGGTTTGGCCCAGATCGTTGCTAAACCAAGCCGAGTGTCCGGCGGTGCCTGCATAGACTTCAATCTGATTTGTCATGATGTCTCGCCTAGTAGCGGTCGTCGAAGTTATCGCCCCACAAACACCGGCGCACGCTTTTCTAAGAACGCCCGTTGTGCCTCTTTGGCATCTTCGGTTTTTGCGATCGCCGCAGTCATATCCTGTTCGTAGCGGTAACCGTCACGCAAGCTCATGTCTTCAATCGCGTTGAGTGTTTGTTTGGCCAGGCCCACTGACAGCGGGCTCTTGCTAGCAACGGTATTGGCCAATTCAAGCGCTGCCGGCATTAAGCCCTCAGGGGTTGTGACTTGTAAAACGACACCAAGGCGATACAGTTCGTCGGCTTGCACGCGATACCCGGTAAACATCATGCGGCGCAGCGTGCTGTGCGGAAACAAACGCGCGGCATGACTGCCACCGCCCAAGAGGCCAACGTCAATCTCTGGCAAAGCCAGGCAGCCTTTTTCAGAGGTGATCAACATGTCAGCTGAAGCGGCAATCGCCAAACCCGCACCGAGCGCAGGGCCGTTGAGGGCAACGATGACGGGTTTAGTGCATTCACGAATCGCATGAAAACATTCGCGTGTGCGACGTGAGTGCGCAGGTAAATCGCCCGGCCCCTTAATGACTGAGGCGCGGCCTTTCAAATCTGCGCCTGCGCAGAATATTTTGCCAAGGCCAGTCAGTACAACGGCGCGCACCTCGGGGATTTCAGAAATGTAGTCAAGCGCGGCGGTAATTTCATCGCTCAGTGTGCGTGATAGTGCGTTGACGGGTGCATTGTTCATGCTGAGTACCGCAACATGGCCGATCAGCTCGTATTGGAGTTGGGTAAAGTCTTGCATATAGGTGATGTCCCTGAGTTTGATTATTCTGTACCTAAACACCATTAGAATACAGAAAATGCAGCGACATTGAAGTGTGCGAACCCTCAGACGAGGCTTGCGACGCGATTATTAAAAATCTAGGGACAAAAAATATGCTGAAGATTTTAAGCTTGGTTGTGCTGGCGACCGTGATGACCCCCGTGGTGCACGCACAGACGGCAGCCTATCCAACAAAACCAATCCGCTTGATCGTGCCGTTTGCGCCTGGCGGGGCTGCGGATCAGACCGCACGCTTAATTAGTGAGCCTATGGCCAAAGAGCTGGGTCAGCCGATCATCGTTGAAAACAAGCCCGGTGGCGGCGCAACGGTTGGAGCTGCCCTTGTGGCCAGTGCTGCGCCTGATGGCTACACCGTGTTGTACACCACGCCAGGCCCGCAAATTATTAATCCTTATTTGATGGCGAAACTGCCCTACAACCCAGATAAAGATTTGATCCCTGTGTCGCGTGTGGCTTGGTTTCCGAATGTGTTGGTGGTAGCGCCCAAATTACCCGTTAACA
The DNA here is from genome assembly GCA_021738045.1 of Candidatus Methylopumilus sp. Taxonomy (GTDB): domain Bacteria; phylum Pseudomonadota; class Gammaproteobacteria; order Burkholderiales; family Burkholderiaceae_B; genus Zwartia. Next base: position 19,284 of record JAIPCU010000023.1, on the reverse strand, counting down.
CCGTGCAAGAACTGATTGAGTATGCGCGTAAGAATCCTGGTAAAACTAATTTTGGCAGCTCAGGCATTGGCGCCAGCACTCACTTGTCGGGCGAATTGTTTAAGTCGATGGCGGGCGTTGACATCGTCCATGTGCCTTACAAGGGCTCAGGTCAAGTCATCCAAGATCTGCTGGCTGGCAATGTGCAGATGGCGATCGATAGTTTGTCGGTGTATATCGGCCAGATCAGATCCGGTAACTTGCGTGCCTTGGGCGTAGCAAGCCCCGAGCGCTCACCGTTGCTGCCCAACGTGCCAGCGATTGCCGAGCAACTGAAGGGCTATCAGGCCGTTGCCGTTAATTATCTATCAGTGCCAGCAGGCACCCCTCGCGTGGTGATTGATCGGTTGAATGCCGCCTTGCGCGTCGTGATTAACGAACCTGCTATGAATGAACGCATGATCACTGGCGGGATGATCCCGAAAACCAGTACGCCAGAAGAGATGGCAGCCGAGATCGAAGTCGAGCGCATCAAGTGGAGAAAAGTGATCGCTGAGTCAGGTGCAAAAGCCGAATAGCTTAAAAAATTCGGCGGCGCGCTTGAGCGTTGAAACGATGTTCAGAAACTCAACGCCTGGTGCAAAAGCCGAATAGCCGAAAAACGCAGCGCCAGACACGAGCGGTAAAGAGGTGCCCAGACCTCGAAGTCAGGCGCTAGATCTAAACAGGTGCCCAAAAGGCCAAAACCGGGCCTTTTGGGCCCTGAAACCTTCAAACCAAGAGTTTTCATTTTCTTGTAAGATGTCCAACATCGAAAATAAAAACACTTGGATTCTGGAAAGCAGTGCGCACCAGTCTCTGGGTTAAGCCTAATTCGGAGACCTTGCATGCCTAAGTTACCCCTCAGCCGGTTCACAGTGCTGGATTTGACGCGCGTTCGGTCTGGGCCAGCCGCAGTCAGACAATTTGCAGATTGGGGCGCAAACGTGATCAAAATTGAAGAGCCAGGCGATCAACCAGATGATCGCCCAGGTGGCTCGTCACAATTTGCTGATTATCAAAATACCCATCGCAACAAACGCAGCGTTACGCTGAACTTAAAGCACCCCAAAGGTAAAGCGCTGTTCTTGAAAATGGTTGAACAGGCCGATGTGGTAATTGAAAACTATCGTCCGAATGTAAAGTTCAAGCTCGGCATCGATTATGAGTCACTACGCAAGGTCAACAAGCGCATCATCTTGGCGAGCGTGTCAGGCTTTGGGCAAGATGGTCCTTATGTTGACCGGCCCGGTTTGGATCAAATTGCACAGGGTTTAGGCGGGATCATGTCGGTGACGGGTGAGCCCGGCCGCGGCCCGATGCGTGCGGGTATACCGGTGGCAGACTTAAGCTCTGGCTTGTTCTGTGCGATTGGCACGTTAGTGGCGTTGCTCGAACGAGAAGAGTCGGGCGAAGGCCAGTGGGTGCAGTCTTCGCTGTTGCAATCACAAGTGTGGATGATGGATTTTCAGATCATGCGCTGGTTGATGAACAAAGAGATTCCGGGGCAGACGGGTAACGATCATCCAACCACAGCGGCCACGGGCGTGTACCCGACGGCAGACGGTTATATCAACTTGGCAGCGATGGGCACAGAGATGTTTATCAAGCTAGTGACGGCCATTGGTTTGCCCGAACTCGCTGAAGACCCGCGCTTTAAGTTGCTTAAGACGCGTGGTCAAAACAGACCCGCACTCAATGCAGCGATTGCTGCGCGCACCAAACAAGAACCGACTGCAGATTGGATTGAGTTGTTGAACAAAGCAGGCGTGCCCTGTGGCTCGATCAAGAACGTGAAAGAAACGATGGAAGACCCACAGGTTGTGCATTTGGGGATGGCCAAAACTTTACAGCACCCAAGCTTGGGCGAAATCAGTGTGGTCAATCACCCAGTGATTATGAGTCGTTCAAAGCGCGAGGTGTTTACGGCGGCCCCTGACCGCGGTGAGCACAACAAAGAGGTCTACGCAGAGTTTGGCGTGAGTGCGGCAGAGGTTGATGCGCTACTTCAAGACGGCGCAGTTTAAGTGTGAATCCTTTAATGGAGAGTCATGGTGAGTAAACCCTCAGTGACTGCAACGGTGTATACCGCGCGCAGACAAGCGTTTATTGGGCGTGGCGCGGCAGCCACCAAACCATTAATTTCAAGCGGCCCGCCTAAGGCGATGACGGCGTTTGATAATTTAGGGCGCCCTGAAAATTTACCAGATGAAATCGCGCAGCAATTGCGAACCCGTATTTTGAATGAAAGCCTGGCGCCCGGGCAGCGTTTGCCCACCGAGCAAGAACTCGGCGCGCAATTTGGGGTGAGTCGAAATGTCGTGCGTGAGGCGATTGCGCGTTTGAAGTTGACTGGTTTGGTTGAAACCCGTCATGGTGTGGGCACGTTTGTCTGTGCTGATTTAGCCATGCGACCCTTTGAAGTGTCGCACGATGATCTGATGGATCTAGCGCAATTGATTCATGTGCACCAACTGCGCGTTGAAATTGAATCGGGTGCAGCAGCGCTAGCCGCCACGCATCGCACCAAGGCGCAACTTGATACCTTGCAACAAACCTTAAAACGCGTAGAGCTTGCCTCGGCCGATTGGCAGGTAGCCGCACACACGGCGGTCGACTTTCACTTGGCGGTTGCGCATGCGGCCAACAATCCTTATTTTGTGCGAATCATGGGACACTTAAGCCACGTGATTCACAATGCTGTACGTACGTTTCGTTTTAGAAATACCGGCACACCGCGGATTGATGAAATCGGTAACGAGCATGTGCTCATTGTCGATGCCATCGCCCGTCAGGATTCGGCCGCCGCACGTCACGCCATGAGAACCCATTTAGATAACGCGATGGCACGTTATCGCAAATTACTAGGAGACCTTTGAAATGAGCATCACTCGACTATTGCAGGGCGAAATTACCGATAGCCTGATCGTTGAAAAAAGTGGCGCAGCAGGCTGGATTACGTTTAACGACCCAGGTCGTCACAACGCCATGTCGTACGACATGTGGGTGGCAGTGCCTAAAGCGATCAAATTATTTGAAGCTGACGACGAGATTCGCGCCATTGTCTTGACAGGCGCGGGCGGCAAAGCGTTTGTGAGCGGTGCCAATATTTCTCAGTTTGAAAAACTACGTACAGGCGCAGATGCCGTGGCTGAGTATGAGCGCGTGGGCGAAGAAGCTCAGGGCGCCTTGTACAACACCTTTAAACCAGTGATTGCGCGTATCGACGGCTATTGCATCGGTGGCGGTTTGAATATTTCGTTGTGCTGCGATATTCGTATTGCGTCTGATGCCAGCTCGTTTGCGATCCCAGCTGGCCGTTTAGGCTTGGGCTATCGCCTAACTGCAATCCGCAATCTGGTGTCAACCGTCGGCGCACCACAGGCCTTGGACATCATGCTGTCGGCTTCACGCTTTACCGCGCAAGAGGCTTTGATCAAAGGATTAGTGCAGTACGTTGTACCAGCCGATCAGTTAGATTCAACGGTCGATGCGTATTTGGCAAAGGTGACTGCCAATGCCCCAATTACGTTAAGAGCCGCTAAAAAAGCTGTACGCGAGTTTCAACGTGTTGCACCGCATATTGATGCTGAAGGTATCCAGAAAATGGTACTGACTTGCTTTGCAAGTGAAGACTATCAAGAAGGCAAACGTGCCTTTGCTGAAAAACGTTCGCCAATTTTTAAAGGTAAATAAGTCATGAGGACAGTGGTGTCGACGCGCCTCTTCGCGCGTCCTTGGTTAGCACTTGGGTCTGTTTTGTTTGCTGCGGTATGCGCAAGCTCTCTGGCCCAAGCGCAGACGTATCCGACGCAGCCCATCCGTATGGTGATTGGGTATGCCGCAGGAGGCACCACTGATATCATTGCAAGGTCGCTGGCTGAGCAGCTATCCAAAACGCTTGGTCAGACGGTGATCGTTGAAAATAAAGCGGGCGCAGCGGGTAACCTCGCTGCGGCCTACGTTGCGCAGGCCAAACCTGATGGCTACGTGTTGTTCATGGCAACCCTGGCCAGCCATGGCATCAATCCCGCCTTGTACAAAACGGGCTTGGGCTACGATCCGGTCAAAAGTTTCGAGCCGATTTCGATGGTGGCTGCGATCCCGATGTTGTTGGTGGTGAATCCAAAGTTACCGATTCGTTCGGTACCAGAGTTGGTGGCCTACGCTAAAAAAAATCCGGGTCAACTGAATTACGCCTCGAGTGGCAATGGTTCACCGGTGCATCTCGCTGGGGCGATCTTTGCCGACGCGACCAAGATCGAGGTTGTGCATATTCCGTATCGAGGTGGTGCGATTGCTAACACCTCGGTCATGAGCGGCGACACGCAATATACCTTTGCCAGCATGCCCGCTGCAATGCCTCAGGTTCAGGCGGGTAAGTTGCGCGCGTTGGCTGTCACGACCAAAGTACGTTCGCCCCAGTTGCCAGACATTCCTTCCGTTGAAGAAGCTGGTAGCCTGCCCGGGTATGACATCAATACCTGGGACGCGGTGTTGGCTCCCAAGGGGACCCCGCCTGCGGTCATTGAAAAATTAAATGCAGCGATCAGGCAGGCCTTGCAGTCGCCTGCGTTAGCCAAGCGCTTTGAGGGTGAGGGTGCTATCCCAGACACGAGTACGCCGCAAGAGTTGGCCACTTTTATTGATGCCGAGTTACTAAAGTGGGCCGCGGTGGTTGCGCGCACGCCGATCAAGGTTGATTGATGATCGTTGAGCTGTGGCATCAGTTGTTTCCGTCGGTTACGGTTTTTCTTTGGCTGAGCTTGGCGGTGTTATTCGCAGGCACGGTACGTTCGTTTACGGGCTTTGGTGGCGGGCTAGTCTTGGCACCGCTCTTTAGTTTGTTCATGGCCCCGGCCGATATGGTGGTGGTGGTATTGCTGCTGAATTTTGCGATTTCAGTGCAGACGTTGCCACAAACGTGGAGCACCACAAACTGGAAAATGGTGTGGTCTGTGTCGATACCCGCGGTACTTGGTATACCGATTGGGGTGTGGTTAATTGAGTGGCTAGATCCGGTGGTGACGCGACGTTTTATTGGTGTGATCGTGGCAGGCCTAGCTGCCATCATGCTGATTGGCTGGCAGTACAACGGTGCGCGTGGCCGACTGCAAGATTGGTTTGTGGGCTTGACGAGCGGTGCGCTGACAGCGATGGCCGGTGTGGGTGGCCCACCCCTCGTGTTGTATTTTTTATCAGATAAAACGATTACCCCCGTGGTGCTACGGTCGTTTTTTATGATGTTTTTTGCCTTTATTCAACTCAGTACGATGGCGGTCTTTCTGTACAAAGATCTGATCAATACTAAGCAAATGCTGTATTCAGCGTCGTTCATGCCGGTGTATTTTTTATCGGCTGTGCTTGGAAGCTACCTGTTTAGTCGAGCGTTGAACCGTGCGGCGTTCATTAAGCGCTTGTCGTTGTGGTTTTTGTTGCTCGTGGGGTCGGTTACGATTGTGATTTGATTAGGCGTCGCACGCGCGAACAAGCCTTGCACCTGACCAGCGGAGAAAGTTTGAAGCACTCAATTTTGTTGTTTGGGGCCAATGGTCAGGTTGGCCATGCGCTGCAGACCTCGCTCGCTCATTTGGGTGAAGTCACTGCTTGTACGCGTGAGCAGATAGATTTCAGTCAGTCGCCCGAGGTAATTGCGGCAACTCTGAAGCTGTTGACGCAGAGATACCAACCAACAATTGTGGTCAATGCGACCGCCTATACGGCCGTGGATCGCGCGCAGGCTGAACCTGAGCTTGCACAGCACATTAATGCGACGGCGCCCGGTTTGATTGCGCAGGCTGCACAAGACTCGAGTGCCTGTGTGGTGCATTTTTCAACCGACTATGTCTTTAAGGGCGACAAGCCTGAGCCGTATGTCGAAACCGATCTCACGGATCCGCAATCGGTCTACGGCCAAAGCAAATTAGACGGAGAGCGCGCGGTCGCGAACGCCTGCGCCCGCCATCTGATTTTTAGAACCTCTTGGGTGGTGAGTGCCCACGGCGGCAATTTTTTAAAAACGATGCTTAAGCTTGCCCAAGAGCGAGACGTTTTAAATGTGGTGTCTGATCAAGTGGGTGCACCGACCTCAGCAAACTTGCTGGCCACGGTGACGACGCAGATCTTGCAGACACTCGTTGAGCAGCCGCACACCGATCCTCGGTGGGGCTTGTATCATTTGGTGGCCGGCGGGCACACAAATTGGCACGCCTACGCTTGCTATGTGATCGCGCAGGCCCGAGCAGCTGGTTGGCCGATCAAGATTCAAGATCAAGCGATTCACCCAATTGCGACAAAAGACTATCCGGTCGCAGCGCCCCGCCCGCTCAATTCACGCCTCGATACGCACAAGCTCTGCCAGGCGTTTCATCTGACGCTACCAGAATGGCGTGTTGGGGTTGACGAGGTATTGCAGGCGCTAAAATCGCCGGCATGACGACCAAAATTCTTATCGTGCGCACCTCGTCGCTAGGCGACTTGGTGCATATGTTGCCCGCGATCTCGGATATCGCTAAACATGTGCCAGGCGCGCAGATTGATTGGTTGGTTGAGGATTCGTTTGCGTCCATCCCGGCGTGGCATCCAGCGGTGAATCGAGTGCTTCAAGTGGCGCACCGCCGCTGGCGTCGAGCCTGGTGGTCTAGCCAAGTCAGACGCGAGCGGCACACGTTCGAAACAGATTTGCGCAGTCGTCCTTACGATATCGTGCTGGATATGCAGGCCTTGCTCAAATCGGTATGGTGGGTCAGGATGGCCGCGGGGACTAAACATGGGCTGGATTGGCGCTCTGCGCGCGAGCCCCTTGCCACCTTGTTCTATGACGTGCGCCATCGCGTTGAGTTTTGGCAACCTGCAGTGACCAGGCAGCGTTTGTTGGCTGCCAGTGCTTTTGGGTATGCCGTACAAGGTGAGCCTGAATTTGGGTTGCAGGCGTTTGAGTTGCAGGCGCAAGCCACACGCAAGCTTGTCTCACCTTATGCAATGATCATGCCTTCGGCAAGCCGCGACGATAAATTGTGGCCAGAGCCAGACTGGCAGGCGGTGTTTGACCTGCTGACTGAGCGTGGCCTGCGATTAAAGCTCTTAGCGGGTAATCAGGCTGAGGCCAACCGTGCACAGGCATTGATTCTGGGTCGTTCAAACGCAGAGGTGTTACCGCGTGGAACCTTAACTGAAACCGCCCAGCACTTGGCCGCCGCAACCCTAATGGTTGGCTTAGATAGTGGGCTCACGCATTTGTCGGCTGCCCTTGGCCGCCCGACCGTGGGGATTTACAAGGCCTCAACGCCGGTACGAACACCCTTGGTGAGTACCGCTTTTACGGCAAGCTTGGGCGACCGGGGGCAACCGCCTTCTAGGCACGCTGTAATTGCTGCAATTGAGCAAGCTCTGCGCTAGTATTACGCGATGCCACTAAAAATCTATACCTGCCTTTTAAGATTGGTCGCCCCGTTGCTTTGGGCGTACATGTTTGTGCGTGCGCGTCGGGCGGGTGGGGATTGGCAGATCTTCAGTGCAGAGCGGTTTGGCTTTTATGCCTTACCTTGGGATGGCGAGGCGCCTGTTTGGGTGCATGCCGTGAGTTTGGGCGAGACACGCGCAGCTCAAACCCTAATTATGCAATTTATTGCCCGTGGTGAACGGGTGCTGCTGACCCATATGACGGCAACCGGCCGGGCTGAGGGCGCACGTTTGTTTGCAGCCGAGATTGCGGCAGGGCAATTGCGCCAGCAGTGGGTGCCCTATGATTTTTCGGGTGCAACGAAAAAATTCATGCAGCATTATCGACCACGCCTTGGTCTGCTGATTGAACGAGAGGTATGGCCGAACTTGATTGAAGCCGCGCAATTGGCCGCGATGCCAATCATTTTGGTGAGCGCGCGTTTTTCAGAAAAATCGCACAAGCAGGTCAAACAGATCGATAAAGTGTTTTTGACTTTGATGCGCGATGCCTATGCCGGCATTGACCTGACCTTGGCACAAACAGAAGACGATGCCAGGCGCCTGTATGAAGTTGGGGCGCTGAATATTCAGGTGGTGGGTAATCTGAAGTTTGATGTGGTCTTGCCCGTGGTTGCCGTTGATGCGGGTCGTGCCTGGCGCGAGCGGCTAAACCGCCCCGTGATTGCAATTGCCAGTACGCGCGAGGGTGAAGATGCTTGGTTTGTTCAGGCGCTTGCACGGCAAGATTCAACAGCTTTATTTTTATTGATACCTAGGCATCCCCAGCGGTTTGATGAGGCGGCAGCGCTACTTGAGCAGGCAGGTATTGCAACCGTGCGTTGGTCGGCACTGCGTTACAACACCGAGCCAGAACAAATGCTGGCCGGCATTAAGGTGGTGTTGTGCGACACGCTAGGTGAGATGCCCTTCTTTTATGCAGCTAGTGACGTCGCCATTGTGGCGGGTAGCTTTGCGCCGGTTGGTGGGCAAAATCTGATTGAGGCCTGCGCACTGGGTACGCCGGTGATTGTTGGCCCGCACACGTACAATTTTTCTGACGCTGTCGCCCACGCAGTTGAAATCGGTGCGGCCGCGCAAATTCAGTCACCCGAGCCGGCTGATGCTGCGCAGCGAGCCGTGTCGATGGCTGTGTACTGGTTACAGGATCAGCAAGCCTTAAATGAAAAGGGCCGTTTAGCGCGCGAGTGGGTTGGGCAACATACCGGCGCCACCACCCGAATCTTGCAGCAAATTACTGAACTTGAAGCTGCCCGGGCCCAAACTTTGCTGACCCAGCATTAAGTTCAGTTTGAATTTTGCTGGCAGGCGATCTGCCCGCATCGCTACGTGGTTGCCCAAACCAGCCTTGCCCCAGCGCGAAGACGCCAAGATTGACTAATACCAACAGAATAAAAAAAGTTCGCATAGGTATACTTTAACGAGAAGTGCGAAGATACTCTCTATTTAGAGAGAAAATAGTTAAGACAGATTGCGCCGCAGCCGCTCAAATAATAAATCAACCGGAGACAGACAAATGACCAATAACGAAATTAAAGCACTCGAGCAGCAAGCACTCGCGTTAGATGAACTGCGCTGCAAGGTGTTGCTTGCAAAAGACGGCCCTGGGCTGGCCGCGATATTAGACGAGGGCCTCACATACACCCATGCAAGCGGTCGCCGTGACACCAAAGACACGTACGTCGACAGCGTGGCCACACAGCGTGTGCAATATTTACAACTGGATCGTGAAGAAGTGACTGCACGGGTAGTTGGTAATGCCGTGATTGTTGAGGGCAAAGTGAAGATGAAAATCAGCTCTGCCGGCGCCGAAAAAAACCTGTACAACCGCTACCTTGCTGTCTGGACCACCACAAGCGGCAAGCCTTTACTCACCGCCTGGGCCTCGACCAAGCTCGAATAAATACAGACTGTTTGCTCGAGATCACGCTTAAATGATGTCGAACAAACAACCAAGCTTGCTTGATTCGCTCAAAAGCGATTTCGAGCAAAGCGCTGCCTCTGCTCACGCATATCAGCCTCTGCTCGCGCACAACCACCGTCTGTTCACGCACAATCAGCGTCGACCTTAAACGCCGGCAAAGTCGCGCAAGCGATTAAACACGGCGGTATCAAACTCAAGCCCGTCTTTTAAGTTGCGTGCGCGCTCTTTGAAAGAGCGTTCTGATGGGATGCGAATCTCGTCAACGCCAGCTGCCCGCTTTGAAGTTTTAATGCGGGTAATCAGGGCGCTGACATCATCTTTGTACTGTTCTGTTGAGAGCATCAGATCAGGTTTGAAAGCGATGATCAGGTGCCCGTTGTTTTTATCTGCAGTGGTGCCGGCACCGGTGAGCAAGCCCATGGCATGCATCATTAACGCCAGACCAAAACCTTTGTGCCCGGCGAAAGGTAGCAAGGCACCCTCGCGCGCAGCGGTGGGATCTTGGGTGGGATTGCCGTGCACGTCAATGGCCACACCCTCGGGCAATTTTTCACCACGGCGTTCACGCAAGGTGAGATCGGTGTACATGATGGCCGAGGTACCCATATCAAAAATCAACGGGCCGTTTGCCGTCGGCAAGCCAATTGTCAATGGGTTAGTGCCCAAAATCGACTCAATGCCGCCTAGTGGCGCGACATAGCTTTGTGAGCTGACGGTATGAATCACCACGAGATCGTGATTGACGAGTTTCTCAACGTAGTGCGCACCGCGCCCGCTCATCCAGCTGTTTTGGACACCACCGATTGCAAACCCACTGACCAACGCTTTAGCCAGAACCGCTTCGCCTAAGCGCTGAATCGCCAGCATGCCGATATTATTGCCACCTTCAAACACAATTGATACTGGCGTTTCTTTGATGACTTTCATGGGAGTTCTCGGCAGCTGGTTGCGCTTGCTTTCGATGGCGTCCAGTAACTTGGGTAGACCCGAGTACTCATAGCCACACAGCGCCGCATCAACGATGTGTTCGGCGATGACGACAGAATCTTCGGCTGAGTACTCCATTTTGCGAACCACCGCTTCGGCGAGTTCACGTGCTTGGCTGACGGTGAGGCGTGTGCGTTCTTGTGACTGTTGTTGTGACATGGCTCGATTCACTCGGTTGAAAATGACAGCTTAAACCATGCGCGCGAGTCCATCGAGCACAGGGTTGGCGATAAATTCTATTTTTAAGCCGGCATGCATACGACGCACTTCGGCTTCGACCTCTGGCCAGCCACCACCACTGACACAAAGAATAGGGGCGACCCCAAAATATTTTTGAGCGATGTCGCATTGGCGCCAAACGGCACCCGCCTGCGCTGCCACGACGCCTGTGGCGATCGCTTGAAGCGTATGGGTTGGGTATTCGGTTGTCGCACCGCTGGCCAACGGTAAATTGGCGGTGCCTTGCGCTAAAGACTGACGCATCAAAGCGGGGCCCGGCAAAATGAGACCGCCCTTAAACACTTTGTCTGGGCTGAGTGTGTCGATGGTGGTGGCAGTGCCGAAGGTGGCTAGCACGAGCGGTGCTTGAGCGTCTTGAAAGTGTCCCGCCAAACCTAGCAGAGCGGCCCAGCGATCGGCGCCTAGTTGTGAGGGTTTATCGTAGGTGTTGCGTACACCCAAGTGTTCTGGCGTGGGTAGGATCCATTGAATCGGGCAACCGGCCTCTGCCAGAGCCTGTTCGATCAGTTGTGCGACCACATGCCCTGCGACGTTCACGCCACGCGCTTCACGCGGCTGAACTGGAAGCGTGCTGAGCCATTTGCGCAACGCATCGGGCAACTGAGTCAGCGGGCTTAACGCCATCGCGTGTACGGCCGCTTCGCGCCCCATGGTCGGGTGATGCCAACCGAGTTTGATGCGACTGTTTCCAACGTCAAGCAATACGATCATCGAGCGCCTTTGAGTGTTGCGGCAGGCCCAGAGGCGGGTAGGCGTCGAATTGAGACATCCCCCACCAAAATGGGTACCACCGCAGAATCGGTTCTTACAAGCAGTCTGCCGCTTGAATCAGTGCCTTGCGCGATCCCTGTATGCAAGGTGCGCCCCTGATCCACAATGTCGACAGGCACCGACGCAAGCACATCGACCGATTGATACAAATCCTGAAAAGCAGCATAACCTGTTGCGGCGTAGGCGTCTAAGGCCTTTTTCCACGCTTGAGCAATCGCTACCACGATGCTGCTGGGGCAAAGCGCGGCAGTGTCTAACTCTGGGGAGGGCGACACGCCAGCCAAGATCTCAGACACATCCGCAATATCTCGCGCCAAATGCGTTGACAGGGCTCGTGCGCCACGTAAATTGAGGCCAATGCCGACCACCAGACAGGGGTTGCGCGTGCCAGATCGTTGCGCTGTTTCGACCAAAATCCCAGCAAGCTTGCCCGACCCCCATTGCAAGTCATTCGGCCATTTGAGGGCGAGTGCTTGGCAGGCCTGTTGCCCGAGCAGCGGCGCAAACAGTTGTCTGAGTGCCAAACAGGTTGCCACGCCCAGGGCTGGCGAAATACCCGGTAGTTGTGCAAGCGGTATGTCAGGCGCAAAGGCGCATGAAAACATCAAGGAGTCGCCCTCGGCGTTCTGCCAGGGGCGTGCGGCACGGCCGCGGGCAGCACCCTGCGTGTGGGCGCCCAACAGCCAAGGCATGGCGAGGGCCGACCCGCGCTTGATGCCTTGACTGAGGTCATCGTTTGAAGACCCGGTCTCTTGCGCCCAGTGAATCGAGCCAAAATCAGGTAAAGCCAAGCGTAAACGCTCAACGAATGCTGCCGGCGTCAGGAACTCAGCACGCTGTTTTTTGTCAGTGAGGTCGGTCATAAGAGTCATCTTACCAACGTATGCGCTTAGGTAAAATTGATCGTCTAAGATGAGGTTAGTGCCCTTGTACTCCCGCAAACCCGTTATTTTTAGGATCTAAGCTTTGCCAGACCCGGTATTAGTCAACTCTGCAGCGCTTCAGACTGTCGTGAGCGACGGTGTGATTTGCCGGCTGTTGGGTGACTGGAACGTGCAACAGCTTTCGATGCGGGGCGCAGTGGTGGCGCGGCGCCAGGCCTTGGCTCAGGTAAAAAGCACGACACGTTGGGATCTCTCTGGCATCAAAACGCTTGATGCGGTGGGTGCGCAATTGCTTTGGCAGGCTTGGGGGCAATGTATCCCGCTAGGTACGGTTCTCACTCCAAGTCAGCAAGCCTTATTAGATGTGTTGGCGCAGCACCCGATTGACGCTGCGCCTGCTCCTCAAGCGCTTCAGTGGTACGGCTGGCTGATTGCGATCGGTCAGGGCTGTTACGTTGTGGCTGATCATGCCCGCGAGTTGCTGTTGTTGCTAGGCGGTTTGGTCGTGAATCTTGGCCTGTTGCTTGCGCGCCCCTCACGCGGCCCGTGGCGCGAGATCTCTGCGCAAATCTTTCGGGTAGGGGCACAAGCGCTGGGGATTACCGCTTTGGTCGGGTTTTTAATTGGCATTGTGTTGTCGTATTTGTCGGCCCAACAACTCGCTGTGTTCGGGGCCGGCCAGTTCATCGTCAAGTTGCTGGGGGTTGCCACAGTGCGTGAGCTTGGCCCAGTACTGGCCGCCATCTTAGTGGCGGGGCGTTCGGGCTCATCCATTACTGCGCAAATTGGTGTCATGCGTGTGACCCAAGAGCTTGACGCGATGCAGGTGATGGGGATCTCGCAAGGTCAGCGTTTGATTATGCCCCGAGTGATTGCGTTGGCCATTGCTATGCCGCTGTTGGTGTTGTGGACCGATGCGATTGCTTTGTTAGGCGGGATGCTCGCTGCAAAGTGGCAGTTAGGCTTATCAATGACTTGGTTCTTTGATCGTTTGCCCGACGCGATTGGGCTGACCAATTACTGGATCAGTGTGATTAAAGGTGTGACGTTTGGTGGTTGGATTGCTTTGGCAGCTTGTCATTTTGGTTTGCAGATTGAACCCAACACTGAAAGCTTGGGGCGAGGCACGACCGCTTCGGTGGTCACGTCTATCACCGGGGTCATTTTGATCGACGCTTTGTACGCGATTCTTTTCAACGAGATGAATCTATGACGACGAGCGCTGCGATTGCACAACCAAACGAGGTGTTGCTCGATCACAATACGGCGACACCGCTGATTGATGTGCAAGACCTGACAACCGCGTTTGGCTCGCATGTTGTGCACGAACATTTGAATTTAAAAATATACCCAAAAGAAATTTTGGCGTTAGTGGGTGGTTCGGGTTCAGGCAAAACCACTCTGTTACGGCAGATTTTGGGGCTGGATCGACCACGCAGTGGTGTGGTTGAGGTTTTTGGTCGGCCCGTGCACGATTATGTCGGGGCCGAGCGTATTGCGCTGACACACCGCTGGGGTATGCTGTTTCAGGCGGGGGCGCTGTTTTCGGCACTTCCGGTGTTCGATAACATTGCGTTGCCTTTGCGCGAAGTGCATCACTTGCCAGAAGATCTGATTCGTGATGTGGTGCTCATGCGTTTAAGCTGGATGGGGTTAACTCCTCGCGACGCAACCTTAATGCCGTCTGAATTGTCGGGCGGCATGATTAAACGCGTGGCGTTGGCCCGGGCACTGGCACTCGATCCTGAGTTGCTATTTTTGGATGAGCCCACGGCCGGACTTGATCCGCAGCGTTCGGATGAGTTTGTGGATTTAATCCGTGTCTTGCACCGCGAACTAGGGTTTACAGTGGTCATGGTGACGCATGACTTGGATACGATTGGAGCGTTGGCCACGCGAGTGGCTGTGTTGGCTGAAAAGAAAGTGCTGGTTGAAGGGTCTCTTGAACAAGTGATGCAAACACAACATCCTTTTATCGACGCATTTTTTCATGGTGAACGCGGAGTGCGGGCGCTTGGAGGCCATGAGGCCAAGGGGGTAAGTCATGGAAAACCGTAGCCATGCGTTGATCGCAGGCTTATTTACGCTACTGTTGATTGTTGCAGGAGCGATCGGCGCGATCTGGGTGAGCAAAAAGAATATTCCCTTAATGCCCTATGAACTCGTTGCAACGTCGCCGGTGACAGGGCTCTCGGTGCAGTCAGCTGTGCGCTACCAAGGTGTTCCAGTCGGACGTGTCAACTCTTTGCGTTTTATGCCAGACAAGCCGGGCCAAGTGCGTATTTTGATTGGCGTGGATCCTAAAACTCCATTAACCGAGTCAAGTTGGGCCGAGATCGTGACCGCCGGCGTGACCGGCATTTCAAATATTGAACTGCGCGACGATGGTAAATCTAGCAAGCTGCTGGTGTCTTCAGCGGCCGATTTACAACTGATTCCAATTCGCCCAAGTTTTCTTGAACGCTTGTCGGTGCAGACCACTGCAGCACTACCGGCGATCGACCGTATCTTGGTGCAAATTGAAAAGCTCGCGAGTGATGAAAATATTGCGGCCTTGCAAACAAGCTTGCAGAACGTGGCGCTCGTGTCAGATCAAATCAAACGGTCGGTCAGTGTGATGGACCCTGGCTTAAAAAAAATCCCTGAAATGATTGCGGGCTTAGTCGAGACCACCAAAAAAGTGGATGCCGCCGTGGGCGAGATCGGTAAGTTAGCGCTGTCGTCGCAAGACACGATCAGGCTGCTTAACGCGCCATCCGGGCCGATGCAGCAGGCGGTTCAAAGTCTAAAAAGTATTCAAGATATCGCGGCGCAGTTGAGTGCTTCGACGTTGCCAGAGGTCAGCAGATTGTCGGCCGGCGTCACCGATGCTGCACGCTCATTTTCAGTGACGGCACGTCAGTTTGCGCAGTCGCCGCAGTCGCTGATTTTTGGGCCACCGCGCGCGGTGCCAGGCCCGGGCGAGCCTGGTTTTTCTGGCTTTGGTGCGACACCGCGCCAATAGTGTTTATCTAGCTTAAGGATTTGCGCTGATGCAGCCGATTTTTTCTTTTTGCCGCCCGCAGGCTTCCCTTGCCTGTCTGACTTGGTTTTTCAGCGGTCTAGTCACGCGAACTCTCTTTCGCTCAGGGCCCCAACTGGGCGACTGGTTTGTCAGAGCGCGTGTATCTCACACAACTTGGCGACAAGCCGCGTTGGCGGCAATGGCAGCCCTACTGCTGGTTTTGCTAACAGGTTGTGGTGCGGGTCGCAGCGGCTCAGCACCTCAGCAACTGGATTTGGGTGCGGGCTATGCTGCCTCGAAAGTGAGCCCAGTTGCTTCGGTGCGGCACCCTCCTATTGCCGTGCCCTCAGGTTCGGCCGCGTCGTTACTGACTGAGTCGGTGGTCATTTGGCGGGTCGAAGATGCAGGTCAACCACAGGCCTACACGACGTACCAGTGGGTGGCGCCGCCCGTGACTCTGGTCACACAACGTATTGTTGATCGGCTGTCTTTGCAAGGGCCTGTGCTGCGGCAGAATGCGGTGGGCGACATGCCTCAAGTCTGGTTAAATCTGCAGCGCTTTGAGCAAACCTTTAGTGCGGATGGCAGCTCAAGCGTTGGTCAATTAACCTTGCAGGCGATTTTTATCAAGGGCACCAAAGTGATTGAGCAGAAGTTGGTAGACATTAAGGTGCCGGCCGCCACTCAAGACGCGTTGGGCGGGGCGCAAGCCCTTAGAGACGCCACAGATCAGGCGGCCGAACAAGTGGCACAATGGCTAAGTGTGCAGCTCAAGCGTTAAGACCTCACACGATGACCGCTAACAGAAATTTGATGATTGATCATGCCTGCTTATACTGAAACGACTACCTTTGACGGCTTAGCCGGTGTGATTGATTGTGCGCTAGATTGGCCCGAAGGGGCCCCCACCGGTTGGGCGCTGGTATTACACCCTAACCCCGCACAAGGCGGCACCCGAGACAATAAAGTGGTGACAACGATTGCTCGCGCCTGTGTTCAGCGCGGCTTGTTGGCAATACGCCCTAATTTTCGTGGCATTGGTAGCTCGGGTGGTGCCTTTGATCATGGCAAGGGCGAGTTGCTGGATATGGCGGCCTTAGTTGAGCAATTTCGGGTGCGTTACCCAGAGATTGCAGCCATGCCTTGGGTCTTGGGCGGATTTTCGTTTGGCACCTCGATTGCGGTGCAACTGTATGCCAAGTGGGATCGCTTACAGAAAAATTTGCCAAATATTGTGGTGTTGACTGGCTCGGCAGCGATGCGGTTTCGGCATAGCGACGTCAAAGCCCCTGAAGATGCGTTGGTGATCCACGGCGAGGTAGACGAAGTCGTGCCTTTATCTGAGGTGATGGATTGGGCGCGCCCACTGGGTATGCCCGTTGTAGTCATCCCCGAAGCGGGGCACTTTTTTCACGGCAAACTTTTGATTTTGCGCCAGTTGGTGCAAACGCGATTGCAAGCCCTTTAAACTGTTTCGAAGTGTTCAAAAATGCCACAGACGATAGGGGATTGCCTATAATGAGGTCTTTACTTGGCGGCGGCTTCTTGATGATCAATTTAGTCATTTCTGCGGTGCAACCTTTTGCACGTTTTGTGTCGGTCGCCGCGGTGATTTTTCTTAGTGCAACAGCACTTGTTGCCCCCACGACAGCCTTTGCACAAGCTGCAACTGGCACAGCGCCTAAAACTGGTCAGCCAGCCGAAGCCAAGGTAGATCCCAAAGCCGATGCCAAGCCTGACCCGAAGGCCAAGCCCAAGGGTGATCCTAAGGCTGATGCGAAGGCCGACCCTAAGGCTAGCGCCAAGCCTGAGCCAAAGCCGGTAGCGCCTTCTGCCGCCGCGATATCTGCCACGACGCCACCGTCGCTCACTCCGATTCAAGTCGGTGAACTGTCTAGCGTGCCAGCGCCAGCGATTGCTGCGAAAGCTTGGATCACCTTTGATGTGACCAGCGGTCAGGTCGTGGCCTCGGTCAACCCCGATCAAAAAATTGAGCCAGCCTCGCTCACCAAAATCATGACGGCCTATTTAGCGTTTTCGGCGCTTAAAGAAAAGCGTTTAACGCTTGAGCAACAAGCCAACGTGTCACAAACGGCCTGGAAAACTCGCGGTTCGCGTATGTTTATCGAACCACGCAAGCCTGTCACGATTGATGAGTTAATTAAGGGCGTGATTATTCAATCTGGCAATGATGCTTCGGTCGCTTTAGCTGAGGCCATCTCGGGCACTGAAGCCTCGTTTGTGAAGCTCATGAACGAAGAGGCGCAACGCCTTGGCATGACGAATACAAATTTCACGAACGCGGGTGGCCTACCCGATTCACAACATTTCAGCACGGTCCGTGATCTGGCCGTGTTAGCGCGCCGCATGATTAACGATCATCCAGAATATTTTCCGTATTACTCTTTGCGCGAGTTCACGTACAACAAGATTAAGCAACCCAATCGCAATCGTTTATTGTGGGCTGATCCTTCAGTCGATGGCATGAAAACCGGTCACACTGAGGGTGCGGGCTATTGTTTGGTGGCAACCGCTAAGCGAGGCGATCGCCGTGTGATCACGGTGCTTGTCGGATCAGATAGCATGGCGACGCGCGCCGAAGAAAGCCTCAAGCTTTTGAACTGGACTTTCCAAAATTTTGAAACAATCAAGATTTTTGACAAAGCACAGGCTGCTGTCGAATCGCGTGTGTGGCAAGGCAAAACTGAGAACACCAAACTCGGTGTGGCTGAGCCCTTATGGGTGACTGTGCCACGCGGTAAGGCTGGCGATATCAAGCCAGTCGCCAAGCGCCCAGACCCGTTATTTGCGCCACTCGCGCAAGGCCAAAAAGTTGGCACACTGAGCCTGATGCTCGAAGACAAATTGCTGCGCACTGAACCGCTTGAGGTGATCGACCCGGTCGAACGGGCGGGTGTGGTTGGGCGGTGGTCTGATTCGATCAGACTGTGGTTTAGATAAAAAATTCAAAAACAAGGACAGTGAAATGGTTCAGAATATGTTGATTCAAGGTGTCTCGGGTGACCCGATTGTTTATTTGAACGGTACCTTCGGGCCCCTGTCTGAAGCCAAAGTGTCGGTGCTGGATCGTGGTTTTATCTTTGGTGATGGCATTTATGAAGTGGTGCCGGTGTACCACGGCAAACTCTTTCGGATGAAAGAGCATCTGGCTCGCTTAGAGCGCAGCCTGAAGAAACTTGAGATCCAACAACCTATGACGCTGGCGCAATGGGAAGCCCTCGTTAAAGATTTGCTCAGTCGCTCACCTGAAAAGAACTGCATGGTTTACTTGCAGATTACACGGGGCGTTGCCAAGCGCGATCACGCTTTTCCGGTACCCACTGTCAGCCCAACGATTTTTGGTATGGTGGCACCTATGACTCCGCCCACTGCCGCCGTGCGTGAAAAAGGCTTACGCGCAGTGAGTATTCCGGATATGCGCTGGTTACATTGCGATATCAAATCAGTATCGCTGCTGGGTAATGTGATGGCTAAACAAGCTGCGGTCAATGCAGGTGTTGATGAAGTCATTCAGTTTCGTAACGGCAATCTGACTGAAGGTGCTTCGTGCAACATTTGGGTGGCTAAAGATGGCAAGTTGATTGCCCCGTTAAAAGATAACTTGGTGCTTGAAGGCATTCGCTACGGCCTGCTGCAAGAGCTCACGACCGAGATGGGGATCCCGTTTGAGTTACGTGTGGTCACGCAAGACGAGGTGAACAACGCCGACGAACTGATGATGTCGTCAGCAACGCGTGAAGTGTTGCCGATTGTTGAACTCGATGGCAAGCCCGTGGGGCATGGTAAGCCAGGCGGCGTCTACCAACGGCTGCGCGCGGCCTACGATGCGCGTATAGCCGCACTGGCCTAAGCGCTAATCATTGACTCGCAGGGCGCCGGCGCTTGCGCCGGTCCGACTATCCGACTATCCGACTATCCGACTATCCGACTATCCGACTATCCGACTATCCGACTATCCGACTATCCGACTATCC
>JAIPCU010000022.1 GCA_021738045.1 Candidatus Methylopumilus sp. | reverse complement strand
CGCAGGAACCGCGTTCATGCGCACATATAGCTCAGTGTGATCTTCGGCCTGCCCAGAAATAATCAAGGGCGTGCGAGCCTCGTCGATCAAAATCGAGTCCACTTCATCGACGATTGCAAAAACAAGCGAACGCTGGCGCCTGTCTTCAACGCGGTGTTCCATGTTGTCGCGCAAGTAATCAAAACCAAACTCATTGTTTGTGCCATACGTAATGTCGGCACGGTAGGCTTGAATCTTTTCGGCATTATCTTGCTGAGGCACAACCACGCCAACGCTTAGCCCCAAAAATCCATACAAGCGCCCCATCCACTGGGCATCGCGTCTTGCCAAATAATCGTTGACAGTGACAACGTGCACCCCACGCCCCTGCAGGGCATTGAGATAGACGGGCAAAGTCGCCATTAAGGTCTTGCCTTCGCCTGTACGCATTTCGGCAATTTGGCCTTGGTGCAACACCATACCGCCAAGTAATTGCACATCGAAATGGCGCATGCCGAAGACTCGGACCCCTGCCTCGCGAACGACAGCAAAGGCCTCGGGCAATAACTGATCTAAGGTTTCACCGGCGACCAGCCTATCTTTAAAGGCACCCGTTTTAGCCTGCAATTGCTCGTCAGACAGTGCCTGCATTTGGGGTTCAAGAGCATTAATCTGCGCAACACGACGGCGTAGCTGCTTGAGCAACCGATCATTGCTACTACCAAATATTTTTTTAAGTAGTGAAAACATACGCGTCAGGCCCACACCGACCTGTGCAAACTACACACCCGTCGGCGCCAAAAAGAGTTGAGGCAGCTAGCTGCCAGTAAGCCTTGCAGTTTAACGCAGGCGAGGCCTTCCCGTCAGGGTATCGGTTCAACCGCAACCTAGGCTTGTGCTCAACCGCCAACAATGACGGTCTTGCTACCTGACCGGACCAACCCCCGTCGCGCCGTGCACCAGTGAGCTGCCGGTCAAATACACCCTCGGGTCTAGCGGTTTATCGTGCAACCGGACTTCAAAGTGCAGATGCGGTCCAGTCGACAGCCCGGTCGACCCAACGCGCGCGATCATCTGCCCGCGCCTGACCAGATCCCCTTTTTTAACCAAAAGTACCTTGGCATGGGCATAGCGGGTCATCAGGCCTTCACCGTGATCAATTTCGATCAGATTTCCAAAGCTGCCGTGGTGTGCAGCGGTTCTCACGATGCCTCCTGAGGCTGCCAGAATCGGGGTGCCTAGCGGCGCCGCAAAGTCTAATCCCTCGTGCACACTGGGCTCAGCGAGAAACGGATGCCGCCGCCAGCCGTAAGTTGAGCTTAATTGTGATTGAGCGGCGATTGGCATCGCAGTGGGCTGCCTGGCAATCGCTGCGGCATGCTTGGTCAGCACCAGATCCAGCATGAGAAAGTGTTCTGTCTTTTTGACGAGCGCCGCCTGAAGTGTGCGAACGTGTTGCCCCACTTGCACCAAGGCTTTAGTCTGGCCCCCCGCCCTAGGCGCGGTGACCTCGGCGTTTTCAGAAACAATTTGTAGATCGGTCGCTGAAAAGCCCGCCAGCCCAGTTACTCGCCGACTCAGAGCATCCAGTCGTTGATAGTTGGCCTGCAAAACGCCGATCTGTGCAAACAATGAGTCTAACGCCTGCCTTTCCGTATGGGGCTCAGGGTGAATAGCACTTTTGCGACGCGAGTCTTCTCGTAAGTTCTCGGCAAAAGGGGGCTGAAAGACCTGCTGCAGATGTGTCCAAGCGAACAACACTAGCGTAAGGGTTGCAAGGCCAAAGAGCAGACTCTGCCCCACGCTGAACGACAAGGCACCATGAACCACGCGCTCGCGGGGCATAATAACTACCTTCATACAAATATCCTTCTCACTTATGGTTACGATTCCTCGCAGGCCCTCAGGCAACCCAACAAAGGGAGCACACCTGATCGGATGGCTGGGTCACGATGCACAAGCAGCAAGCGTGCTTGCGACAGCTCAATTGCACCTCAAGCTGCGAGCAGTGGTGGAGCAGGCTCTGCCCGCCGCCATGCGTGGGGCATTTGATATCTTAAAAATCGAACAGAGCACATTGACCTTGATGGTTTCAAGCGCAGCCTTCGCCGCGAAATTTCGCCAATTGGCACCTAGAGTGACTACTCACATACAAGCAGCGGGCTGGAATCTGATCGAAATCAAACTACGGGTGCAGGGTGGGCTTGGGATCCCAGTCGCCGTTCAACCTCCGAAAGAGGCGCGGGCACTTGATCAACAAGACTTAAAAACGTTTGAAGCGCTGACTCAGCAGTTACGCCCAGGGCCGCTTGCCGATGCTGTCGCCCGACTACTAGCGCACCATCAACCAGTTCAGCCCCAAGAGCTCAAGCCAGCTTCCACTCTTGGCGAAATGCCAGTGGCGCCTGCGCCGCAGACGCGTAAGTGATAATTTCAAAGGCGTCTGGCTGCGCCAATAGTTTGAGTGCCAGTTGATTATTTAACGCGTGACCAGACTTGCATGCCACATAGCGTGCCACCAGAGGCTTACCAATTAGGTACAAGTCGCCGACGGCATCCAGAATCTTATGTTTGACGAACTCGTCGTCATAACGCAACCCGTCTGAATTTAAGACACGGTACTCGTCCATCACGATGGCGTTATCAAAGCTGCCGCCACGCGCCAAGCCGGCCGAACGCAAGGCCTCAACCTCATTGACAAAGCCAAAGGTGCGAGCGCGAGCAATTTGCTTAACGTAGGAGTCGGTTGCGAAGTCGATTTCTGCGAAGCTTGCGGTTGAATCGATCGCCGGGTGACGAAAATCGATCGAAAACGCAACTGCAAACCCTTCGTGTGGTTCAAGACGAGCCCATTTGGCCTCTGCGCCTTCGCCCTCACGCACTTCAATGGGCTTTAACACCCGCAAAAACTGTTTGGCACTGGCTTGCTCTTGGATGCCGGCCGAACGCAACAGATACACAAACGTTGCAGCGCTGCCGTCCATGATTGGGACTTCCTCGGCAGTCAAATCAACGTGCAGATTGTCAATACCTAAGCCCGCAAGGGCTGACATCAAGTGCTCAACGGTGGAGACTCTGGCTTGACCGTTGGACAAGACAGACGCCATGCGCGTGTCTTTTACCATCGCGGCCTGAGCCGGTAAGTCAACAACCTCGGGCAAATCGATTCGATGAAAGACGATGCCGGTGTCTGGAGCCGCAGGGCGCAACGTCAACTCAACGCGTCGACCTGAGTGCAGGCCAACCCCGGTGGTTTTTACAAGCTGCTTAATGGTGCGTTGATGAAACATAGAACCTAAAAATCTTATCAAAACTTACCCGATTGTAGCGCTTTTAGCCATTTCTGCACTAAAACCCGCAGGCGACAACACACCTGAGTTGGGGAACCCAAGTGCGCAACCAGTCACCCCATTGGGGCGACTGGCAGAGGGAGTCAAGCAAGCGAACTCAATCCAGCGTTTAAGCGCCGTTTTCAGCCCACTCCAATCCTGACTTAATCAGCCTGACGGCGCAAAAACGCCGGTATATCGTAGTGCTCCATCCCTGAAGTTTCGAGGGCGCGAACCTGAGCTTGCGCCTGTGCACCGCGCCCGCGCATCACGGTTGGCGCAGTGATCTCTGCACCGTTGGCCATGGTTAGACCATCTGTTCCGTTACGCAACCCAACAGCAGCCTCAGGCATCTGCACCAACTTCGGCTTAGCACGACCCAAGCCAGTTGCCACGACTGTGACGCGCAGATTATCGCCCATCGACTCATCGTAAGCCGTACCGAAAATCACTGTGGCATCGGCCGAAGCAAAGCTCTGGATATGATCCATCACCGTGCGCGTTTCTTTCATTTTGAGTGAGCTGCTTGCGGTGATATTCACCAACACGCCGCGCACACCGTTCAAATCCACACCCTCGAGCAGTGGGCAGGCAACCGCTTGCTCAGCTGCAATTCTGGCGCGATCGGGGCCGCTGGCAATTGCCGTACCCATCATGGCCTGACCTTGCTCACCCATGATAGTTTTGACGTCCTGGAAGTCAACGTTCACATTACCTTCAACGTTGATGATCTCGGCAATCCCGGCACATGCATTGTGCAGAACATCATCGGCGGCTTTAAAGCAGTCAGCCTGGGTAGCATCTTCGTCCATCAACTCGTACAGGTTCTCGTTGAGCACCACGATGAGCGAATGCACATGTTTTGAGAGCTCTTCGATACCGTCTTCAGACATTTTCATGCGCCGATTGCCTTCGAACGAAAAGGGCTTGGTAACCACACCTACGGTCAAAATACCAAGATCTTTTGCGACTTCGGCAACAATTGGCCCGGCCCCAGTGCCTGTTCCACCGCCCATACCCGCAGTGATAAAGACCATATGCGCACCCGCCAAGGCCGAGCGAATTTCTTCGCGCGCTGATTCGGCAGCCGCACGGCCTTGATCAGGCTTGGCACCCGCACCGAGCCCCGTGTTACCCAGGCGAATCTGCACGGGCGCATTAGTTGCAGCCAACGCTTGCGCGTCAGTATTGCAGCAAATGAAATCGACCCCTTGCACACCCGAACGGATCATGTGTGAGACGGCATTGCCACCCGCACCGCCTACACCTACCACCTTAATCACTGTGGATTTTTTTGCGTTATCTAACATTTCAAACATCATGATTGACTCCCTCAAGTCGTAACTACAAAACGTTTCTAAAAGTCCCCAACTACGTTATTTAGAAATCGTTTCAAACACGCTGCCGATCAAATCCGCACCGAGTTTGAAACGCCTCTCTAGCAGACCGGCAACATCCAGCAAGTTGCCCATCTGTTTGGCGTCGGATGACGCCAATTCAATGCATAAACCACTCTTTCATTTTAATCAAAACCGCCTTAAAACTACCAGATTGCTGCGTAACTTTACGACCTCGTAAGCGTTGCATACGCGCCTCGCTCAACAGACCCATCACTGTTGAAAACCGGGGGTTACGCATCACATCTGCCAAGCTTCCCTGGTATTCGGGCACCGCCACACGCACGGGCTTTAAGAAAATATCTTCAGCGAGCTCAACAATGCCCGGCAATAAAGCCGTGCCACCCGTCAAGACCACTCCTGATGACAGCAGATCTTCGTAGCCCGAATCCCGAACAACACCCTGAACCAGATCGAACAACTCCGCGACTCTGGGTTCGATAATCGCACCAAGTGTCTGGCGCTTCACCAAGCGTGGGGCACGATCGCCTAGGCCTGGCACCTCGACTGTGTCATCGGGATTTGCCAGCACTTCTTTAGCAACGCCATAACGCAATTTAATGTCTTCGGCATCAGGCGTAGGGGTACGCAACCCTTGCGCAATATCATTGGTAATTTGATCGCCCGCGATGGGCAGAACTGCAGTATGGCGAATCGCGCCTCCGGTGTAGATCGCGACATCGGTCGTACCACCACCGATGTCGATCAGCACGACACCAAGATCTTTCTCATCCGCGGTCAAGCAGGTTTGACTTGAGGCCAGAGGCTGCAAAATCAAATCCTGCACTTCAAGCCCACAGCGACGCACGCACTTCACAATGTTTTGCGCGGCGCTGACTGAACCCGTCACAATATGTACCTTGACCTCAAGGCGTAAACCACTCATTCCAATCGGTTCGCGAATATCCTCTTGTCCATCCACAATAAACTCTTGCGTCAAAATATGTAGCACTTGCTGGTCAGTTGGGATGTTCACAGCTTTTGCAGTCTCAATGACTCTGGCGACATCGGCTGCGGTGACCTCTTTGTCTTTAACCGCGACCATTCCACTCGAATTAAAACTTCGAATGTGACTGCCCGCAATGCCGGTGTACACATCTCGAATTTTGCAATCGGCCATTAATTCGGCTTCTTCTAGTGCTCGCTGAATGGCAGTGACAGTCGCCTCGATGTTCACCACAACACCTTTGCGCATACCGCTTGACTCATGTTGGCCCAAGCCCAGCACTTCAAAGCGGCCCTCTGGCAATATCTCGGCCACCACAGCAACAACTTTGCTGGTGCCGATATCGAGAGCGACGATCAGATCCTTGATGTCACGGGTCATAGCGTTATCGTTTCTTTTTCGGTTGAGTAGGTTCTGGTAGGGCGGCCAGCGTAATCGCAAAGCCGTTGGGGTAGCGCAGGTCGGCATGCGTCAGCGCACGTCCACCCGTTCTTTGATTGATCTGAGGCATCGCCTGCACAAATCGCTCGATCCCTTCTGAAAAGGGTAAAGCTCCTGGAATCCCGCCCTGCGAATCGGCCGCTTCTGCACCAGGATCGCGCGCTAACGCCAAGGTCAGGCCACTTGAGAGCTTGACCTGCCAAGCCAAACGATTGTTCAGAGACAACTCTTTGACTGTGAGTCCAAGCGGCGCAAACCAGCGCTCGAGCTCTGCATAACGAGACACCACCAACCCTTCTTTGCCCTCGGGGCCTTCGAACTGCGGCAAGAGCACATCGTCTTCGAGTTCGCCTTGGTTTGCAGTAAAAACCTGCGCCCAGGTATTGATCATCTGGTTTTCGTTCCACAGCGCGAGCGGTTGGTGCTCTTCGACGGTGACTCGCAAGGTGTTGGGCCAAATGCGGCGCACCGAGGCGGTTCTGACCCACGGCACGGACTCGAAAACAGCTTGTGCTTCGGCTAAGCGGATTGTAAAAAAATTGCCTGTTAATTTGGTTGCGATAGAGGCTTGAACGTTTTCGGGCGTCACGTAACGCAAACTGCTGTTGGGTATCGGTTCGAGTTCGATTGCCTGCAAGCTGAACATCGGGCGTTGCATGACCCAGTACAAACACCCGACGAGCACGGCCAACACCGCCATCACCGCTAGGGTGTTGGCAAGTCTGTTGATCGTACGCGCTTCGTTCCACACAATCGGTCTCGCTAGTTTTTGTTATCAGACAGATGCCCAATCTTGCAGCGGGCATCCTTCAAAATTTGCATACACAACTCGGGGTAACTCATGCCAATCGCTTTTGCCGCCATGGGCACTAAAGAATGCCCAGTCATGCCAGGCGACGTATTCATCTCAAGCAGCCAAGGCCGGTTATTCTGATCCAACATCAAATCAGCGCGCCCCCAACCTTCGCAACCCAAGGCACGGTAGGCCTTCACACTAATCTCTGCAATCTCAGTCGCCAATGTCTGCTCAAGTGGCGCAGGACATAAGTACTGAGTATCGTCTGAAAAATACTTGTGCTGATAGTCATAGTTTCCCTGAGGGGCAACGATTTCAATGACCGGCAACGCACGCGCATCTTTACCGCGACCCAAGAGCGCGACCGTCAGTTCGCGTCCTGCCACAAACTGCTCGGCCAACACCACCTCGTCGTACTGTGCGGCAACTTCATACGCCTGAGTGAGCTCTGTCGCTTCAGTTGCTTTCACAATCCCGAGGGTAGATCCCTCGTGAGGGGCTTTCATCATCAACGGCAGGCCCAAAGCCAGCGCCGCCGCATTCACCTCGCTCGCGTCAGTCAGTACCCGATATCCTGGCGTAGGCAAACCAGCCTCTAACCACACCCGCTTTGTCATCACTTTATCCATCGCAAGACTTGATGCCATGGGGCCGCTACCCGTGTAAGGAATTCCCAGCAGTTCAAGCGCGCCCTGCAACGTTCCGTCCTCGCCATAACGCCCATGCAAGGCGATGAAAAGGCGATCAAACTGCTGCGCAGCCAAGTCAGCCAGACTACCTGTGCCCGTATCAAATAAATGCGCGTTGACCCCTTGACCACATAGCGCTGCGTGCACGCCCGTTCCGGACATGATCGACACTTCACGCTCTGCTGAGCGACCGCCGTACAACACGCCGACCTTACCAAAAGTGTCTGTCACGTTGGCACTCCTAATTGGTGGGGGACTTTACTAATCGAACCGGCACCCATCACAATCACCACATCACCATCTTGCGCAAAATTTAAAATCGCTTCGGGCATCGCAGCGACATCTTCAACGAACAAGGGCTCGACCCTACCTGCAACACGCACACCGCGCGCCAAAGCGCGTCCATCTGCGGCGACCAACGGCGGCTCGCCTGCTGCATAGACTTCAGTCAACAGCACGGCATCGGCAGAACCCAATACATTGACGAAGTCTTCGAAGCAATCGCGCGTTCTGGTGTAACGGTGGGGCTGAAACGCCAATACGACTCGACGATTGGGCCAGGCGCCGCGCGCAGCCGCCAGGGTGGCCGCCATCTCGACAGGGTGGTGCCCATAATCATCGACCACTCTAAAAGTACCGCCCTTCTTAGTCGTGAAATCGCCAATTTGGGTAAAGCGACGTCCGACACCCTTGAACTCTGAAAGCCCTTGCGCAATGGCCGCATCACTGACACCAAGCTCGGTCGCCACTGCAATCGCCGCCAACGCGTTCAACACGTTATGAACACCTGGAAGATTCAAACTGACCGCCAATGGACTGAGCTCACCCTCGCGCGTTTGACGCCGCACGTCAAACTGCATGCGCGTACCTAGCGCCTTGACGTTTGTCGCCACCACCTGAGCGTCGGTCGACAAACCATACGTTGTGACGGGCCGCGAAATAAACGGAATGATTTCGCGCACATTGGCATCGTCGGCACAAACAATCGCGCTGCCATAAAACGGTAAGCGTTGGGTGAACTCTACGAAGGCACTTTTAAGTTTGGCTAAATCATGCCCATAGGTATCCATGTGATCAGCATCGATGTTTGTGATGATGGCCATCACCGGAAGCAAATTCAAAAATGACGCGTCTGATTCGTCTGCCTCGACAACGATGAAATCTCCCTGGCCTAACCCAGCGTTAGCTCCGGCCGCAGTCAATCGGCCACCGATCACAAAGGTTGGATCGAGTCCGCCTGCCGCCAATACGCTCGCGACAAGACTCGTAGTCGTTGTTTTGCCATGAGTGCCCGCAACAGCAATACCCCTCTTTAAGCGCATCAGTTCAGCCAACATCACCGCGCGAGGTACCACGGGAATTCGCGCCTGACGCGCAGCGATCACCTCAGGATTATTGTTAGCAACAGCCGTCGAGGTCACAAGCGCATCAGCGCCCGTAATATTCTCGGCCTGATGGCCAAGGGCAATACGTGCGCCTAGACTCGCCAAGCGCTGTGTCGCGGCAGAATCTGCAAGGTCAGATCCTGAAATACGGTAGCCTAGGTTCAGCAGCACCTCTGCAATGCCGCTCATCCCTGACCCGCCAATACCAACAAAGTGAATGTGTTCAATGCGATGCTTCATGCTGAGGCCCCCGCAAGTTCTTCGCAAATATCTGCAATGCGCTGCGCTGCCTGAGGGCGCGCATGAGCTCTTGCACGCTGGGCCACACCGCTGAGTTCTTGACGACTACGCGCAAGTAACCACTGGCTGAGCGTATCGGGTGTTAACTCTTTTTGTTGGATGAGCCAGGCGGCCATATCATGACTTAAAAAACGGGCGTTGGCCGATTGATGATCGTCCACTGCGTGGGGATAAGGGATAAACAAGGCAGCGACTCCGGCGGCTGCGACCTCGGCCACCGTCATCGCACCCGCTCGACAAATTAACAAATCGGCGTCGGAAAGTGCCTCGGCAATATTCTCAATAAACGGTACGCAGCGTGCACTGACTTCGGCCTGCGCGTATGCGTCTAACAGCTTATCGAGGTGCTGCGCGCCAGCCTGGTGCGTCACGCAGGGGCGCTGCGCTAACGGGATCTTGGCTAGCGCCTTTGGAAGCAATTCGTTAAGCGCCGTCGCTCCTAAACTGCCGCCAAGCACTAACACCCGCAAGGGTCCCGAGCGCGTCTCGTATCGCTGCTGGGGATCGGCCAAAGCCGCGACATCCTGCCTGACTGGATTACCTACCACCTCAGCGCGTTCGATAGCCTCTGGGAATCCCGCCAAGACACGCTGTGCGATACGCGATAACCAGCGATTGGCCATCCCTGCAATTGCATTTTGTTCATGCAGCACCAAGGGTGTGGCACGCAAGGCACTGACCACACCGCCAGGAAACGCTACGTAACCACCCATCCCGAGTACGACATTTGGACGAATATTTGAAAATTGTTGCCAGGCCTGTGTCAGCGCGCGCAGCAATAAGAAAGGGGCTTGAAGCTTTGCGACTAAGCCCTTGCCACGAAAGCCTGCAAAACGCAGTGCTGCAAGCGAATAGCCTGCAGCGGGTACGAGCTTGCCCTCCATTTTGTCGGGGTTGCCCAGCCAGCGCACAGTCCAGCCGCGCGCCCGTAAGACATCAGCAACAGCCAGGCCAGGCATAATGTGCCCACCCGTACCACCCGCCATAATCAACACCACCGGAGAACGCGCGCTCATGAGCGGACCCCCCGCATCATGTTGCGATTTTCAAAGTCAACTCTGAGCACAATCGCGATCGCGCACAGATTCATCACGATACCGGTACCGCCATAACTGACGAGCGGCAAGGTCAGCCCCTTGGTCGGAAGCAAACCCAAGCAAACACCAATATTGATAAAGGACTGGACACCAAACCAGATGCCGACACCTTGTGAAACGAGCCCACCGAAGGGGCGCTCCATCGCAATCGCTTGACGTCCGATTTCAATACAGCGATGAACCAAAACACCGAACAAGGTGATCATCAATAAAATGCCGATAAAGCCGAGTTCTTCGCCGATCACGGCCATGATGAAGTCGGTGTGTGCCTCGGGTAAATAATGCAGCTTTTCGACGCTCCCACCCAACCCAACACCAGTCCATTGCCCTCGACCAATCGCCACTAATGAATGCGAGAGCTGATAAGAATCTTTCAGTACATTTTCTGGATTCCAGGGGTCTAAATAGGCAAAGATGCGCCGCGTTCTAAAAGGAGACAGCCAGATAATCAGTGCAAAGACAGAAGTTAAGAGCAGGGCGATTCCTGAAAAAATGTGTGCGTTGATCCCACCCAAAAACAAGATCCCCATTGAAATCGCGATCACTACGATCACCGCTCCCAAATCAGGCTCTTTCAGCAAAAGCCCAGCCACCGCTGCCAACGCCACCGCAATCGGCAAAAAGCCACGCAGGGTACTGTGCATTTGGTCTTGCTTACGGATGGTGTAGTCAGCCGTAAACAGCAACGCGGCGAGCTTCATTAACTCAGAGGGCTGAAAGGTGACGGGGCCGACGGGCAACCACCGCATGGCACCATTCACCTTTCGACCGATCCCGGGGATCAACACCAAGACCAAAAGCAGCATCGTGATAATGAAAATCCACATGGTGGTTCGTTGCCACGTCTCGATCGGCACGGTCAGGACGAAAGCGGCAGCAAACAGACCGATACCAACATAAATGGTCTGACGCATCACGAAGTAATAGCGTCCGTAATTGGCAAACTTTGGGCCATCTACTAGCGCGATTGCGGCTGAATACACCATCAAAATACCGATTGCAACCAACAAACTTGTGGCGACAACCAAGGGCAAATCGTAGTTGCGCATCGTGGTGCGGGTTGGGCGCACAGCATTCACGCTGTTCGTTAACTCAGCAAAGAGGCTCATGCCACCTCCCCCTGACCTAACGCAAGTTCATGGGCGGCATCAACAAAGACTAGGCCACGATGCCCATAGTTGCGAAACATATCCAAGCTCGCGCAGGCTGGCGAAAGCACAACGGCATCGCCCTCTTGAGCTTGAGCAAAGGCTAGTTCAACCGCTTGGGGCAAGGTGTCGGCGAGCAGGCACGGCACTCCGGTTGGTGCCAACGTGTCAAACAGCAAACGCGCATCTTGTCCAATCAGCACAACGGCGCGGGCATGCCTTGCGACAACAGACACCAAGGGCGAAAAGTCCTGACCTTTACCTGCGCCACCAGCAATTAACACCGAGCGCCGCCCCAACCCTTCCAAGCCGGCTACGGTCGCGCCAACGTTGGTTCCTTTACTATCGTTAAAGAAATCAATGCCACGCACACTACGGATAAATTCCATGCGATGCGGTTCGCCAACGTAGTCGCCTGCCGCACGAAGAATTGGCCCCAAACCGGCGCCAACCGACCGAGCCAACAAGATTGCCGCTTGGGTGTTCAGCGCGTTATGCAAACCGTGCAAGCCTAGGGCATCCATCGGCATCAGGCGGACTAACCGGCCCGATGTCCGCTCGGGCGGCGGTGCATTCTTTTTACGCTTCACAGGCGCGGGCAAGTCATCTTCAAACTCGGTCAACTCAGAAGTCATCAGCCACCAAACATCGTGACTCCTCTCGAGTCCGACGTCACCCGTCAACATGGGTGTATCGCGACCAAAACTTCGAACGTTCATACCGGCTAGTGAGTCACACATCGCCATGACTGTTGCGTCATCGCGATTGACGACTAATAAATCAGTCATCTCGTAGATACGGGCTTTTGCCTGCCCATACGCCTGCATAGTGCCGTGCCAATCCAAGTGATCTTGCGTCACATTGAGCACGACAGCCGCGGTCAGGCGAAGACTACGGGTTGTCTCAAGTTGAAAACTCGACAGCTCAAGTACCCAAACATCTGGCAGCGCGTTTGTATCTAATGCATCGATTAACGACTCAAGTGCGGCCGGACTGATATTGCCAGCGGCCCGCACGCGAATCCCCGCAGTGGCCAACATGTGGCGAGTCAGGGCCGTGACCGTGGTCTTGCCGTTCGTGCCCGTCACACCCAGCACACGTGGTGCATACTGTTGCGTCGCCTGCAGTTGCTGTAAAGCACGAGCGAACAATTCAATTTCGCCAATGACCTCTACGCCGGCGGCCTCAGCTTGCTCAAGTAGCTCTTTGACGGGCGACAGGCCTGGCGCGAGGCCCGGACTCAACACCAGTAAGCCCACATCCTCAAGTAATAAACCGTCAAAGACGTCACAACCGAGATGCAACTCTAGCGCGGTCATATCAACTGACTGGGTCAACGTCTCAAGCCCGGCCGGACTCTGACGCGTATCGGCCACCCGCACGGCAGTACCGTTGCGCACGCACCAGCGCGCTGCTGCGACGCCCGTCTCACCGAGTCCAACAATCAGGACCCGAGAAGGAAGCGCGGAGGACAAAACTGTTTCGTTCATCGAATCTTTAGTGAAGCTAAACCAATTAACACCAGCATCATGCTGATGATCCAAAAACGCACAACGACTTGGGTTTCTTTCCAGCCACCCACTTCAAAGTGATGATGAAGTGGCGCCATTTTTAAAATACGCTGCCCCTGCCCATAGCGATAGCGCGTATATTTAAACCACGCCACCTGCAACATGACCGACAAGGTCTCAACGACAAAGACGCCACCCATAATGAACAGTACGATTTCTTGTCGTACGATAATTGCAATCGTGCCCAACATGCCACCAAGTGCCAAGGCGCCAACATCGCCCATAAACACCTGTGCGGGATACGCGTTAAACCATAAAAATGCTAGGCCAGCACCTGCAAGTGCTGCACACAACACCATCAGTTCGCCAGCGCCCGGCACATACGGAAACAACAAATAGCGTGAGTAGTCGACGCGTCCGACAACGTAAGCAAACACGCCTAAGGCCGAGCCGACCATCACGGTTGGCATAATCGCCAAGCCATCGAGGCCATCGGTAAGATTGACCGCATTACTAGTACCCACGATCACGCACCAACTCACTGCCACAAAGCCCAACGCACCAAGCGGATAACTGAAGGTTTTGAAAAACGGCACCATTAGGTCTGCGCGCGCGGGCAGCGTCACAGAGAAACCGCTCGTCGCCCAGTCGACCGCTACGGTCCACAAATTCGCAGAGCTCGGCGCCGAGATCGCAAACATTAAATACAGCGACGCTGCGGCTCCGATCAAGGCCTGCCAAAAGAATTTCTGACGCGCAGGCATTCCCTCAGGATCGCGATAGACCACTTTGCGATAGTCGTCCACCCAACCCACCCAACCGAGACCCAGGGTCACCAACAATACGACCCACACATAACGGTTACGCCAGTCAGCCCACAGCAAAGTACTTACAGCAATCGAAATTAAAATTAAGGCTCCGCCCATCGTTGGCGTACCGGTTTTCACTAAATGGGTTTCCGGCCCATAGCTTCGAACAGTTTGACCAATTTTCAGCTCTGTGAGCTTGCGAATGACCCACGGCCCAGCAACCAAACCAATCAAGAGCGATGTGGCGCATGCCAACACGGCGCGCAGTGTGATGTATTCAAATACAGAAAACCCGCGCGCGTAGTTCTCGGCTAACCAGCCAGAAAGTTCAAACAGCATGTTTCACCACGTCTTTGTCAGTTGCCTCAAATTGTTCGAGGCAAGTGCGTACAATTTTTTCCATGCGCATGAAGCGCGACCCTTTGATTAAGACGCTTTTCACGAGGTGTTGCGCAATCCAATCGCTTGCCTGTTCACTCGTTTCACAAACAATCGCTCGCGAACCGAACGCGGTTGCGCTCGCGCGGGTCGCCTGCCCAAGCGTCAACAAATACTCAATGCCGCAGTCGCGCGCGTACGCTCCAACCTCTTCATGCATGGCAGGCCCGTTATCACCTACCTCGCCCATATCACCCAGCACAAGCACACGCGGAGCTGGTAAAGAAGCCAGAACATCAATCGCCGCACGCACCGAATCAGGGTTCGCGTTGTAAGAGTCATCAATGAGCATCACGCCATTGGTCAGACGATGCGGCTGCATTCGACCTGAAACGGCGTGAAACGCAGCAAGCCCCTGTTCGATCGCCTGCAACGGAGCACCTGCAGCCACGGCGCAGGTCGTTGCCGCCAACGCGTTCAGCAAGTTGTGCCTTCCTGGTACAGACAACACGACTCGACCCTCTCCTATCGGTGTGTGCACAACGAAACTTGTCCCTAAGGCATCGGCTCGGATGTCACTGGCCCAGACCTCAGCGTCTGGGCTGATCCCGAAGCGCAAGCTCGCGCGCTCGCTCGCAAGCTCTAACCACAACTGAGAAAAAGTATCAGCGCTTGGAAAGACTTTGATCCCCTCTGGCACCAAAGAGGCATAGACGGCGGCGTTCTCACGCGCGACTGCCTCAACATTCACCATAAACTCTTGATGCTCGCGCTGCGCGTTATTGACTAACGCCACAGTGGGCTCAGCGGTCTGAGCCAAGATTGCGATTTCGCCTGGATGATTCATGCCCAGCTCAATGACTGCCGCTTGATGCTCACTGCGTAATCGCAACAAGGTCAGCGGAACACCCAACTCGTTATTCAGATTACCAACGGTCGCCAAACGGTGCGCCTCGCCCAGCCAAGCGGCCAAGATGGCAGAAATCATCTCTTTGGTGGTAGTTTTGCCATTGCTACCTGTCACCGCAATCAGCGGGATGGCAAACTGCCGTCGCCACGCGCGTCCAAGCTGCAACAACGCTGCACGGGTATCGCCCAAGGCGATTTGCGCCAAGCCAGGCACAGGTCGGATCGTATCCACAATGGCGGCACATGCCCCCGCCGTCTGAATCTGTTCGAGATAGTCGTGGCCATCAAAGTGGTCACCCTTGAGCGCCAAAAATATCGAACCCGGTTCAAGACGACGCGAGTCGGTTTGAAGCGCTCGATGCTGTCTAAGTAACAGCGCAGCCTGAGCCCATTGCCGATCATCGAAAGGCGTTCGCTGACCGGCAATCTCTTGATAGGTTTCGTGACCTTTGCCGGCAATCAGCACCACATCGTTCGCAGCAGCGCCTAACACTGCAGCCAAAATTGCCTGAGCCCGATCGGGCTCAATCGTCACCTTCGCACTTGAGCCGGGTAATCCAGCAACGATCTGAGCAATAATCGAATGTGGATCTTCGTCGCGTGGGTTATCGCTTGTCACAATCAAACGATCGGCCAAACGCTGTGCAACGTCGCCCATTAATGGGCGTTTACCGCTATCGCGATTGCCACCGCATCCAAAGACACACCAAACATTTGCCTGGCGCGCCCGCGCAAGTTCACGCGCCACGTCTAAGGCGCGGCTAAGCGCATCTGGCGTGTGCGCATAATCCACCAATACGGTAGGTACAGCGCGGTCGGTCAACAAAGGCGCAACGGTTTGCAACCGCCCCTCGACAGGTGCGAGCGTCGCGAAACTAGCAGCGATCTCAGCCAAGGGCCAGTCGAGCACCTTGAGCAACCCCGCTACGCATAAAAGATTTGAAATATTATGCCGGCCGACCACTTTCGTATGCACGGCAACCTGCTCGTTCTTGTCATGCAACAACCACTGCCCAGTGGTCATTGAGTCGGCTAATAGCTCGGCACGAAGCGCGACAGTATCTGTAGCGGTCTTGTGCGCAAGACTGTAAGTCAGCAGCGGATAGGTTGCGCCCGAGGTGAAGCTAGCACTGAGCGCATCGTCGGCATTGAGCACCCCCGCGTGCAGCCCCGGCCAAGCGAACAAGCGCGCCTTGGCCGCCGCATACGCTTGCATAGTGTGATGATAGTCAAGATGGTCACGCGAAAGATTGGTGAAACCAGCGGCAAATATTCGTACGCTGGCGAGACGGCCTTGCTCTAACCCGATAGACGAAGCCTCGAGTGATACATATTGCGCACCCGCCTCTCTTAGTGCAGCCAAGCTTCGGTGCATCGAAATCACATCGGGGGTCGTCAGCGCACCAGTGCGAACAGACCCATCCGGAAAGCGCACGCCCAACGTGCCCAACGCTCCTGCCGAATAGCCGGCCGACTGTAAAGCATCGGTCAGCCATTGCACACAACTCGTTTTGCCATTGGTGCCAGTCACCGCTATGACCTTCAGATGGGCCGAAGGCTTGTCATACCAAAGATCTGCAATTGCACCGAGTCGCCCAGTTAAATCAGGTAATCCCAGCACTGGCACGCTGAAATCATTCGCTTGCCACGGGGCCACTAAGTCAGCGTGCATGAGAACCGCACTGGCCCCTTGCTCGATCGCTGATGCGATGAAATGCCTGCCGTCACTCGTTAAACCCGGACACGCCAAAAAGACGTCGCCTGCGCGCACGGCTCGCGAGTCTGTCTGTAGATGTGCACCGCACTCAGTTTTGCTGCGCAGCAGTGCAACGATATTCTCTGTTGAGAGATCCGAGGCAAGAAGGATTGCACGCGTCATCGCAAGCCCCTCCCTGCAGTCACAACAGCCGGTTCGAGCGCCGTATCAGGCTGCACGTTCATCGTGCGCAAGGCGCCTCCAACAATCGTGGCAAATACCGGCGCCGCTACCTTACCGCCGTAATACACCCCTGACTGAGGCTCATCAATCGTGACCGCAACCACGATACGCGGATCCGAGACTGGGGCGAAACCAACAAACGAACCGCGATAACGACTTGTGCTGTATTTACCGTCTACAATTTTTCTCGCAGTACCGCTCTTTCCTGCGACACGATAGCCCTGTACCTGTGCAGCTTTTGCGCCTTCTGGTCCGGCCGCCGCTTCAAGCCAAAGACGAATTTTTTGTGCGACGTCTGGTGGGTAGACCTGAGTCGAAGTCGGCTGGTCTTCACGTTTGACTAGCGTCAATCCAACCATATCGCCCTCACGAGCAAACACGGTGTAGGCGCGTGCCACTTGCAAAAGCGAAACGGATAGCCCGTATCCGTATGACATCGTGGCTTTTTCAATCAGGCGCCAGCGCTCGTATGGCCGCAGTCGCCCAGCTGCGGCACCTGGAAATCCAGTCTGCGGAACTTGGCCTAACCCGAGCTCGTTAAACCGGGTCCACATTTCACGCGACTGTAGCCGTTCTGAAATCAATGTCATCCCGATATTGCTTGACTTAAGCAACACCCCTGCCGGGTCAAGTGTTCCGTTCGCACTCACATCACTGATTGTTGCGCCCTGATAACTAAACTTACCATTGCCCGTGTTAAACAACGTGGCCGGCGTAATCCGCTTAAGATCAAGTGCAAGACCAACGGTAAACGGCTTCATAATCGAGCCAGGTTCAAACGTATCGGTGAGCGCCTGATTGCGTAGGTTGCCACCTCGAAACGAGTCGCGCCGATTAGGGTCATAGGTTGGCATATTGCCTAACGCTAAAATCTCACCCGTCTTCACATCAATGACAACTGCTGCTGCACCCCTCGCCTTGTTGGTGACCATCGCATCTTGAAGGGCGCGATAAACCTGATATTGAATGCGAGTATCGAGTGCCAGCTTAATATCTTGACCGTCTACCGGAAAATCAACCGCCCCAACGCTCTCAATCGTGCGGCCCAAACGATCTCGCATAATCCGTCGACTGCCCGCCTGCCCAGAAAGCTGTTCGTTAAACGCGAGCTCAACACCCTCTTGGCCGCGGTCTTCTAAGTTATTAAAGCCAACAACATTGGCCATGACTTCGCTTTCAGGGTACAGGCGGCGATTATCCGGCTGCTGGATTACACCCGGAATGCGTAAGTCAGTTATTTTTTTTGCGACTTCAAGTGGCACCTGACGCTTTAAATACACGAAGGGCTTTTCTTCAGCAATTTTTTTACGTAGTTCGTCAGACGACAAGTCAAGCAGCTCGGCGAGTTGCTGCAATTTTTTTGCTGGAGCCTCTTTTGTATCTTTGGGACGAATCGCGATCGATCGCGCTGGCACACTTGCAGCAAGCACAACACCATTACGATCTAAAATCTTGCCACGGCTAGCGTGTAAGGTCAGCGTACTTTCATAAATGCGTTCGCCGCGTTGCTGCAAAAATTCAGTAGTGATGCCCTGCAGATATAGCGCCCGAAGAGCCAAGGTCAAAAAGGCTAGCCCCAACAAAATCAGCACTAAGCGGCCGCGCCAGAGCGGGTAATGTACACGCAGCACGGGGTTATCAAAAAATGGGAGCCGCTTCATTTTTCGCCTCGTGGGGCCGCACTCGAGGCAGTCTGATTAATATAAATTGTGCGGTCTGGCACAATCGAAGTCATTTTCAATTGCTCGCGTGCAAGCTTATCAACGTTAGCATTACGCGCTTGCTCTGCACGATCAAGCTGCAGCTGCCGCCATTCAATATCGTAATTAAGTGCCTGCGTTCTTGAACGATCAAGCTCAACATAGAGCTGTCGTGCCTGATAGCGCGCCGTCACCAGCGATATCGCCGAGATCATCAAAACGCCAGCCACCAAGATACACAGACGCCCCATCAGTGCGCCCCTTTTTTGCCGCGCTTAGCCGCACGCTTGGGTACCGGCGAGTAAGCGGCAGCCCCCTGAGCACCCAATGGGGTGACAGTGCGCTCTGCAACTCGCAACACGGCCGAGCGCGAACGAGTGTTGTCGGATATTTCGCTATCTGTCGGCAACACACGGGCAAGCGCCAGCAACACAGGCTGAGGCATTTCGCTTTCACGCAGAGGGAGGCGGGCATACGCGGCTTCAGGTTTAGAGGCCGCGGTAATGAACTGCTTGACAACGCGATCTTCCAGCGAGTGGAAGCTAATCACGGCCATACGTCCGCCTGTTTTTAATAAATTTAGAGCTGCCTGGAGGGCGCTCTCGAGTTCTTCGAGTTCACGATTGAGGTAAATCCGTAAAGCCTGAAAGGTGCGTGTAGCCGGATGTTGACCCTTTTCGCGCGTACGGACGACACTTGACACGAGCTCGGCGAGCTCGAGCGTGGTGTTGATCGCACGTTCTGCGCGGCGAGCATCAATCGCCTTTGCAATCTGAAAAGCAAACCGTTCTTCGCCATATCGGACTATGACCTCCCGCATCTCTTCAACACCGGCCTGCGCTAACCATTGCGCAGCTGTCTCACCTCGCGTGGTGTCCATCCTCATATCAAGCGGGCCATCCCGCATGAACGAAAATCCACGCCCTGCATCATCAATCTGCGGCGACGAAACCCCCAGATCCAACATCACACCGTCGATGGCTTCTATCCCCAAGGCCGACAAAGCCTCACGCATATCGCCAAACGCTTCGTGAATCACCGTCACTCGGCGATCCGCTCGCGCTAACTCCCTTGCAACCTCAATTGCTTGAGGATCTTTATCAAACACCACTAGCCGTGCATCGGCACTGAGTCTGGACAACAGGGCTCTTGAATGCCCACCGCGTCCAAACGTTGCATCGACATACACACCCGACGCTCTTCTCGCCTGCTCAGCGACAAGATCTTCGGACAGCACCATTCTCTTGCCGTAATCAGCCTGCACCAAAGACTCAACAGTCGGCTCGAGCAACACGGGCCGGTGGGCAAACTCGGTCACGACTTAAAAAGAAAACTGGTTTAAAACATCGCCCACGCCTTGCGACAAATCAGCGGCCTCGCGGCGCGCCAATGCCGCGGCATCCCACAACTCAAAATGCGCACCCATACCCAACAACATCACATCGCGCGTAAAGCCAGCTGCTGCACGTAATTCAGGGGCCACGAGTATGCGACCCGAGCCATCAATTTCAACGTCTTGCGCGCTACCCAAGAGCAGGCGCTGTAACGCACGCGCTGACATCGGAAAGGCGGCGATTTGTTCGCGTTTGGTTTCCCATTCGGGACGGGGGTACACCAGAAGGCAACCATCTGGATGGCGAGTCAGCGTCAGGCGGCCTTTAGCCTGCTCGACCAGAGCGTCGCGATGCCGAGTCGGAACATTGATCCGACCCTTCGCATCGAGCGTGAGAGCACTGCTGCCTTGAAACACCAACTTACCCCACTTAAATACACAAAAACCTACTTTTCACCACTTTAAGCGAATGATTTGGGTTGGTCAAGCATAAATTGAGTTTTTTTCAATGAGAACAAAGGGTTAGCCGATTATTTGAAATTTACTCCGAAGGTTAATATTCAAATAAATCAAAGCATTGGATCGGTAATTAAAAGTCGTTTGTTATGCACCGCCTAAGGGATTACCCCGTACGCCCAATAGTCATTTGCGTGATTTGGCATGAATGAGTAGCGAATTGGGAAAAAAAGTGCAAGACAGACCTATAGGCCGGATTCTGTAAGCCTAATTGCTTAGGCTGGCAATCATTCCTCTTGGCATGCCATTGCTGGCATGCTCTAGCCACCTACCCGCATACTTGAGCGAGCCGCCCGTCGTGACACGAGGTCACACGCATGCCTATTTGGTGTTGCTCCGGATAGAGGTTGCCGCGTTTCACCCTGCACTGTCGAAGTTGGCTAGCAGCTTCAGCATCACGGCAACACCGTGACAGAGTGTGCTCAAGAGCACACCCCCAATGCAGACTCGTCTCTGTGGCCCTAGTCCTCAGCCCTTTGTTCGCTTGCGCCAACAGCGGACCGGACGGTCGTTAACCGTTATCCTGCCCTATGGAGTCCGGACCTTCCTCGCTGCCCGAAAGCACCGCGATTGCCCAGTCTGCCTTGCCTGCGCATTGTACGGTGCAAACAGTAAATCCCATGTCCTGCGACAATAGCGATCTGATGAATCAACCGCGCGCCCTGCGTGCATACAGTCTCACTCATGGCTATCGCTTTAATTTCACTTAGTGCCGTACACCTTGCCTATGGCCATCACCCTTTACTCGACGGCGCAGATCTCACGATTCAATCCGACGAACGCATTGGTTTAATCGGACGAAACGGCGCTGGTAAATCTTCTTTACTGCGTCTACTCGATGGACGCACGCAACCCGACGATGGTGCCATCACCATCGCTGGGCACGTTCGTGTGGCCACGGTTGAACAAGAACCCATCCTCGATGAAACCCTGACGATCGAACAGACCGTAATGGGCGAATACGACCCAGACAATGAAGACTGGCAGCGCGGCCCGCGCGTGTTGGCCCTGATTGACAAGCTTGGCTTACCACCTGAGGCCTTAGTCGGCACACTTTCGGGTGGTATGCGCAAGCGCGTCGCGTTAATTAGCGCCATGGCCAACCAACCCACGCTGCTGTTGCTAGACGAGCCCACTAACCACCTTGATCTGGATGGCATCAACTGGCTTGAAACAACGCTTAAACAATGGCCAGGTAGCGCGATCATCATTACCCACGATCGACGCTTTTTGGATTCCGTCGCGACGCGCATTGTTGAACTTGATCGCGGCAAGCTGTTGAGCTTTCCCGGCAACTTTTCTGATTGGCAAGTTCGCAAAGCGCAGTGGCTCGAGTCACAGCGTCTTGAGAACGCGCGCTTTGACAAGATGCTGGCACAAGAAGAGATTTGGATTCGCAAAGGCGTTGAAGCCAGACGCACTCGCAACGAGGGTCGCGTCAGGCGGCTTGAACAATTGCGTGTTGAGCGCGTTGCAAGACGCGAGCGTCAAGGCAATGTGCAGCTCGCGGTCGATGCAGGACAGCGCTCAGGCAAATTGGTGGCAGAACTTGAACACGTCAACAAATCGTTTGGCGACCATTGCGTCGTGAAAGATTATTCGACGATCATCATGCGCGGCGATCGCATCGGTTTCATCGGCTCAAATGGTGCCGGTAAAACAACGCTGCTCAAACTGATCCTGGGTACCCTGCAAGCCGATACGGGCACGATCAAACTAGGCACCAACTTAAGCGTGGCGTACTTTGATCAAATGCGTAGCCAGTTAGATGAAAACGCAACGCTTGCCGACGTCATCAACCCCGGCAGTGAGTGGATTGAAATTGGCGGTAACCGCAAGCATGTCATGAGCTATCTTGGTGACTTTTTATTCGCACCCGCTCGTGCACAATCTCCAGTGAAAAGCCTATCAGGCGGCGAGCGAGCACGCTTGTTACTGGCGCGACTGTTTGCGCGGCCGGCCAATATCTTGGTGCTCGACGAACCCACCAATGACCTCGATATCGAAACGCTAGAGCTACTCGAAGAATTATTGCAAGACTATCCGGGCACGGTCTTGCTGGTCAGCCATGATCGAACCTTTTTGGATAACGTCGTCACACAAACCATTGCTAGCGAAGGCAACGGCGGCTGGAAAGATTATGTTGGTGGATTTGGTGACTGGGAGCGTCAGCGCACAACGCCCCAAAAGGCCTCTGCAATTGAAAAGCTGACGACAGCGGCTGTACCCAAAAAAGGCTCTGCGCCTGAGAAGCTCGCGGCGACCGATTCGCCCAATCGTGCCGCGTCCGATAAGCAAACGGTCAACGCGAATCGCACACTTGCTCAACCGGCCAGCACTGGCGCGGCGGCGAAGGGCGCCAGCAAAGCAAAGGGCGCAAAAATGACGCCCTGGGAAACCAAAGAGCTTGGCCAGTTACCCGCCGAAATTCACGCTATTGAGCAAGAGCAGGCGCAACTAGTCATTGAGCTTGGCAATAGCGAGTTGTACACAAACGATCCAGCCAAGCTTGCAACAATTCAAGCACGGATGATCGAGCTTGACTCACTGCTGATCAAAAAGTTTGAACGCTGGGAGTCGCTCGAGGCGCGCAACCAGTAAAAAGACCTGACATCGAATCTAGCGTCAGCTTAAATGTCAGATCCGGGGCCGAATCGGGCCTTCAGATCTGACGTTCGCACCTAATCGGTTAGTTGCGCGGCCTCGAGTTGAATGCCCACCCTAATCATGCTTCAGGTCATTTTCCAGGGCAGCACTTCACCAGCGGCAAGGGGCACCAAGGTCTCATTGCCGTACGGTACCTCTAAGGGCACGGTATAAGGCTCGCGCTTTAACGTTACGACACCCTTATTGCGCGGCAAGCCGTAAAAATCGGGGCCACGAAAACTGGCAAACGCCTCGAGGCGCTCGATTTTGCTTGCACGCTCAAAGGCGGTGGCGTAGAGCTCAAGCGCATGCACGGCCGTATAGCAGCCGGCGCAGCCGCAGGCATTCTCTTTTAATCCTTTAGCGTGCGGCGCACTATCGCTACCCAAAAAGAAACGAGGGCTATCACTTGTTGCCGCCTCGACTAAGGCCTGGCGATGCACCTCACGCTTCAAGATCGGCAGGCAATAAAAGTGTGGCCTGATGCCGCCTTTAAAAATTTCATTACGGTTATACAGAAGGTGCTGGGCAGTGATTGTCGCGGCAATTGGCCCCGAGGCGTCACGCACATAATCAACTCCGTCTTTGGTCGTGAGGTGCTCAAACACGACCTTCAGCTCTGGAAAGCTTTTGCGCAACGGAATCATCACCCGATCAATAAACAGCGCTTCACGATCAAAGACATCAGTCTCTGGGTCTGTCACCTCACCGTGCATCAAGAGCGGCATCCCGACTCGCTGCATCATTTCGAGTACCTTTGAGCACTTGCCAAGCAAATCGGTGACTCCGGCATCTGAATTGGTGGTGGCCCCGGCGGGGTAGAGCTTGAGGGCGACGACATCCTCAGACTCATGCGCCCGTTTAATTTCATCAGGCTCGGTGTTATCGGTGAGATAGAGGGTCATGAGCGGTGTAAAGCTCGTCTTTGAGATCCCGCAGGCGCTAAGCGCCTGTTCGATGCGACCACGATAGGCCTGTGCGAGGGCTACAGTGGTCACAGGCGGCTTTAAATTGGGCATGATGAT
>JAIPCU010000021.1 GCA_021738045.1 Candidatus Methylopumilus sp. | reverse complement strand
CGCAGGCCACCGAGCTTGCTGTCGTTGCCGAACGCGCGGCTCTGGATGCCGATAAACGCATTACCAATACTGAGGGCGCGGGCGTTGATACGCACGAAGGCCATTTTGTCTTGGGCAACACCCGCGGTTTTCTGGATG
Source organism: Candidatus Methylopumilus sp. (assembly GCA_021738045.1). GTDB lineage: Bacteria > Pseudomonadota > Gammaproteobacteria > Burkholderiales > Burkholderiaceae_B > Zwartia. The sequence continues at coordinate 24,365 of JAIPCU010000021.1, read as the reverse complement.
GCTATGCCTACTCGCGTCATGGTCTGTCGGTGGCGCCGATTGCGGGTCGCGGGCAGTCGATGCAACGCGACTATTGGTACACCAGCGATCGTCGTGCTAACCGGTTGGCGGACCCTGCCGCGGTGGGGCGCTATGCGGCCGAGCGCGCTTTGTCACGCCTGACTGCACGCAGAATCCCAACCGGACATTTTCCGGTGCTGTTCGAAGCGCCTTTGGCGCTGGGTTTGGTCGGTGCATTGACTCAGGCTGTCAGTGGTGGTTCGCTCTATCGCAAGGTGAGCTTTTTGGTTGACTCGCTCGGAAAAGAGATTTTCCCAAAGCATCTCTCTATTACTGAAGACCCACACATTAAAGGCGCCATGGGAAGCTCGCCGTTTGATGAAGAAGGTGTCCGGACACAGGCGCGTGATCTGGTGCGAGACGGTGTGTTGCAGGGCTATTTATTGTCGACCTACACCGCGCGCAAACTTGGTATGACGACGACGGGTAATGCTGGTGGCTCGCATAACTTAGAGCTCACTTCAAGTCTGACGCGGCACAAAGACGACTTACCTGCCATGCTTCGCAAAATGGGCACCGGTTTGCTTGTGACTGAGCTGATTGGGCAAGGCGTGAACTACCTAACGGGCGACTACTCTCGGGGTGCCTTTGGCTATTGGGTCAAAGACGGGCAAATTCAGCACGCCGTTCAAGAAGTGACCATCGCTGGCAATTTAAAAGACATGTTTAATCAAATCGTGGCGGTAGGTGCCGACACCATCACGCGTGGTAGCAAAACGACTGGTTCAATTTTGATTGAAAACATGGCGATTGCTGGCACATAGACCTTGCGCGGGGCTGGCTGACTGGGTGGGGCGCCCTTAATGCTGTCGGCCGGCTGTTAACTGAAACGCCGACTGACAAGTGGCCGGAGATAGGGCGCCCAGCGCTGCTTCAAGCCCAGTATGACAAGCGCCATTAGGTCAGCGGTTGCTCGTTCTGGACGTAACATACACGGGCAAACACCTATAAACGCGCTGGTTTGAGTGCGAAGTCAGCGGTGTAATATTCAAAGTTCTGAGCACCCCGAACTGCTCAAATCATTTTCAGGAGACTTCGAATGCAACGTCGTTCGTTTTTAAAGAAAGCCAGCCTTGGGGCTGTTGCCGGAAGTGCTGTTGTCGCAGCACCTGTTTTTGCACAAGATGCACCCACGTTGAGCTGGCGCTTGGCCTCGAGTTTCCCCAAAAGCCTTGACACGCTGTTTGGTACGTCTGAGCTTTTTTCAAAGTATCTGTCTGAGGCTACCGGCGGTAAGTTTTCTGTGCGTAACTTTGCGGCTGGCGAAATCGTGCCACCCTTTCAGGTGCTAGATGCCGTGCAAAAGAACACGGTCGAAATGGGGCATTCAAGCGGGTATTACTACATTGGTAAAAACCCCTCCTTGGCCTTTGATACCGCCGTACCGTTTGGGCTGAATTCGCGCCAAACAAACGCCTGGATGTATGAAGGCGATGGCATGAAACTGACGCGCGATGTCTATAAAGAGTACAACATCGTGAATTTCCCGTTGGGTAATACGGGTACCCAAATGGGCGGCTGGTATCGCAAAGAAATCAAAACGGTCGAGGATATTAAGGGCTTAAAAATGCGAATCGCCGGCCTCGCTGGCGAGATCATCACCCGTTTAGGCGGTTTGCCGCAACAGTTGCCTGGCCCCGATATTTACCCAGCGCTTGAAAAAGGCACAATCGATGCCGTCGAGTGGGTTGGCCCGTATGACGATGAAAAAATGGGTTTCGCCAAGGTCGCCAAGTACTACTACTACCCCGGCTGGTGGGAAGGTGGCGCGCAGGTGGCTTTGTATGTCAACGACGGTGAATGGGCAAAACTCCCTAAAAGCTATCAGTCGATCATTGAGGCGGCTAGCCGTGCCTGTAATTCAACGATGCAGGCGCGCTATGACAACCTCAATGCGCAAGCGTTAAGGCGCCTGTTGTCGCAAGGCACTTTGCTGCGCGCCTTTCCTCGGGCTGTCATGGATGCTTGTTGGGATGCGTCGCTCAAGGTGTTCGCCGAGTACTCGGCTAAAAGCCCGCAATTCAAAACGATTCACGACAACTATATGGGCTATCGCGACCAGGTGGTGCCTTGGTTCAGATTGGCCGAGGCGTCGTACGATCAGTACGTAGGTGCTGCGCTGTCACGTCAAAAATAAGCGATTCATTCAGTCGTTTTTACCCCGTTGGGCTTCATTTGAACGGGGTTTTAACTAAAAAGGGTGCTTGCCATTTGGTCAGCATCCTTTTTTTATTGTAGAATCAAAGGCTTTCCTCCAATAACTAGGCTGGTGCACGGGCGGGTTACACGCTTTGGCAACATTCAAAACGTTATTTGAGGGCCCGTCTGGGATGGTCCCGGGCAGGTATTTTTAGGATCCAATCATGAAGACATTTGTGGCTAAGCCGCATGAAGTCCAACGTGGCTGGTTCGTGATTGACGCGAAGGGCAAAGTCCTCGGTCGTGTGGCCAGCGAAGTCGCACACCGTTTGCGCGGTAAGCACAAACCAGAGTTCACACCCCACGTTGATACAGGCGATTACATCGTTATTATCAATGCAGCAGATATCGTCGTAACCGGCAACAAGACGCAAGATAAAAAATACTTCCGTCACACAACGTATCCAGGCGGTATTCGCGAAACAAACTTCGCCAAACTGCAAGAGCGTTTTCCGGGTCGTGCGATTCAGAAGGCCGTCAAGGGCATGTTGCCTAAAGGCCCACTGGGTTATGCGATGATTAAAAAGCTCAAGGTCTATGCGGGTGCAGAACATCCTCATTCGGCCCAACAGCCACAGCCCCTCGAACTCAAAGGATAGGCCATGATCGGTAATTGGAATTACGGAACCGGCCGCCGCAAGACTTCGGTGGCTCGTGTCTTCATGAAAAAAGGCGCAGGCAAGATTGTTGTCAACGGCAAGCCCGTTGACGAATACTTTGCTCGCGAAACTGGTCGTATGGTCGTGCGTCAACCGCTCGAACTTACTGGCCACTTAGCTTCGTTTGATTTTCATATCAATGTGCACGGCGGCGGCGAAAGCGGCCAGGCGGGCGCAGTGCGTCACGGCATTACTCGTGCGCTGATTGATTACGATGCAGCGTTAAAGCCTTCTCTGTCCAAAGCAGGGCTGGTCACGCGCGATGCACGTGAAGTTGAACGTAAAAAAGTCGGTTTCCACAAAGCACGTCGTCGGAAACAGTTCAGCAAGCGTTGATCGAAGCGCCCGGGGCTGCACTTTGGCCTCAGTGCAAAAAGACCGCGCAAGCGGTCTTTTTTTTAACTTGCACTAAATTGTTCGCATGGTTTTGTTCTGCAAGGACGTTTGCAACACGAGCCCAACGAAGCGATCTACCCTATCCAAAGGTCGAGTCAGTCAGAACCCCTGTCTTTTAGCGGGGGGAGAATAGTGAAAATAAGTCATGCGAGCGTGGGATAATATTGTCTTCAAAGCGCCGCGTTTTTTAGTAGCTCGGCAGTTATCAAATCAGGGATCTTCACATGACACAAGCTTCAGCAAAACGGATCAAAGTTGGCATTGTCGGCGGCACGGGTTACACCGGCGTTGAACTCTTGCGTATTCTTTCGCAGCATCCAAATGTTGAACTCACAGCCATTACCTCGCGTCAAGAAGACGGCATGCCTGTTGCCAATATGTTTCCTAACCTGCGTGGGCACGTGAAGCTGGCATTTTCTGCCCCTGACAAAGCACCGTTGACAGGCTGCGACGTTGTGTTTTTTGCCACACCACATGGTGTGGCGATGGCGCAGGCCCCCGAGTTACTGGCTGCAGGCGTCAAGCTCATTGACCTAGCCGCAGACTTTCGCTTGCAAGACATTAAAGCGTTTGAAAAATGGTACAAAATCCCGCACACCTGCCCCGAGATTCTTAAAGAGTCTGTGTATGGTGTGGTTGAGCTTAACCGTGCCTCGGTAGCCAAGGCGCGTGTTGTCGGTAACCCCGGTTGCTATCCCACTACGATTTTGCTTGGGTTGGCGCCACTGCTTGGCGGCATACCGTTGATCGATACCTCAGACCTGATTGCAGATTGCAAATCGGGCGTCAGTGGCGCTGGTCGTAAGGCAGAAGTTGGCAGCTTGCTATCTGAAGCAAGCGATAACTTTAAAGCGTATGGTGTTGCCGGGCATCGTCATCAAGCCGAAATCGACGAACAGCTGCAACGTTTGGCCGGTGGCCCCGTTGGGCTGACGTTTGTGCCACACCTGGTGCCTATGATTCGCGGCATGTTCAGCACGATCTACGCTCGGATCTTGCCTGAGGCGCGCGGGGTTGATTTTCAAGCGCTCTTTGAAGCGCGTTATGCCAACGAAAGTTTTGTTGATGTGATGCCGTTTGGTAGTCAGCCTGACACGCGCTCGGTACGGGCCTCAAATACCTTGCGAATTGCGCTGCAGCGCCCAGGCAATGGCGATCGTTTGATTATTTTGGTCGTGCAAGACAACCTAGTCAAAGGCGCCTCGGGTCAAGCGATTCAAAATATGAATCTTATGTTTGGTTTACCCGAAAACACAGGCTTGAATCAAGTCGCGATTCTTCCGTAAGGCCTTTGAACGCATGGTGAAAGTCGTTGGGCATGCGCCTGCAAGGGTGATTTGCGGCGGCATGTTGTTGTTCGTGCTGGGCGGGCTTTTAGCCGCCTTGATGCTGCATGGCACGGGTACAGGGGCGCAGCATTTGCAACTGCGCACAGAGCGCGCCGCCTTGCTTCAAGAGCGCTCTGAACTAGAGGCCGAGCGCGCGCAAACCGTTTCGCCCTTGCATCAGACCCAAAGAGCGTTGCTGACCGAGCGGGCTGCTCGCCTCGAACTCGAAAAAATATTGGCAACTGTTCAGTTAGAGCTTGGCCGTACGCAAGATCAACTGGCGTTCTTTGAAGACCTGCTGCCACCAAGCCCTCACGGGGCGCTCGATATTCGGGCGGTTGACATTGAGCAACACGCCGAAGGGTTGCAGTATCGGGTTTTGCTGATGCGCAATGGCAAAGCGACCAAGCATTTTGTGGGTACCTTACAGTTTGTTGCCATAGGGCATTGTCGTGGGGATGTTAACGGCCCAGAGCAAATGGTTATTTTGCAGCCACTGCTGGCCGAGCCCTTGCCGGTTGGCTCTGAAGGGTTTGTCGCGCAGAGCGTGCACGGTAAGTCGCAACAGGCTGAACCGCCACGAGTGAATACCCAGCAGCAGATGAGGCAACAGGTTGAGGCTCAACAAACTGAGGCGCAGCGCGCTGCCTTGCGATTAGACTTTGCGCAGTTTCAGCGTGGGCAGGGTTTCCTGGCCCTGCCGCCCAGGTTTGCACCAAAGTCTGTCACGGTTCGCGTGCTTGACGGTGATATTGTCCTTGCCTCTAGAGTGGTTGCTCTATGAATTCCCTAGGCACTTGCGGTATAGTTGACCAATGTACTCAAGTATCACGTCATTTAGTATCGTCCCGCGGGACAGGAGTCACTTATGAGCATCGCCACACAAACCGTTGATCTGCAAGCGCCACCTACGCCGATTCTGTTTACAGACTCAGCCGCTGCCAAGGTTAAAGATTTATTGATCGAAGAGGGTAACTCAAACCTCAAACTGCGCGTGTTTGTGCAGGGTGGTGGTTGTTCGGGTTTTCAGTATGGCTTTACCTTTGACGAAGACGTCAACGAAGACGACACAACACTTGAAAAAAATGGCGTTGCGTTGCTGGTTGACCCGATGAGCTTTCAGTACTTGGTCGGCGCTGAGATCGATTACAAAGAAGACATCGAAGGATCGCAATTCGTCATTCGCAATCCAAATGCCTCAACAACCTGTGGTTGTGGCTCGTCGTTCTCAGTCTAAGCTGCACCAGTTAGGCGGGCCAAGTCGCCCCTAAAATTCGCGCGCCGCGCGCCCCGGTTACCTTGGGGTTGCCGGCAGCCACCTTATGTTGATGCGCCCACGCGAGCCAAGCAAAGGCCAGCGCTTCAACATCTTGCGTGCCTACCCCAACAATATCAGTCGTTGACACAACGCAGGCCAGCGCCGCCTGCAGGCCTTGGCGCAGCGCGCTATTGTGCGCGCCACCACCGCACAGCAAGACCTCTTGTGCGTCAGGCGCATAGGTGTTGATCGCCTGAGCCGCTGTCGCCGCTGTGAAGGCACAGAGCGTGGCCTGTACGTCTTCAGGCGTTAAGCGTTGGCCTGGCTCAAGTCGCCCCAGGCAGTGTTGCAGCCGAGGCTCAAGCCACTTAAGGTTGAATAAATCGCGCCCGGTAGACTTTGGTGGTGGCAACTTCAGCCAAGGCTCTGCGTTGTTTAAGCGATCGAGCAGCGCTTGATTGACCAAGCCCTGTGCGCCCCAAGCCCCGTCAACGTCAAAGCTTTGTTGCGTATGCAACTGACACCAGCTATCCATTAGGGCATTTGCTGGCCCGGTGTCAAAACCAAGCGGGTCTGCATCCGGCCGCAATATTGTGATGTTAGCGATGCCGCCTAGGTTCAAAATCACGCGAGTATGGTCGGTAGAAAAAATCCCAGCGTGAAAAACCGGCACCAAAGGTGCGCCTTGGCCACCCGCTGCGACATCGCGACTTCTGAAATCGGCCACCACGGTGATGCCAGTGAGCTCGGCAAGCAGTGCGGGTGCGTTGAGCTGAATCGTGTAGCCAAGACTCGGTTGATGCCTGACGGTTTGCCCGTGGGCACCAATGGCTGAAATTTGCGAGGACGAGAGCTTGGCTTGTTCGAGCGTTTGAGCGACTAGTTTGGCATACAGCGCGACCAAGCTATTGGCGGCAAGTGCAGCGCGGGCGAGTTCGTCGGGACCTGAGGTGTTTAACGAGAAGAGCGTTTCGCGCAACGCTGGGTCAAACGCACTTGACGCGCGGGCAATGACGGTAGGCTTGCCTGAGGGATCAAAGCTTGCCAGTACGGCATCAACCCCGTCTAGGCTGGTACCAGACATCAGCCCAAGATAGTAAGGCGAGCTCACCACCTAGCCCGGCATTAGCGAACGGCGACGCTGCTGATTTCGGGCATGACCTCTTGAAACTTCGCCAAGACTTGAAGCTGCTGCCGATAAGGTGCAACCGCTTGGGCAAATTCAGCGCGTTGTTCGGGTTCAAGCGGGGTAGCTGCAGGCATGGCTGCAGTTGCTGAAAGTGGATCAATCGGCTTGTCAGCCACTCGAAATTCGTAATGCAAATGCGGACCGGTTGACCAGCCCGTTGAGCCGACGTAACCGATTAACTGTCCCTGCGAGACTTTAGTGCCAACCGTGATGCCATCGGCAAAGCGACTTTGATGTGCATACAGCGTGGTGATTTTGCTGTGGTGCTTGAGAATGATCGTGTTGCCATAGCCAAAGTGCCAGCCAGCGAGTTGCACAACGCCGTCTGCAGTCGCGTGAATTGGGGTACCGGTTGGCGCCACATAGTCAACGCCTGGGTGATGTCCGGACCAAGCCTGATTATTGGCGATGGTGCGTAGCCCAAACGTTGAACTGATGCGCGAAAACTTAATCGAGTTACGCAAAAAGGCCCCACGTAAACTCTCGCCTTCGAGGTTGTAGTAGCTACCAGTTTTGCCATCGGGGCTGAACCAGACTGCCGTTGATGATTTGCCTTTGTTCATGAACTCGACGGCTAACACCCGGCCAGGGCCCGCTGGGCGGCCTTCAAAGGTGCGGTTTTCGTAGACAACGCGAAACTGGTCGCCGCGATGAATGCCACGAAAGAAGTCAATCTTGCTGCCGAGTACTTCGGCCATTTGCATGGTGATGTTGTCAGGGATGCCAGCGGCATCGGTCGTTGCAAATAAAGAGCGCTCGATGGTGCCGACCGCGACTTCAATATGGACTTCGCTCGGGAGTTCGAGTTCTTCGGCGGTGAAACCGTCTGCCGCTGCGTTGATCTGTAACAGCTTGACCGTTGGCTCACCCGTTGAGTTGCTAGTGGGGGTATGAAAATAACGGACCCATTGCAGCTGCCCGTTGTGATCGGTGGCGGCTTGAACCGAGCGACCCGGAACGAGTTTGCTGGCAAAGCGAACTTTGGCTTCTTTGGCTAAATAGGCCGACAAGCTTGAGTCTGTAATATCGAGCCGCCTGAGGATTGTGGCGATCGTATCGCCCGAGCGAATGCGTGTTTCGGTGACGTAGGGCGTGTTGGGCGCAGTTGCAGAGTGTTCGGCTGGGGTTGGATCTGCCGAAAGCGGAAACGGCAACACGTTTTGAACCAGACTTTGTTCAGGTGGGATGGGCTCGGTTTGTGCGGGTTGCACCATACCGAGCGCCGCGGCACCGATACACAAGAGCAAGACCGCACTTAACAGCAGGCCGCGCAGCAAGCGCGAGCCAGCGTTTGGCTGGGTAGACGTGCCTAGTTTAGTGAGGGCGCTTGCCCCTGCAGTGGCTAGGTCGTTGTTTTGAGTCATTAAGCGATAATCCTGTTCAACTAAGTCGTGCGCGCAACCCCGCGTGATGACAGCGATTACACTTGGGGGCGCTTAGCGCGTTGCGTGGGCTTTGCGTATGATGTTAAGCAAAGCCCTTGCAATAAAACAACAATGTTAGCCTATTTTTCACTTCCAAGTCTTTTTTTAATATTTTTTATACACATAGTGGCTTTTTTCTGATATGTCAACGCAAAAATATATGATCACGCAAGACACCGAAGCTCAACTGCGTGTTGCCCTGCGCGGCTGCGACGAGCTGCTGGTGCAGGCCGAGTTTGCTCAAAAACTGGCTCGTAGTCAGGCCACCGGCACCCCGCTCAGAATTAAGCTAGGTTTAGACCCGACGGCGCCTGATATTCATCTTGGGCATACGGTGGTGCTCAATAAAATGCGCCAACTGCAAGACTTAGGGCATACCGTCATTTTTTTGATTGGCGATTTCACGTCAATGATTGGAGACCCCTCGGGTCGCAACACCACCCGTCCCCCACTGACTCGCGAGCAAATCGCTGAAAACGCCAAAACCTATTACGCTCAGGCTAGCTTAGTGCTTGATCCGGCCAAAACCGAGATTCGCTACAACTCTGAATGGTGCGATCCCTTGGGCGCACGCGGCATTATTCAACTTGCTTCGCGCTACACGGTCGCCCGTATGATGGAGCGTGATGATTTCACCAAGCGCTTTAAAGGGGGGGTGCCGATCTCGGTACACGAATTTTTATACCCCTTGATGCAGGGCTATGACTCGGTCGCCTTGAAATCTGATCTTGAACTGGGCGGCACCGACCAAAAATTTAATCTGCTGGTAGGTCGCGAACTACAAAAAGAATACGGTCAAGAGCCACAATGTATTTTGACCATGCCGCTGCTCGAAGGCACGGATGGCGTCGAAAAGATGTCCAAGTCCAAAAATAATTACATCGGAATTGGCGAGGCGCCCGACTCGATGTTTGGCAAACTGATGTCGATTTCTGACACGCTGATGTGGCGCTATTTTGAGCTACTGTCTTTTGATAGCCTTGAGGATATCGCCGCGTTACGTGCCGAGATCGAGGCTGGGCGTAATCCTCGCGACGCCAAAGTGCAACTTGCTCAAGAGATCATTACGCGTTTTCACTCAAAGCAAGCTGCGCAAGAGGCGCTGGCAAACTTTGAGGCAAGGTTTCGAGACGGTGCTATCCCCGAGGATATGCCCGAAATGACTCTGCCAGGTGCACCGCTAGGGGTGCTGAAGGTGCTGCGTGAGGCCGGTTTGGTGGCCTCGGGTGCCGAAGCGCAGCGCAATATTGAACAAGGTGGTGTCAAAATCGATAGCTTTAAGATTGAAGACAAAGGCTTGACACTGCCTGCGGGTACGTATGTGATTCAGGTGGGTAAGCGCAAGTTCGCGCGAGTCACGCTAGTAGGGGTATAGCTCTTGCCTGCGGGCGAGACCCCGCTAGGCGAAGTACACTACAGCTAACCAATTTTGCACGTTCGCCAGGAACCTCTATGTTTGACCGTAAATTGACCCTTGATCGCGTTGACCCAGCCGTTTGGGCTGCTATCCAGCAAGAAGACACTCGCCAAGAGCAGCACATCGAGCTGATCGCTTCTGAAAACTACGCCAGCCCCGCAGTGATGCAGGCGCAGGGTACGCAGATGACGAACAAGTATGCAGAAGGCTATCCTGGCAAGCGTTATTACGGTGGTTGCGAGTATGTTGATATCGTCGAGCAACTGGCGATTGATCGATTAAAGGCGCTGTTTGGCGCCGAAGCGGCCAACGTTCAGCCGAACTCTGGTTCGCAGGCCAATCAGGCGGTATATCTGGCATTTTTAAAGCCAGGCGACTCTGTGTTAGGGATGAGTTTGGCTGAGGGCGGTCATTTAACCCACGGTGCAAGCGTCAATGCCTCTGGCAAGCTGTATAACTTTCACCAATATGGCTTAGACGCTAACGAAGTGCTCGATTACGACAAGGTTGAGCACTTGGCTAAAACACAAAAGCCCAAAATGATTGTGGCGGGTGCTTCAGCCTACTCGCTGCGTATGGATTTTGAGCGCTTAGCTCGCATCGCCAAAGATAACGGCGCTTTGTTGCTGGTGGATATCGCGCATTATTCAGGTTTGGTGGCTGGTGGCGCTTATCCTAACCCCGTGCCACACGCTGACTTTGTCACCTCAACCACGCATAAGTCGTTACGTGGCCCACGTGGCGGCGTCATCATGATGAAAGCCGAACACGAAAAAGCGATTAACTCGGCGATCTTCCCAGGCATCCAAGGTGGCCCCTTGATGCACGTGATCGCAGCGAAAGCGGTGGCGTTTCACGAAGCAGCAACGCCTGAATTTAAAACCTACGCTGCACAGGTTGTGAAAAATGCGCAAGTGTTGGCGCAGACCTTAGTCAAGCGTGGTTTGCGCATCGTGTCTGGCCATACTGAAAGTCACGTGATGTTGGTTGATTTGCGCGCCAAGGGTGTTAACGGTAAAGAGACCGAGGCCGTGTTGGGTCAGGCTCACATTACTGTGAACAAAAATGCGATTCCCAACGACCCTGAAAAACCCTTTGTCACAAGCGGCATTCGTTTAGGCACGCCAGCAATGACCACCCGTGGCTTCAAAGAAGCCGAGGCCGAACTCACCGGTAACTTGATTGCTGATGTGCTTGATAATCCGCGAGACGCAGCCAATGTCGCAGCCGTGCGTGCACGGGTCAATGCGTTGACGGCGAACTTCCCGGTTTATCGATAATCAGGTAAATGGCGTGATGACGCCTGCAATGTTTTCGATCAAAGTCTTGTGTCCGATCGCTCCTGTAAATGGGGCTAGACAGGCTGTCGTGTCCGCACAGACGCCTTTAAGTTTAGGACTCCGATGAAGTGTCCCTTTTGCGGGCATCCTGATACACAAGTGGTTGACTCTCGTGGGGCTGACGAGGGCGATTTTATTCGCCGTCGCAGGCGCTGCGTTGAGTGCGACCGGCGCTTTACGACTTACGAGCGCCCTGAGCTTTCGATGCCTTCAGTGGTGAAACGCAATGGTAGCCGGCACGATTATGAGGCTAGTAAATTACGCGCAAGCTTATCGCTTGCATTGCGCAAACGCCCAGTTAGTACCGAAGACGTTGACGCCGTCGTCATGCGTATTGAAGACAAACTGCTGACAAGCGGCGAGCGCGAAGTGTCGACCGAATTTTTAGGCGAGCTCGTGATGGCCGAGCTTAAAAAACTTGATAAAGTTGCGTACGTGCGCTTCGCTTCGGTATATAAAAGCTTTGAGGATATCGGCGAGTTCGTTGAGGCGATTCGCGAGATGCAGGGACCACCTTTGCGGCGCAAGACATGAACCAGCCCTATCTGCGCGGCACTGATACGCGCAATCCCGATCAAGACGTTTTCTTTATGCGCCAGGCGCTTGCCTTAGCCGAGGGGGCGCTGTACGTGCCTTCGCCTAATCCGCGTGTCGGTTGCTTGATCGTGCGTGATGGCCAAGTGTTGGGCCGCGGTGCGACGCAAGTCGTGGGTAGCCACCATGCCGAGATCATGGCGTTAAACGACATGAAGGCCAAGGGTTTGAATGCTTTGGGTGCAACGGTGTACGTCACGCTCGAGCCCTGTAGTCATCATGGCCGTACACCCCCTTGTGTCGATGCCTTGATCGCGGCTGGCCCTAAGCGCGTGGTGTTTGCACACTTTGATCCTAATCCTAGTGTGGCGGGTCGCGGTATGCGCGGGTTGCGTGAGGCAGGTATCGAGGTCAACGTTGGTGTGTGCGCAGATTTAGCGCTTGAGCTGAACCCAGGTTTTGTTTCACGCATGACGCGGGGCATGCCATACGTCTGGATGAAAGCGGCTGTATCGCTTGATGGTCGCACGGCCTTAAACAATGGCGTCTCGCAATGGATCACGGGCCCTGAGGCGCGTGCTGATGGACATCATTGGCGTGCACGCAGTTGCGTGGTGTTAACGGGCATTGGTACTGTGCGTGCTGATAATCCAAAAATGAATGTGCGGCATGTGGTGACCCCGCGTCAACCGAAGCGCGCGGTGATTGATCCTGGCTTTGAAATTGCTGAAGATGCAGCGGTGTTGGCAGGCGGCGATGCGTTTGTGTTTGTGGGGGATAGCAATCCCGACAAGGCTGCGCGCTTAGCCGCGCGTGGTGTGCAAGTGGTGTGTGTGCCAGAGGCTACAGCACCTCAAGCGGGTCAGGTGCGCCGCCGCATTGATATGCGCGCGATGATGCAGTGGTTGGCTGCGCAAGGGCACAACGAAATTCACTGTGAAGCGGGCTCGGGTTTGAATGGTGCCTTGCTTGATGCCGGCTGTGTCGATGAGTTGCTGGTGTACATGGCGCCGATGCTGCTAGGCGAGGGCAGAAGCATGGCGCAGTTGCCAGTGCTCACGCAACTTGAAGGCGCGAAGCGCTTTGAGTTTACTGAGGTCAAGCAGTTGGGCACAGATATTAGAGTACGGGCGCGCTTGCCTGAGCGGTGGCGCGAACTGATGCAAAGTATTCACTTAATCGATAGCAACTCAGGTAAGGTGCAATAGGATGTTTACCGGAATCGTCGCGGCCGTTGGTCAGATTCAAAGTATTGAACCCTTTGCGGGTGACAAAGCTGATACGGGCGTGCATATCAAAATTCACGCCGGTGGCTTAGACTTGGCCGACGTGGGGCTTGGCGACTCGATCGCGATTCAAGGCGCTTGTATGACGGTGGTGTCCAAGCATGCTGAGGGGTTTTCGGTTGATGTGTCGCGCGAGAGTTTGCGACTGACCATGGGCCTTGATGCCCTGGGCCCTGTGAACCTAGAAAAATCTTTGCGCATCGGCGATCAGATCGGCGGGCATTTGGTTTCTGGTCACGTGGATGGCTTGGGCGAAGTGGTGAAGTTTGAGGCGGTTGGCGAATCGTGGGAGCTCATCGTGCAAGCCCCCGCTTCTCTTGCAGCTTTTTTGGCCTACAAGGGATCGATCACCGTCAACGGCGTGAGTTTGACTGTGAATAGAGTTGACGATGTGGCGGGCGGTACACGCTTTAGTATCAATTTGATCCCCCACACGATTGCCGTGACAACGTTGCAACATCTAAAGGTTGGTCAACGTGTCAATCTAGAAGTGGATACGATCGCACGCTATGTGCAGCGGATGTTGTCGTTGGTGAAATAGCGTTAAAACCACATCCGTACAAGCACCAACACTAGTCCGCCCACGCATAGCACTGGCAGTGGATTGATGGTTTTAAAGCGCCAAAATATCCCAGCCGACACAGCCGCGATTAACCATGGGGTGACGCCGCCCGAGGTTGAGCGCAAGATGATGATTGCGCTGGTCAGCAATAGCCCCGAGGCTAAGGGGGCGAGGGCGTTTTGGACGATTGCGGTCCAAGGCTTGTTATGACTTTTGTGCCAGGCACGCGTCACAAAATACGCCAAGATGGTTGAAGGCCCAAACAACGCAAGCGATGCCACCAAGGCACCTTGCCAGCCACTGACTTGCCAGCCAATCAAAGTTGCTAACAAGGCGCCTGGCCCGGGTGCCGCACGCGAGATCGCAAACAAATCGATAAATTGCGCGTGCGTGAGCCAGTGATAAATGTCGACGGCCTGCAGATGCATATCACCCACCACACTTTGTCCACCGCCTACTGAGATCAACGATAACGGTGCAAAGACAACAAATAAATCTAGATAAATATTTGAGGTTTTCATCAGGCGGGCGGTTTTGCTGTTTTGGGATTGATACGCTTTTGATGAATATTGGCAAATACGAGGCCAACAAGCGCCAAACCCAAAATGACGGGCACAAGCGGCAGCTTCAATAAAAACAGCCCAATAAACACTGAGACACTAAGTGCTATTGGCCATAGCCCGATACGATAGGATCGTTTCAGCCCGCGGATGCCAACCGAGGCCGTAAGACCCATCGCGCTTGCCGCCAAGCCTTCAAGAAAATCGTGGATCCAACTGATTGAACCCAAATCAAGCAAGACAATACTCAGCAGCACGGCCAAGATCATTGGGGGCACTAGCAAGGCCAGTACTGAGACAAGGCCGCCCAAACCGCCACGCAGCTTTTGTCCAATATGCAACGCCAGGTTGGCGACATTGGGCCCGGGCAAGATCTGGCTGATCGTCAGCGCACTCATGAACTCGTCTTCGGTCAAAAAGTGATACCGATCAACAAAATCACGATACATCCAGCCTGAAATACCCCCGCCAAAACTGGTTGCGCCGATTTTGGCGAACAAAATAAACAGCAGCCCAAGCGTTGGGGCTGGCGTGGGCGAGGCTGGGGGCGTTGGAGTAAGCGTGCTGGCTGACATGGCCGCTAGTATAGGCATCGGCGGCCTAGCCTGCAGCGGTGTTGAGCCGCTCGGGCGGCATATCTGCCTCTGTTAGAATGCGTGGCTTGTTATGACAGCGGACAGGTGGCCGAGCGGTTGAAGGCGCACGCCTGGAAAGCGTGTATACGTTCATAGCGTATCGGGGGTTCGAATCCCCCTCTGTCCGCCAAAACTTAAGTTTCGAACCTGCTATGCAGCGAATTGATATGCCACAAGCCCCGGGCTCTACCCCAGGCTCTACCCCATTAACGGGGGATAACTGTATTCAAGCGCACACTAAATTAAAGGCCAAGAAAAGGAAGGCTGCGCCACCTCCCTGCCTTGTGCGGCGAGGTTTTACGCGCATATCCGACAAGAAACTGAAGCCATGACTCATTTAAGAGTCAATAGCCACTTAAGCGTAGTTGAAAACACCGCGACCCGTTTTGCGA
This sequence comes from Candidatus Methylopumilus sp., assembly GCA_021738045.1. Lineage (GTDB taxonomy): Bacteria > Pseudomonadota > Gammaproteobacteria > Burkholderiales > Burkholderiaceae_B > Zwartia. Next base: position 9,126 of record JAIPCU010000021.1, on the reverse strand, counting down.
CCCAGAAAACCTGCGGCGACCATCTCGCGTAGCAATGGAGCTGGACGATATTTTGAATCACAGAAGTTATTAAAATAAACGTCCATGATCGCGAGGCAAGTATCGAGCCCGATCAGATCTGCCAGTGCGAGCGGACCAATTGGCTGATTGCAACCAAGTTTCATGCCAATGTCAATATCTTGGGCGGTCGCCAGACCTTCACTCAAAACAAAAAACGCCTCATTGATCATTGGTAACAAAATACGGTTGACCACGAAGCCCGGAGCGTTCTTTACCGTGATCGGGTATTTACCAATTTCGACCGCAAAGGCATGTACGGCCTGATGGGTTTCATCGTTGGTCTGCAGACCCCGAATCACTTCGACCAAGCTCATTACGGGCACAGGATTAAAAAAGTGCATGCCGATAAAGCGTTCGGGTCGTGAGTTCAAAGCCGCGAGTTTGGTGATCGAAAGGGATGAAGTATTGGTGGCAATCATCGTTTCGCCAGGTACGATGGTGTCGATTTGCCTAAGAATCTTCTCTTTCAATCCCTGATTTTCAGTCGCGGCTTCGATTATGAAGTCAAGGCCTATCAAACTTTGGTAATCAGTGCTGCCATGCACTCTTTTCAAGGTTTGCTCAAGCGCTTCACGCGTGATGGTTTCTTTTTTAACCAAACGCTCAAGATTTGTGGTGATGTTGTTGGTGCCGCGGGTGATCGCCGTCTGATCAACATCAATCATCGTGACCTGCAGACCATGACTTGCGCAGATCTGCGCAATCCCGTTACCCATAATACCGGCACCAATGATGCCAATTGATTGAATTTTCATTTGAGCAGCCTTTGAAAGGTAGTTCTAAAAAAGGTATCAGTGGCAACCGCGTTCTGTTGTAGCCAGTTTTTTAGTGTGCTGGGCGATCATGCCCTCTTCGTTGGTTGGAATACGCAAACAAAGAATGTTGGATTGCGCCTGAGACAGCACCGTGGCGCCAGAGGCGTTTTGCGTCTCGTCAACGTGCAGACCCAACCACTCGAGTCCTTGCATGACGCGTTTGCGGATCAAGACTGAATTCTCACCAATCCCACCGGTAAAAACCAAGGTGTTGACGCCGCGCATTACGGCAGCAAGGCTTGCGATCTCTTGTTGCACGTGTTGAACGAAGTACTCGATGGCCTCTGTTGCCTCAGTGCTGTCTGAGGCTTCTAGCGTACGCATATCGTTCGAGAGTCCGCCCGAGAGTGCCTTGAGACCCGACTGTTTGTAAAGCAAGTCCGAGATCTGGTGCACGTCCCATCGCTTGTGCTGCATCAGGTACAACAAGACGCCTGGATCGATTCTGCCTGAACGCGTACCCATAGGTAAACCTTCAAGAGGGCTGAAACCCATGGTCGACGAGGCTGCTTGACCGTTCTCGATCGCACAAATCGAGGCGCCGTTGCCCAGATGGGCAATGATGCACTTTCCGTTGAAGCTTTCTGGAAAATTCTCTTTCAGATATCCCGCTATGAACTCATACGACAGTCCATGAAAACCGTAGCGCCTGACCCCTTCAAGATAAAGACTGCGTGGCAGGGCATACGTGTCGTTGATAAAGGACTGGGTGCGATGAAACGCTGTGTCGAAGCAGGCAACCTGTGTAATGTCACCGAAGGCGGCGCGCGCGCCCTTGATGCCGGCAATGTTATGGGGTTCGTGTAAGGGGGCCAAGGCAAAGATCGATTCAAGTTCATGCAACACGGCCTCGTTAATGACAACGGGCTCGGTGTAATGCGACCCGCCGTGCACTACACGGTGGCCTACTGCAGCGACTTGCACGCCAACTAGCGTTTGCCCGAGCCACTCAATCAAGAATTGCAGCGCAGCACTGTGATCTTTAGGAGCAACCTCAAGCGGCCATTGCAACTGCTCGTCAATTGTACGATCGGGGCTCTTGGCGCGAAAAGCCGCCGCTGAGCTGATGCCGTCTATTTGTCCCCTTACTAACTCTGCAAGAGTTTCATCGTCAAAGAGCGCAAACTTGATCGACGAAGATCCTGCATTAATAACTAGGAGTGCGGGCTGCGGGTTGGTCATGCTAGTTGCCATGAAGGCCTACCTTATGCTTTCGTGAGTCAAGACCGATTGGCCATTTTGGCAATAGGCGTCGTACAGCTGCGCCAGCGCGCAAGAAGCCATTCTGGCCTCAGCGCTGTCAGCACGACTGGTCAGCATGACCGGTATCTTGGCGCCTAACACCAGACCCGCAGGCTGAGCATGCGAAATAAACGTCAGTTGCTTGGCAAGCATATTGCCAGCCTCAAGATTTGGAACGATCAGCACCTGAGCACGACCGGCCACGGGCGAAGTCAGATGCTTTGTCTGGGCCGCACCCATATCAATCGCATTGTCCATTGCCAGCGGACCATCGACGAGGCCGCCGTGAATTTGCCCACGATCCGCCATTTTGGCCAGAATCGCAGCATCCATCGAAGAAGGGATACTTGCATTGACGGTCTCGACGGCTGACAGGATCGCAACGTGAGGCACCTCAATCCCGCAGGCGCGCGCGAGGTCGATGGCGTTTTGTGTGATGTCAACCTTTGTGGCCAGATCAGGGGCGATGTTGATCGCCGCATCACTAATAAACAGGGGGTAGCTGAGAGTAGGTACGTTCAAGACGAAAACATGCGAAATGCGTCGTGAACCACGCAAGCCACCTTCTTTCTTCACAACCTGAGCCAGAATTTCGTCTGAATGCACGTTGCCTTTCATGATCGCACGCACTTTGTGCTGATTGGCCAACTCGACGGCTTTGGCGGCCGCCTGACGGTGATCGGCAATATCGATTAGTTCGATATCCGCGATGTCTTCATTGGCTTCATCCGCGGCCCGTTGAATCGCTGATCTTGAACCAATCAATAAGGGTACGATTAACTGGGCGCGCATCGCCATCAAGGCACCACCCAGAGACTTTGAATCATCGGGGCATACCACTGCGGTGGGCATCGGGGCGCACTTTTGCGCGGCGACGATCAGCTGATCGAAATGGTTATGCTCAGAAAGAAGTAGGGCTGGCAACGCGTCCTGAGCGAGAGATTTCTTCTCAAGTGGTGCGTTAACTTCGGCGAAACCAGCGGCGATCAAACGACCGCTCGCATCACGCACCTCGGTTGAAAATACAACGACTGGGCTGACTTGCTTTTCAACCAGTTTGATCTTGATCGTCAATACATCGCCGAGCTTAGCGCGATCAACAAAGTCGAGGGTTTGCTTGCGGTACGACGTACCCGGCCCGGGCAGGATGTTACCCAGTGCGCTAGAGATCAGCGCGCCCAGCCACATCGAAGGTGCGACCACCATCGAGTTGTCGGGGTCAGCCACATGCAAATGCGGCATATGCATCGGATTGAGGTTGCCCGAGGCATGGGCAAACAGGTACAGCTCCCGAGAGGTGACGGTGCGTTCGATCGACGCCTCGTCACCGACCGTTAATTCAGCCCAAACCCGGTTATTCAAGTCGTTTAGGCCATTCATGACAGGAGTCCCTCGAACTCTTCAAATTGTTTGAGCGCGGCCGGGTGCATAGTTTCTCTTGGTCCCGCAATATCCATGACCAGCTGAAGGGCGGCTTTTTTCAGTTCAGGAGTACTGAGAAGAACTGTGAGTGTGGAGATCGCCTGTTTGGGTGCAAAATCCACAATCAGTGACTGAACATGTAGAAGTTTGGTGATGCTATCTTCATTCAGTTCAGGGAACAAATCAGTTTTTTTCAAGGCAAGCAGTTCGCGTTCGAGTCGTGTTCTGCGCACGTATCCGCGGGCTTTAGTCAGCAGGTGCAACATCCGCACCGTGGCTTCGGCCAGACCACCCAGCTCAATGTCGGCCAGCGCCTTAGCGATTTCAGGCATTTTTGTCACATCGCCCATAACGTTTGAAGGATGCTCGTTGGCAACTGGTGGGAACATGGCTTTGGTGAGCGGCGAAGTGTAGATCGCGAAAAAGCTGTTCTCAGCGGCGGCATCGCGCAAGTCTCTGTACAGATTGAGTTGCATCTCAATGATTCCTGCACAAATTTGCTGAGCCATCAAAAACGGGTTGTTATCGGCAACGTTGACCCGCTCCTGAGCCAGCTTATTCGCCACGGGATCTAAGTGCGACATGATTGGATTCTTGTCCGAGAATACGAGGCGCTGGGTACGCAGCGGGTGCAAGTTACGCAGCAGTTCGGCCGACTGTTTGGTGACCACGTGCTTGAGCACGGGCCGCACGGCACGCTCGTAGACCTCGGTATGAACCTCTGACATGCGTCTGACTTCAGAAAACAAAACTTCTTCGTCACGCGTGACATCAAAATGCAAAATATCGTCGATGGTTCTGGGTTCGAACCGGATGTGCAGCCTGTCCGCAGCGTCTTCGAGCTTCATCTCGTAGAGGCCAGGCGCCATCGCTTCGATCGCGCGAATGGTATCTGTGATGGCTTCGTGTTCGCGCCCGGCGATTTTGGCTGAAACAAAAATGCCAAGATGGCCGATCGTATCGTGCAACATGTAAACAATGCGCTGACCGCGCGCTTTAATTTCGTCGGCTGTTGAATACAGGTCAGCGATCCAGTTTAACGCTTGCGGCGGCGGCGTGATGTTGTCGCCATGCGAGGCGAACACAATGATCGGGGACTGAATCTGACGCAGATCAACGCGCTCACCGTTCAGAACAGCCTCACCGGCTGCCAGTTTGTTACCAACAAAAAGGTTCTCAACAATCCAGCGTATTTCAGCTTCAGTCATGAAGCAGTAACCGCCCCACCAGCGTTCAAAATCGATAAAGCGTTGTGCCTCAGCATCAATGTTCGAATATAGGTTGTAGTATTTCTTGAAGTAAGTGTTGGCGGGGTTCAGTGATTCGAAATTCTCGACCAGTGCCACGCCATCGAACAAGCCATGTCCAAGATCAGACATCAGCAGGGCTGGTGTTGCACCACCGACCAGACCGCCGGTGTAGCGCATTGGATTCTCGCCGACGTTGCCCGCCCAGTACGACATGGGTGAGCCGTTTAGAACAATCGGGCCAACCAGTTCAGGCGCTTTTGCTGCAACCAGCATGGCGGCCCAGCCACCCTGGCAATTACCCATCAAGATGGGCTTGGGGGCTTGTGGATGCGCTTGCGCGATCAGGCGCAAAAAGTGAATCTCAGCATCACGCACATCAGCGATTGTCTGAGCTGGTTCAGGCATTTGGCGAAAAGCAACGAAGTAGACCGGATGGCCATCAGCAAACGCGTCACCGACCTGACTATCCTGTTTAAAGCCGCCAATGCCTGCGCCGTGTCCGGCTCGCGGATCAATGATCAGTACCGGCGCACGTTCAGGATTAATTACAACCCCCTGCGGCGGCGTCAGTTTGAGCAGCAGATAATTCACTGGTCGAACCAAATCTTTACCGTCAACGACCACTTCGTATTGGTAGTCAAGTACTGGCGGCATGCCAGCGTCAAGATGTGCGGTGTAGACGTTGCCGCGCTGACGCAGGGCGTTGAACATCAGCGCCTGGCGCTGCACGGCGTCTTTCATAAAATCGCCATACATCTTCAACCAGTCATTGGGCGTCGCTGCCTGCGAGACCTTGGTCGCCTCCCGCGTGAAATCGGACAGCAGCCCTTCTATTTTCTTGGTGTCCGACTGCACTGTTCGTGTCAGTTTCTGAAGGTGCATCGTCGACAATTCAGATACTGTACGCACAGCTTCACTATGGCTTCTGCTCATTTCTTGTGAAGTCTGAATGACCTTTTCCACACTCGAATGCAAAGACTCTAGAGAGGTCAGGTCGTTAATATTTTTCAGCATAAGTGACTCCGTTAACGAGTGCAAGGGGGGTAACATATAAACCTTAACAGCTGATTGTTGCTGGCAGATGAAGCGCTTGTATTACAACTCTATGAAAAGATTAGATTTTTTTACTATTTCGTGACAGAAGCGTTGCGCGCAGCTCGTCAACATCCCAGGCGGTGTGTGATGTTGTTATTGCTGCCCCGCCAAAATTTGGCTCTACCCCGGCTCTACGCCACAGGCGGTCATTTCGGCAACGACTTCGCCAACGACTCGGCGGATACCGGAAAGCGCTTTTTCAGGGGTAGCTGCAAGCCAGGAGAGAGAGGGAAACTCTGTGCACAAACCCACATGCTCGTTGTCTTACGCTGTAGCTCGGGAAAGCTGTTGAGAAAGAATCCCCTAAGGTTGCTGGGTGATCTAGTGCGCTAAAACTGATAAATTTCGTACATGCGTTTTACGCTAATCATGATACTAAGGTTAAGTCAGTCAAAAGCATGGTTCTCGGTGTAGGACTTCGACATCAGTTTTAGTCTTTGAAAAGGAAAAGCATGAGAGACAGCGCGACCGTTTTGATGTTCTGTGTGTTGGTGCTGCTGCATGGGCTATTCGGTAACAGCGCTGAGGCGCAGTGGCTGAGTATGCATGAGGACGCCACCCTCACTACCTATACCGAACGCAGCGAGCTTATTCAAATGGATAGGTTTGTGAATGTGGCAGAGATGCTTGACTACAAACGCAAGATGCGTAATGAGGAAGGACACATATTTCATTCTGTAGTCATCAAGGCGCAATATAACTGCCCGGATAATCGTGTGAGGATCTACACGATTGAGTTGTTTGACGAGCGTATGGCCCGCGGCGATGTGGTCAATACACAAAAAATCTATGGGCCGTGGAAAGCCATCAATCCGCGAAGCGTTGAGCAAGAGCTCAAAAATTTTTCTTGTACAGGAAAAAAATAGCTTGTGATCTCAGCATCTGACGAGCCGTTACAGTTTTTGACATCCTCCCCGCCAAAAAAAAGAGCACTTCGCCTAGCTTGTGGTCTGCCTCATTAGATCAAGCGCTGTCGTACCTTGGCCGTCACCCACTCACTGACCGCCACCGTGGCAAGAATGACTAGAAGCAGCATGGTGACTTTGGGCCAGGCGAGTGTGTTGAGCGCAGACTCTAGCTTGACACCCAGCCCGCCTGCGCCAACCAAGCCCAGCACGGTGGACTCTCGAATGTTGATGTCCCAGCGAAAGACGCTGATGCCTGCAAGCGTAGGTGCAACTTGTGGCACCACACCCCAAGCCATGGTCTGGGCCGAGCTTGCACCGGTGGCTTCGATGGCCTCTACTTGCGCGGCATCAATCTCTTCGATGGCCTCGTATAGCAATTTTCCGATGAAGCCGATCGAGCGCAGGGCAATGGCCAGGATGCCAGCGAGCACCCCAGGGCCCAAGATGGCCACCAGAAGCAACGCCCAGATCAGTGAATTGATCGAGCGTGACCCAACAATCAGCAGCAGTGCCACAGGACGCACGAGTGTTGTACTTGGCGTCGTGTTGCGCGCCGCCATAAAAGCGACCGGCACCGCCATGACCAGTCCGAGCAAGGTCCCCAGAGTCGCGATATTGATAGTTTCCCACAGCGGCCACCAGAGCTCGTGCACAAAGCTCCAGGCAGGCGGCATCATGCGTGAACCGATATCTTGCATTTGTTTGGGTGCGTCTGAAACGAAGGCCCAAATCGTGTCGTTCGTCATCACCTGGAAAGCCCAGGACACAAAGGCGAGTGTGAGCACCCAAACTGCGAACAGAATCAGCTCATTGCGCGAGGTGCGTTTGCGCCAAACTGGCACAGAAGGGATCTTCGAGCTCATTGGATGCGCTTTCTGAGCCAGCCCGAGGTGTACTCAGCCACCATCACGATCGCAATGATGACCAAGATGATGGCGGCAGCTGTATCAAATTCGTAGCGGTCCATGGCGGTGTTGAGCGTCGCACCAATTCCGCCGGCGCCCACAATACCAATCACGGCTGATTCTCTAAAGTTGATATCGAGTCGATACAGTGAAAGGCCCACTAGGCGCGGCATCACCTGTGACAACACGGCAAAGTCGAGCACCTGTAGATATCCAGCACCCGTGGCACGAAGGGCCTCAAGTTGTGACGCTTCAATCTCTTCAATGTCCTCAGCCATGAGTTTGGCCATGAAGCCTATGGTGGCGAACGTCAACGTTAAAAATCCGGCGAAGGGACCAAACCCGAACATGGCCACCAGAAAGATGGCGACAATGATTTCGTTGAGCGTTCGAGACAAGGCGATAAAACTGCGGCAGATGAGATAGACCCAAGTTGGCGCAAGGTTTCGGGCTGCGCCAACGGCAACTGGAATCGACAACGCGACGCCTAGGGCAGTGGAGGTGATCGTCATCGTCAGGCTTTCTTGGAAACCAATGACGATCTCATCCCAACGACTGGTGAAATTCGGATTCAGAAAGCCAAGTACGAACACCCAGCCGCGCTCTAGTCCCTGGATGGCGCGTGCCCAGTTGACCTCTAGCGAGCCGATACCCAACACGAGGTAAAGGGCCGCACCGGCATACAGTGCCCAGCGCAGGCGAGGGTTCGCAATAAATTGAGGGCGCCGCCACTGGCGTGGCAATACTGCTGCAGCCGTTACCGCAGGGGTCATACAGAATCAGCCAGCGTCAACACGCGGTGGTCACGCGCACCACGTTCTTGATCACCGTAGTCAGAGTCGCCTCTGGCTGTGGCTTGCATGCTTTGGGTGATGGCGGTCCAATCCTCGTCGCCATAAATATTGGTCAACACCGTCTTATCGATGTCGGCCGCTGGGCCGTCGTACACGACACTGCCGGCACGCAGACCTACAATCCTTGGCAGGAACTCGGTTGCTAACACCACATCGTGAATGTTCACGATCGCCGCAAGCCCGCGTTCTTGGCACAGCTCAAGGATCAAACGCATGATCTGGCGCGAGGTCTTCGGATCCAGGCTGGCCGTTGGCTCATCCACCAGCAGCAGCTTTGGGCTTTGCATCAAGGCCCGCGCGATCCCTACGCGCTGGCGCTGCCCACCTGAAAGCGCATCGGCGCGCTTGTTCTCCATCCCGCCCAACCCCACACGATCAAGCAGTGAGTAGGCCTGCGCGATGTCATCCCCTTCAAAACGCCGAAACCAGCTGGCCCAGAACCCGGTGTAACCCAAGCGGCCCGACAGCAGGTTTTCCATGACGGTCAAGCGTTCGATCAGAGCGTATTCTTGAAAAATCATGCCGATTTGGCGGCGCGCACGGCGCAGGCCGGCCGAACCCAGTACGCTTAAGTC
>JAIPCU010000020.1 GCA_021738045.1 Candidatus Methylopumilus sp. | reverse complement strand
ATCGTTTATCAATGGGATAAATTTTTTTCTGAGTCTTTGTGAGCAAATACGCAGAAACGAAAAAGCCCAACCTTATGAGTTGGGCTAAGTCGTTGATTTTACTGGTGCCGGAGAAAGGAATCGAACCCTCGACCTTCTCATTACAAGTGAGCTGCTCTACCAACTGAGCTACTCCGGCAATTTACTGTTTGCCCGCGTTAGTGAGAACTAACAACAGAGCCGCGAATTATAAATGAATTATGGCAAACGTTTTTTATCTAGAGAGATCGCTATTTAACAATCGTGAGTGTAGGCCGCTTCGGGTCGGTAGCCGCAGAGCTAGGTGCAGTGGAAGGTGACCCAGTTTCAGGCGATTGTGCCTGTGCACCGCCTGCAAAACCAGCCGTCGACGAGTTAGTGGCCGGAGTACTGTCAGTGCTAGGCTGTTCAACCTCAAAACCCATGCCGGCGCCGGTTTCGCGCGCATATAGCGCCGTCACCGCGCCAACCGGGATATAGAGGTTTTCAGTCACGCCGTTAAAGCGCGCTTGAAACTCGATGCTGTCGTTGCCTAAGACGAGTCCCTTGGTTGCCATCATGCCAATATTGAGCGTGATCTGACCATCTCGGATGTGTGCCGGTGGCACCATCGTATTTTGATCAACACGCACCACGATTTGAGGCGTGTAGCCGTTATCGGTGCACCATTCGTGCAGTGCACGAATCATGTACGGTTTGGTAGAGGTCTCGGCCATTGCGTTGTTGATTAACGGCGCATCACTTTTTCTGAGGGCGTCAGCGCCTCAATATAGGCTGGGCGTGAAAAAATACGCTCGCCATATTTTTGTATCGGGGCCGCTGTTTTTGGCAGTTCGATACCATAGTGGTCAAGGCGCCAAAGCAAGGGTGCCATCGCGACATCAAGCATCGAGAACTCTTCGCCAAGCATGTACTTGTTTTTTAGCAGCAAAGGTGCAAGCTGCGACAGGCGATCACGTACTGCTGCGCGTGCGACGTTCATGCGTTTTTCATCAGCGCGGACAGCTCGGTCTTCAAGCGCTGCCACGTGAATAAACAACTCTTTTTCAAAGTTGTATAAAAACAAACGCGTACGCGCACGCATGACTGGATCAGCAGGCATCAGCTGTGGATGAGGAAAGCGTTCGTCAATATATTCGTTGATGATGTTTGACTCGTACAGGATCAAGTCACGTTCAACCAAGATTGGCACTTGTCCGTAGGGATTCATCACGGCAATATCTTCAGGCTTATTGAATAAGTCGATATCGCGGATTTCGAAATCCATGCCTTTTTCAAACAACACAAAGCGGCAGCGATGTGAAAAGGGGCAGGTGGTGCCGGAGTAGAGGACCATCATGGTGGATTTCCGTCCTAAAAATGACTACAGATAAAAACGAAAGGCCAGCGTCTACATTGAGCAGACGCTGGCCCTGAAATAAAAGCTACTTAACGTGCTTCCAGAACGAGGCGTTCAGGCGCCACGCGACGACAAAAAACAGACCCAAGAACAATAAGACCCAAACCCCAATTTGCTTGCGCTTTTGTTGAATAGGTTCAGCCATCCAGGTCAAGAAGGCTGTGAGGTCGGCAATGTCGTTGTCGTAAGCAGACGTACGTGAGGCATCAAGACTCTTAAACTTATGCTCGGTACTCGCTGCACCACGATAATTTGAGAGCGCCTCGGTTTTGCTCGTGACGTAACCCAGCGAGTCATACGTCGTTGTGACGCGCTCCCAGGTTGCAGGGCCCTTACCGCCGGGTGCTGGGTGCTCATGAGTCACGATGGTGGTGAGTTCACGTGGTCCTTGACGCTCGTAGAGCACATGGGGCATGGCTGAGGCGGGAAACGCAAGGTTATCCCAACCCGTTGGTTTGCTTGTATCGCGATAATACGTGCGCAAGTACGTGTAAATGTAGTCTGAGCCCGTTGGACCCGCATTGACTGATTTTGCCCGCGCCATGACAGAGAGGTCGGGTGGCATCACACCAAACCAGCGTTTGCCATCCTTTACGCCCACTGACCCCATCATCAGATCACCGACTTTTTCGCCTGTAAATAAAAGGCTGGTGCGGATTTGTTCGTCGGACAGGCCGATGTCGTTCAGTTTGTTATAGCGCATAGAGGCAGCGCTGTGGCAGTTCAGGCAATAGTTAACAAACAGCTTGGCACCGTTTTGCAGCGACGTGAGTTCGTTGATGCGATTAGGTGCGCGCTCTAAGGGAAACGCGCCGCCCGCAGCACTGGCAGCGTTGCAGGTGATCAGCAGGGCAAGAGCACAAAGCAGCTTCTTGATCATGGTCATTCCGTAAATTAGGTTAGGCTCAATGGGCGTGGAACGTGACGCGGTCAGGGACCGGCTTGAAGGTTCCGAGACGACTCCAGACAGGCATCAGGAAAAAGAAGCCCAGATAAATGAGCGTACCAATTTGCGAGAGCAAGTTAAAGACGTCTGTTGGCGCTTGTGTGCCGAGATAGCCCAAGACAACAAAGTTGGCAAAGAAGATGCCGTAAAGCGTTTTGTGCCAGCCTGGACGATAGCGTATGGATTTGACAGGGCTGTAATCTAACCAAGGCAGGAAGAAGAGCAGCACGACAGCGCCACCCATTGCCACAACACCCCAGAACTTAGCGTCGATCAGGCGCAGCAACACGGCCACGCCAAATAGCACCACGGGCACAATCAGTTTGACTAAGCCTTTGCTACGAAAAAACATCACGATTGCGGCTATGACGGCTGAACCAGCCAGCACCCACGTGAAGTCGTCGGTCGTGGCGCGCAACATCGAGTAGAAAGGAGTGAAATACCAGACCGGCGCAATGTGTAAGGGTGTTTTGTGTGGGTCAGCTGGAATAAAGTTGTTGAACTCTAGAAAGTAGCCGCCCATCTCGGGGGCGAAGAAAACAATCGCCATGAAGATAATGAGAAACCCCATAAAACCCATGATGTCGTGCACGGTGTAGTAGGGGTGAAACGGGATACCGTCAAGTGGACGACCATACTTGTCTTGTTTGGTTTTGATGTCAACGCCGTCTGGGTTGTTTGAGCCCACTTCGTGCAAGGCGACCACGTGCGCGGCAACCAGGCCGAGCAGCACCAAAGGAATGGCAATCACATGGAAGGCGAAAAAGCGATTCAGTGTGGCGTCAGACACCACATAGTCACCCCGAATCCAGATCGAGAGTTCAGGCCCAATAAATGGGATCGCCGAGAACAGGTTCACAATCACCTGTGCACCCCAGAAAGACATCTGACCCCAAGGTAAGAGATAGCCAAAAAACGCCTCGGCCATTAAGCACAAGAAAATACCGACACCGAAGATCCAGACTAATTCACGCGGTTTGCGGTATGAACCGTAAATCAGCGCACGCACCATGTGCAGATACACCACGACAAAAAACATCGAGGCCCCGGTTGAGTGCATATAGCGGATAAACCATCCGCCGGGCACTTCGCGCATGATGTACTCGACGGATTGAAACGCAAACTGCGCGTCGGGTTTGTAGTGCATGACCAAGAAAATACCGGTGACGATTTGCAGCACCAGCACTAACAATGAGAGGGCGCCAAAAAAGTACCAAAAGTTAAAGTTTTTTGGAGCATAGTACTCAGACAGGTGCGCTTTATATGTGGATGTCAGCGGAAAACGCTGATCAATCCAACCTAGCAGTCCGGTCGTTTCGACAGTTTTATGGCCAGCCATGAAAACGGTTCCTTTACTTGTTCAGTGTCAAGTTGTGGGGGGTGAGCAACAGACCGTTAGGCCTTGTTGTTCTCGTCAACCCCAACAACAACGCGGGTGTCGCTTAAATATTGGTAAGGAGGCACTTCGAGATTGTCGGGAGCGGGTTTATTTTTAAACGCGCGACCGGCCATATCAAACGTTGAGCCATGGCAGGGGCACAAAAAGCCGCCATCCCAGTTGGAAGGCAGACTTGGCTGTGGGCCGGTGACAAATTTTGGTGTAGGCGAGCAACCTAGATGGGTGCAAATACCAACGGCGACGAAGAGCTCTTGTTTACGCGAGCGCCATTCGTTTTTTGCATAAGCAGGCGTAAAACCTGGGCGATTTGAGTTTGGATCAGCAAGCTCGCCAGCATTTTGCTTGAGCGAATCGAGCTGTTCTTTGGTACGGCGAATGAGCCAAACAGGCTTGCCGCGCCACTCAACTGTGCGCATTTCGCCAGGTGCCAAGGTGCTGATGTCGACTTCAACGGGTGCGCCGGCAGCGCGGGCGCGATCAGACGGAGCAAAGGTGCTGACAAATGGTACCGCGGCAGCTAAGCCTGCTACCCCGCCCATTGCACAGGTTGTGCCAATCCAGAGACGGCGCGAGGGGTCAGACGGGAGCGTGGCTGGGACCGCACCTTCGTCGTCATGCATAACTGAATCCTGACTCATCTTCCTATCCTTGTGGTTGCGCGGGCGACCTTACCTTATCAACGCCGCCTAGCAGTCATTACCCAACAAACATATTTCGTCTTGTTGCAAACGTTTTAACCCCTTATTATAGCCCGACCGAGCCGGTACTTTCTATGGGAGAAATTAGAAATGGCGCAGGGAAAAGGAATTTTCAAAGAATTTGAGCAATTTGCACTACGCGGCAATGTGGTTGATTTGGCTGTGGGCGTAATCGTGGGCGCTGCTTTTGGCAAGATCGTTGACTCGTTGGTCAAAGATATTGTCATGCCGTTGGTGAATTTTTTGGTGGGCGGTTCGGTTGACTTCAGTAACAAATACATTGTGCTGTCTCGCCCCGCGCAGTACGCGGGACCCGAAACTTACGCTGATTTAACTAAGGCTGGGGCTAACTTGTTTGCCTGGGGTAACTTTTTAACAATTGTCATTAACTTTGTTTTGCTGGCGTTCGTCATCTTTTTTATGGTGAAGGCAATCAATACTGCCCGCGCCAAAATGGATCTAGCGGCGCCCCCGGCTAAGACACCTGAAGACATTGAGTTGCTACGCGAGATCAGAGACTCGCTCAAAAAGTAGGCGCTCACACGGGCTAATCGACCCTATTAGCCTAAGGCCATGCTCGATCAGGGTCACAGGTCGGACGCAATAGCGGGGGTGAGGTTGTGAGGCCTGTCGGGCGATGTGAGGTGAAAGAGGCGTTAGACAGGGTTATCAAGATCGACAAAGTCAACCCGGATACCGAACTCTTGGGCAATCGCCTGGCCGAGCGCTTGGACACCATAGCGCTCAGTTGCGTGGTGGCCTGCGCTGATAAACCCCACGCCTGCCTCACGCGCGAGATGCACTGTAGGCTCAGAGACTTCGCCAGTGATAAACACTTGGGCGCCCCCGTGAATGGCCTGATCAAGCATGTTTTGGGCCGCCCCAGTGCACCAAGCAATCCGTTGTACGGCTAATTCTTCTGCGCCAATCACCAGGGGCGGGCGGTTTAAGCGCTGCTCGACGCGGCTGGCGATCTGGCCAAGGGTGTTGGCCCCCGGCATTGAGCCAAACCAAAGTAGGCCATTTGAAGTCGTTGTTGGCTCTGCTACCAAGCCAAGCACCCGCGCGAGTTGCGCGTTGTTGCCAAGCACTGGGTGGGCGTCCAAAGGCAAATGAAAGGCCAACAAATTGATGTCGTGTGTCAGCAGCGCGGCGAGGCGTCGCTTGCGTGTGCCGAGTACCCTTGGGTCTTCGCCTTTCCAAAACCAACCATGATGCACAAGTAAGGCGTCGGCCTCGCGTTGGGCTGCGACCTCAATTAAGGCCTGACTTGCAGTCACGCCCGAGATAATATGCGAGATGGTTGGTTTGCCTTGCACTTGGAGGCCATTTGGGCAGTAGTCATTGAAGGCAGCGGTGCTGAGGGTACTGTTGAGCCACTGCTCTAAAGTTTGGGTCGATACCGTTTTCATCATTTTCTGGAACACCTCATGCGTCGTCTTTGGTTGCTGTTTGCCCAAGCGGTAACGGTCTGTATAGCAGTTTTATTTGTGGTAACAACTTTGCGCCCAGATTGGCTAGGGGTCAAACCGCAACTTCGCAACCCGAATGGCGCTGTTGGATTATTGCCGAGTACGGACAGCAACGCTTCACAAGCACCAGGCTCTTACGCTGGAGCTGTATCTGTGGCTGCGCCAGCAGTGGTCAATATTCACACCACTAAACGGGCAACAGTGTCGCGCCTTCCTTTGCCCCCTGATCCAGTGTTGCGCAAATTTTTTGAACAAATGCCCGGATTTAACCAAACACAACAAACGACTAGTTTAGGCTCGGGTGTGGTGGTGTCTGCCAAGGGGCATGTGTTAACGAACCTTCACGTCATTGAGGGGGCGGACGAGATTGTGGTGGCACTCACAGATGGGCGTCAAGCGGTCGCCAAGGTGCTAGGTGTCGATGCAGACTCAGATCTTGCGGTGTTGCAAGTTGAAATGAGTCAGCTACCCGTGTTGGGCTTTGCGTCACTTGACCCCCCCAAAATCGGGGATGTGGTGCTTGCCATTGGTAATCCATTTGGTGTTGGTCAAACGATCACAATGGGTATCGTGTCTGCGCTGGGCCGTGAAGGGTTAGGGATCAACACCTATGAAAACTTCATTCAGACCGACGCCGCAATCAATCCCGGAAACTCAGGTGGGGCCTTGGTGGACACTCTGGGTCGGTTGGTGGGCATCAATACGGCAATTTATTCAAGATCCGGGGGCTCGCTGGGAATTGGCTTTGCGATTCCAGCCGTAGCGGCACAAAAGGTCTTAAGCGAAATCGTGACGTTTGGCTTTGTGAAACGAGGGTGGCTTGGTATCGAACCGCAAGACATGACAGCGGATTTGGCGCGTGCCTTTGGCTTAGAGCGGGTTCGCGGTGTGATTATTGCGGGCATCATGCGCGACGGCCCCGGCGCTAAAGGCGGCCTAAAGGTCGGTGATATTGTTCAAACGATTGCGGGTCAACCGGTTAACGATACCCAGCGGCTCATGGCGCGCATTGCTGCGAATGCGCCTGGTGAAACGATTGAGCTGGGAATCTATCGTAACGGGCGCACCCAAACCTTGACGATGACGCTCGGTCAGCGTCCGGTCAAGCCGAAGTAACTCTTTACACAAGCCTACTTAGTGGGCTCTGCCGCGACGGTCTTTGCAACAGGTGGGTTTGCTGCGAACAAAGACTCGGCCTGTACAAACAATGGCCGACGTACATTGGCGTCAAGGTGAAACGCGATTTCTTGCAGACGCGCAAGTTCTTCGTCTTCGGTATAAAACCAACTGACTGGCATATTCAGTATTTCAGCCACACGGCACATCAACTGATAGTCGGGTGAGTGCTTACCGCGTTCGTATTGGTTCATACGAGCGCTTGCTGACATTGGATCAATACCGGCGAGTTTGCCGAGCTTTTCTTGTGACAACCCCGCGCGTAGACGGGCCTGTTTAAGACGATGAGCGAGCACGATGGTCCCTTTAAGTACCGCGACCGAACCACAATAGGTTCGATCTGACTAGGCATTGATCAGCTTGGCCGAAGCTAAGGCTATTAACCAATGATAAAAAGATATACCTTAAAACATTTCGTCACAAGAGATATTTTTCTTGTAACCATTCATACAAATAGGATAAATGGTTACAGATATATTTAATGCGCAAACTACGACTAGTCTGTGCAAATCTTAGGACTCGGCATCAGTATTGTCTTGGCTGCGGGGCTTGACCCCAGTTGCAACCAAGATGCCAATCTCATACAGCACACACAACGGTACGGCCAGCAAAAACTGACTGACGACGTCTGGTGGGGTCACCACGGCAGCAATCACAAAGGCCCCTACGACGACGTAACCCCGTGCTTCTCTCAGCTTTGCGACGGTCACAATCCCCATGCGCACCAATAAGACGACGGCAACAGGGACTTCAAATGTGACCCCAAAGGCCAGAAACATTGTCATCACAAAGCTCAGATAGGCTTCGATATCAGGCGCCGGGGTGATGGACTCGGGCGCAAAGGACGCAATAAAGGTGAAAACCGACTTGAACACAACGAAATAGCAAAAAGCCATCCCGGCAATAAAGAGCAACGAACTTGAAACGATCAAGGGCAGGGCTAAGCGCTGCTCGTGCCGATATAAACCAGGTGCCACAAAAGCCCACACCTGATAAAGCACGACGGGCAATGACACAACGAACGCAGCCATCATGGTGACTTTCATGGGCACCATAAATGGAGTAATGACGCCCGTGGCGATCATGCGGGTACCTTGAGGTAGCGAGGCCAGCATCGGTGCGGCCAGAATGTCATAGATCACCGAGGCACCGGGATAGATAAACAGCACAACAAATATTGCCACTACGGTGCCAACTGCGCGCAATAAACGAGTGCGCAGTTCAACCAGATGCGACATAAAACTTTCGTTGACTGCCGGCGCTTGCTCAGCGTCTGGATTAGGCTGGGTAGTGCCTTCAGTTGCGGTGTTAGCAGAACGGTCAGAGCTCAAGATGCAGATCCTGGGGTTGAAGAGGCGACCGAGGTCTGTTTTGGGTTATGAGCCGTGGTAGGTGCCAAAGCGCCGAGCTCGAGTTGAGTTGGGGCTGCGGCGAGTGGCAGTGTGTGTGCGGCCGCCGGAACGAGTTCTGGCAGAGGCACTAACGTTGGGAGCGGATCTGGCACGAGCATGGCCTGCGCCTCAGCTTCGGCAAAAGAAGGGATTGAGGCTGCAGCGATACTCGAAGGGCTCGTATCGGTCACCGTTGCCACCGAGGGCTTTGGGATCTCGGGGTTGACCGGCTCGACAAGATCTGAGCTGGTATGGGACAGCGATTCTTTTATTGCTGAGACGTCTTGTTCGAGTGACTCAAGAGGTTTGCGCAGCGAGGACTCGGTATTTTGCAGGCTTGACTGCACGCTTTGAGCGGCATCTTGCATTTGGTCTTTTAGCTTGCGCAGCTCGTCGAGTTCGACCTCGCGCTGAATGTCAGTTTTGACATCATTCACATAGCGCTGCGCGCGCCCCACCAAGTGGCCGAGCGTACGAGCCACTTTGGGCAGACGCTCTGGGCCGATGACGACCAGAGCTACGACCCCGATAACGAGTAGTTCGGTAAAGCTGACGTCAAACATGGTGTGTGATGTGCCAAAAAGACTCAGCTAGAAAAGCTAGCGGAAAGGGTTAACGCGGACCGGGCTGAGTATTTGATTTCTCTGTTGCTTGCACATCTATGGTCTCGGCCGTGGCAACGCGCTGCACCGGTGCCGCCTCAGCTGCTGCTGTCGTGGCCTCGCCTTCTTTCGCGTTTGGGTCTTTCATGCCTTCTTTGAAGCCTTTCACCGCACCGCCTAAATCGGCTCCGATGTTTCTAATCTTTTTGGTGCCAAAAACGAGTGCAACAATAACCAAAACAATTAGCCAGTGCCAAATACTAAAACTACCCATGATCGTTCTCCAGATTAATTCTTGATGGGGGTGAAGCCCTGCCAAGGGCGTTTACCACCAAGGATATGAAAATGCAGGTGTTTAATCTCTTGGCCGCCCTCAAGGCCTGAATTCGTGGTGAGACGAAAACCGCCTTCAGGCCCCGGGTTGCAGCCATTTGTTAATGCGATGTGTTGCACTTGAGTCAGCATTCTACCTAACCAGCCAGCATCTTCGGGTTTGATATCTTGCATGGACACGATATGGTGACGGGGCACCATGAGCAAATGTACTGGAGCTGCGGGGTGAATGTCATGAAAAACCACACAATCGTCATCGGTGTAGACGATTTTTGCAGGGATTTCACCTTTCACAATCTTGCAGAAGAGGCAGTTTTCGCTCATGGGAGTTCGTTTAAGGGTTACGGGAAGCTTTTTCTTGAAGGCCAGATACGCCTTCGCGCCTAGCCAATTCGGCCAATACCTGTTCGGGGCGCAAACCATGTTCGGTGAGCACCACCAAGCAATGAAACCACAAATCTGCAGTTTCTGCCACGATTCGCTCGGGTTGTTGGTCTTTGACCGCCATGACGAGTTCAGTGGCTTCTTCGCCAATCTTTTTTAATGCAGCGTCGGGCCCTTTCGAAAACAACTTTGCCACATACGAGGTCGCAGGATCGCCACCGCGCGCGGGCAAACGAGTGGCTAGGATGTCAGCGATTCTTGCCAGAATGACATCGGACGTGTCAATCGGTGAGGCGGTGGAAGTAGAAGCTGTCATGTTTAGGGCGTTCACTTGTAAATGAGCTCGGGGTCTTTGAGAACTGGATCAACGCTTACCCATGTTGAGGATAACGGATCAGCACTTTGTTCAAGACGCCGATAGAAACAACTTGCGCGTCCAGTATGACAGGCGATCTCGCCGATTTGCTCGACTTTTAACAACAGTACATCACCATCGCAATCGAGTCTGAGTTCAACCAGGCGTTGGACGTGACCAGACTCTTCGCCCTTGCGCCAAAGCCGGTTACGCGAGCGCGACCAAAACACCGCACGGCCTGTTTGTGCCGTCTCAGAGAGCGCATCGGCGTTCATCCATGCCACCATCAAAATTTGCCCGGTGGTGGCGTCTTGCGAAATCGCCGGTATCAAGCCCTTATCGTCAAACTTGACCTCGCTCAGCCAGGCGGGGCGCGCAGTGGTTGTCATGTATTGCGCCTCACGGCAATGCCTTGGTTTGCCATAAAGTCTTTGGCCTGACCCACGGTGAATTCACCGTAGTGAAAAATACTGGCGGCCAGTACCGCGCTGGCACCGCCCAAGGTCACACCATCGGCTAAATGCTGCAGAGTCCCTACGCCACCCGAGGCAATCACCGGGATCGCGACGGCGTCGGCCACGCGGCGTGTGAGTTCGAGGTCAAAACCGGCTTTGGTACCGTCGCGATCCATGCTGGTTAAGAGCAGTTCGCCCGCACCGAATTCCGCCATTTGACGCGCCCAAGCGACAACATCCAAGCCGGTGCCACGACGCCCGCCATGAGTAAAGACCTCCCAGGCGGGGGTCGCACTATCGGCCACACGTCGTGCATCGATCGCCACAACAATGCACTGCGAGCCGTGATAATTCGAGGCGGCGCGCACAAGCTCTGGGTTGGCGACTGCAGCACTATTGATCGAAACTTTGTCGGCGCCCGCATTGAGCAGGCGTTGCACATCACTGACCTGACGCACACCACCGCCTACTGTCAGGGGGATAAACACTTGCGAGGCGACTTGCTCGATGATCGAGAGAATCAAATCACGCCCGTCGCTCGTGGCGGTAATGTCTAAAAAGGTGAGTTCGTCTGCGCCTTGTTCGTTGTAGCGCTGAGCAATTTCAACAGGATCGCCTGCATCAATCAGATCGACGAAGTTCACGCCTTTCACAACGCGACCTGCTGTGACGTCAAGGCACGGAATGATTCGACGAGTCAGGCCGCTATTTGTGCTCGGCGTGACCGACTGACTCATGGTGCGAGTTCATCAGCACGCAGTTGTGCGGCTTCAAAATCAAGAGTGCCTTCATAAATGCTTCGACCTAAAATCGCGCCTTCAATGCCCTCGGCCTCAACTGCGCACAGAGCTTCGATGTCGCGCATGTCTGTGACTCCGCCCGAGGCGATGACCGGGATCCGCACGTGTTGAGCGAGTCGTACCGTTGCTTCGATGTTGACGCCTGTCAACATACCATCACGGCCAATATCGGTGTAGATAATCGCTTCGCAGCCATAGTCTTCAAATTTTTTGGCCATGTCGAGCACATCGTGCTTGGTGAGCTTGCTCCAGCCATCGGTCGCAACTTTGCCATCGCGTGCGTCGAGCCCGACGATAATGCTGCCTGGAAACGCACCGCAGGCATCATGCAAAAACCCCGGGTTTTTGACTGCAGCGGTACCGATGATGACGTAGGTGATACCGAAATCTAGATAGCGCTCGATCGTGTCGAGGTCGCGAATGCCACCGCCAATTTGAACCGGAATATCTGAACCAACCGAATCGACAATCGCGCGAATCACAGATTCGTTTTTAGGTTTGCCGGCCACAGCGCCATTGAGGTCGACCAAATGCAGGCGTCGTGCGCCTCGGTCAAGCCAAAGGTTAGACATGGCGGTTGGGTCTTCTGAGAAGACTGTTGCGTCGTCGAGGTCGCCTTGACGCAGGCGGACGCAGCGTCCGTCTTTGAGATCAATTGCAGGGATCAGCAGCATGTGAGTATTGAGTGGTCACGTAAATTTCAAAGCACTCACGAAAAGCGAGTGTGGCTAGGGGATTAGTTTAAGGCTTCCAGTCTACAAAATTACGGTAAAGACGCAAACCATATTCGGCACTTTTTTCTGGATGAAACTGTACGGCAAAGATATTATCGGCCGCAACGGCACAGGTAAACAGGCCGCCGTAGTTGCTTTGCCCGACAGTGAGCTCAGCCTGAGCGGGCACGGCGTAGTAACTGTGAACAAAATAAAAGGGGGTCATATCGGGGATACCCTGCCACAGGGCATGCTCACGGCTTTGTTTGACTGGGTTCCAGCCCATATGCGGCACTTTGAGCTGTTGTGGGCCCGTAGAGAAGGCGGAGCCTTGAAAACGCCGAACCTCGCCTTTAAAGATGCCCAAGCTGGTGGTGTTGCCTTCTTCGCTGCGCTCAAACAACATCTGTTCGCCCACGCAAACGCCAAGTAAGGGCTTGCTTTTCGCTGCGTTAAGCACCGCCTCACGCAAGCCCGCCTCATCCAACGTGCGGATGCAGTCGGCCATTGCCCCCTGACCCGGAAACACAACGCGGTCAGCAGCCAAAATGTCGCGCGCCTGACTACATACGCGGATATCAGCCTCGGGGGCGGCGTGGCGCAATGCCCGCTCGACCGAGTGGATATTGCCCATGCCGTAGTCGACGATGGCAATCAAGGCCATGACTTACAGGACACCTTTGGTAGACGGCACAACGCCAGCACTGCGTGGATCGAGTTCGAGAGCCATGCGTAGCGCTCGACCGGTGGCTTTGAAGATCGTTTCGCACTGGTGGTGTGCATTGACGCCGCGCAAGTTATCAATGTGCATGGTGAGTAACGCATGGTTGACTAAACCCTGAAAAAATTCAATGGTGAGGTCAACATCAAAATCACCGACGCGTGCGCGGGTGAAAGGCACATGAAATTGCAAGCCGGGCCTGCCTGAAAAATCTACCACCACGCGCGAAAGCGCCTCGTCGAGAGGCACATACGCGTGGCCGTAACGACGAATCCCGGCTTTATCGCCCACGGCTTTTGCAATGGCTTGACCAAGCGTGATGCCAACGTCTTCAACCGTGTGGTGAGCATCAATTTCTAAATCGCCTTGAGCATGCACCTCAAGGTCAATTAAACCGTGGCGGGCAATTTGATCAAGCATGTGATCTAAAAAAGGCACGCCCGTGTCGAGCTTTTGGCGGCCTGTGCCATCTAGATTGATTGCGACACGTATTTTTGTTTCGTTGGTATTGCGGATAATTTCGGCGGTGCGCATGGCTTGGGCTCTTAGCGTCAGAATCTATATTGTAGGGCGGTCTGAGCGAATTGTTGTTGTGAATCGTGCTGGATCGCTGAACTTACTTGTTGCTTGGTGTCGTGAGGCGGTAGGTGGCGCTTGCCGCATGGGCTTGCAGGCCTTCGCCTAGCGCGAGTTCAGCAGCAATTTTGCCCAGTGTTTGCGCACCGGCTTGCGAGACGTGGATCAAACTTGAGCGTTTTTGAAAGTCATAGACACCTAGCGGTGATGAAAACCGAGCGGTACGCGAGGTTGGCAACACGTGGTTCGGGCCAGCGCAATAGTCACCAAGCGACTCAGAACTGTGCTGTCCCATAAAAATCGCACCTGCGTGACGCAAATGAGGCAGCCAAGCGTCAGGATCTTGAACTGACACTTCAAGGTGCTCAGGCGCGATCTGGTTGCTAATGGTGCAAGCCTCGTTCAAATCCCGTACCAAAATTAGCGCGCCCCGGTCGCGCAAGCTTGCGCGAATAATTTCAGCGCGGGGCATGGTGGGCAGAAGTTTTTCAATGGCGCGCTCGACTGCATCGAGGTAACTTGCGTCTGGGCATAACAAGATTGCCTGAGCGAGCTCGTCGTGCTCGGCTTGCGAGAACAGATCCATCGCGATCCAGTCCGGTGACGTTTTACCGTCGCAGATGATGAGAATTTCGCTAGGGCCTGCAATCATGTCGATGCCAACGACACCAAAGACGCGGCGTTTTGCCGCAGCGACGTAGGCATTACCTGGGCCAACAATTTTATCGACGGCCGGTACCGTTGCAGTGCCGTAGGCGAGCGCGCCGATGGCCTGAGCACCACCCATCGCGAAACAGCGGTCAACACCCGCAATCGCCGCTGCGGCCAGCACCATGGCGTTACGATGGCCACCGGGGGTTGGCGTTACCATCACGACCTCTGAAACGCCAGCCACCTTTGCTGGAATCGCATTCATCAGCACCGAAGAGGGGTAAGCGGCTTTGCCACCCGGGACGTAGACCCCAACGCGGTCGAGGGCCGTAATCTGTTGCCCTAAACGCGTGCCGTCGGCCTCAGTGTAAGACCAGCTGTTTTGAATTTGGTGTACGTGATACGTACGTACGCGTTCAGCCGCCGCTTCAAGCGCTTGCCGCTGTGCCAACGGGAGCTCGGCAAGGGCCTTGAACCACTCGCTACGCGGAATTTCTAACTCGGCCGCCTGATTGATTTGAACACCATCGAACTCACGCGTCAGACGAATCAGCGCCGCGTCGCCCTCAGCGCGCACTTGCTTCAGAATACGCGCAGCCGCACTGTCGATGGCCTCATCTTGTTCGGCATCAAACGCCAACAAGGTGGTGAGAGTTGCGTCAAAGTCTGGGTCGCGCGAGTCTAGGCGTGAAATAGTTGCCATGGTGTCAGTCTCTGGGTGTCACGCGGTTGCCACGTTTGCGTGACTGGCTTGTTCAAAGGCGTCTAAAAGCGGTTGCAGTTGCGCATGACGGGTTTTAAGCGCGGCACGGTTGACCACCAAGCGCGATGAAATCGGCATGATGTCTTCGACCGCGACTAAATCGTTAGCCTTTAAGGTGTTGCCGGTTGACACCAGGTCGACGATCGCATCGGCCAGACCCACTAAGGGTGCGAGTTCCATTGAGCCGTAAAGCTTGATGAGGTCAACGTAAACGCCTTTTGCGGCAAAGTGTTCGCGCGCAGCTTGGGTGTATTTGGTCGCAACACGTAAGCGTGCACCTTGGCGCACAGCAGCCTCATAATCAAATCCTTTTCGCACTGCGACCGCCAAGCGGCAACGTGCGATGTTTAGGTCAATCGGCTGATACAACCCACCAGGGTGTTGCGCTGCGTGTTCGATGAGTACATCTTTACCAGCAATACCCAAATCAGCCGCGCCGTATTCAACGTAGGTTGGAACGTCAGAGGCGCGCACAATAATTAATCGCAAGCCAGGGTTGCTGGTGGCGATAATCAGCTTACGCGACTGCTCTGGGTTTTCAGAAACCTGAATGCCAGCCGCCTCGAGAAGCGGCAGAGTTTCTTCAAAAATCCGTCCTTTCGAGAGGGCCATCGTTAAAGGCCGAAGCGACTCAGCTGCGCTCATGAGAGATCCTTGCTAGAAATGCGTTCGATGTTGGCGCCTAGCTGTCTGAGCTTGTGCTCCATGCGCTCGTAGCCTCGATCAAGGTGATAGATTCGCTCGACGATGGTCTGGCCCTCAGCTGCCAGACCTGCAATGACAAGGCTTGCAGAGGCACGCAAATCGGTGGCCATGACAGTTGCTCCAGACAGTTTTTTTACACCACGCACAACCGCTGTGTGGCCGTCGATGTCAATGCGTGCGCCTAAGCGCAGTAGTTCTTGCACATGCATGTAGCGGTTTTCAAAAATTGTTTCAGCGATGACCGAGGTGCCGTCGGCCAGCGCGTTGAGCGCCATTAATTGGGCTTGCATGTCAGTGGCAAACCCTGGGTATTCGTGTGTACGAAAGTCAACAGGTTTGGGCCGCTGTGTCATGCTGGCGCGAATCCAGTCAGTGCCGCACGTCAGGGTCACACCAGCCTCTTGGAGTTTAGAGAGGGTGGCACCCATGGTGTCGGGCGCCACCTGGCGTAAAGTGATATCACCACCGGCTGCACCCACTGCACACAAAAAGCTACCGGCTTCGATACGATCAGGAATCACCTGATGGGTGGTACCGTGCAGGCTCTTGACGCCTTCAATGATGATGCGATCGGTACCATGGCCATGAATCTGCGCGCCCATCTTAATCAACAGTTCGGCTAGATCCACGACCTCGGGTTCACGTGCGGCGTTTTCTAAAATGGTTTGACCCTCTGCTAAGACGGCAGCCATCAGCAGATTTTCGGTGCCAGTGACTGTCACCATGTCGGTACGTATGACTGCGCCCTTTAGGCGTTGGGCTCGCGCCACGACAAAACCGTGTTCGATGCTGATGTCAGCCCCTAACGCGGCCAACCCGTGAATGTGTTGGTCGACTGGGCGCTGACCAATTGCACAGCCGCCGGGCAGGCTGACTCGCGCCTGACCGAACCGTGCGAGCAGCGGCCCCAGCACCAAAATCGAAGCGCGCATGGTTTTCACCAGCTCATAGGGCGCCTCGAGGGTCGTGACGTCGTTGGCAGTGATATGAACCGTGCCATCGGTATCGCGCGTGCAACGAACGCCCATCTGGCCTAATAATTTAAGCGTGGTCGCAATGTCGTTTAACTTGGGTACGTTGGTGAGTGTGACCGTATCGGCAGTGAGTAAACCAGCACACAAAATTGGCAACGCCGCATTTTTTGCGCCAGAAATACTGACTTCACCGTGCAGGCGACTACCACCCGTGATTCGTAAAATATCCATCAGGCTGGTTTGCTGAACTCGTCGGGGGTTAAGGTCCGCATCGAGAGTGCGTGGATTTCTTGTTTCATCCGATCGCCTAACGCGGCATACACCAACTGATGGCGGGCGATCAGGCGCTTACCTGCAAACGCGTCGCTGACGATGACGGCCTCGAAATGCGCGCCATCGCCGCTGACTTCAAGGTGCTCGCAGGCGAGCCCGGCGGCGATGTAAGCGCGAATATCTTCTGGGGTAGGCAACATGATCTGCAAGGTCCTTGAGGGGGTAACGATCCTAGAATATTCGTTATTTTAGATGGTTTAGCTACGCAGCTTGTAGCCTCGGCCTAAGAGGCGCAGGGCAAACGTCGTCAAAACGGAAAACACCCCTGCGACAACGGCTAGGCTTTGCCAAGGCGAGACATCGGCCACGCCAAAAAACCCGTAGCGAAACCCATCAATCGTGTAGAAGAGCGGATTCCAGTGCGACACAGTCTGCCAAAAGGCAGGTAGGGTGTGCACTGAATAAAACACTCCAGATAAAAACGTGGCGGGCATAATCAGAAAATTTTGAAAAGCGGCGAGCTGATCAAATTTTTCGGAGGTCAGCCCGGCAATCAAACCTAAGATCGCCATAATGCCGCAGGAGAGAATCGCGAAGACGAGCGCCCAAAGCGGGTGCTTGATTGGCATCGAGCTGAAATATTGGGACACCAGCCAGACACAGGTTCCGACGGCCAGGCCCCGCACAATGGCGGCTAACACATAGGCACTGAAGAACTCTCGGTGCGAGATGGGTGGCAGCAAGACAAATACCAAATTGCCTGTGACGCGGCTTTGAATGAGCGATGACGACGGGTTAGCAAAGGCGTTTTGCAGCATGCTCATCATCATGAGCCCTGGGATCAAAAAGGCGGTGTAGGGCACGCTGCCATACACTTGGATCCGATCTTGTAACACCTGAGCAAAAATGACAAGGTACAGCAACGCTGTGATGACGGGAGCGGCAATGGTCTGAAAGCTGACCTTCCAAAAACGCAGTAATTCTTTGCCAAGTAGGGTCGGAAACCCTGAGCCGGCCCCTGCACGAGCGGTCAAAATGGGGGTGCTCATGCTTGTGCCTCAGAAAACTTAGACGGCTGGGCGTTCATGATTTGGACAAACGCTTGTTCGAGATTGCCGCCAGCGCGTGCGATCAGGGCTTTGGTTGTGTCGAGTGCGACGATGCGCCCGCCCTTTAGCATGGCCGTGCGGTTGCAAAGCATTTCAGCTTCTTCTAGGTAGTGTGTGGTCAAGATAATGGTGTGACCTTTGGCGTTGAGCCGGGAGATGAATTCCCAGAGGCTGCGGCGTAAGTCGACATCAACTCCTGCTGTGGGTTCGTCAAGCACGATGACGGGTGGGCGATGCACCAGCGCTTGAGCAACCAGCACACGACGCTTCATCCCGCCAGACAAGGCACGCATGTTTTCGTCGGCCTTATCGGTGAGCCCAAGGTTGGCCAAAATTTCGTCAATCCAGTCGTCGTTGTGGCGAAAGCCAAAATAACCAGATTGAATTCTTAAGGTTTCGCGAACGGTAAAAAATGGGTCATAGACCAACTCTTGAGGCACGACGCCTAACGAGCGCCTAGCAGCCTGATAATCGTTGACCACATCATGGCCACAAACACTGGCACGCCCCTGAGTGGCCTGACACAGCCCTGCTAGCACAGAAATGAGAGTCGTTTTGCCGGCGCCGTTAGGCCCCAGCAACGCAAAAAACTCGCCGTGCTCGATTGTTAAAGATACATCATCAAGCGCCTGAAAGCCGGGGCCTGTCGGTGGGCGAAACAAGCCACGCCAACCCAAGGTGCGAGGTGCAAAAACTTTAGAAACATGTTCAAACGAAACAGCAGACATGACGACCTTGTTGTGGGGCGGTGCACCCGAGCGATCAGACGCCCCGCGGGAGCGGGGACTGATCGTTATTGTTGTTGTGCGCGTTGATTGAGCGCTTGAATCAGGCCATCGATCCCGTTTTGACCAATTTGCTGAGAAAACTGATTGCGGTAGTTTTCAATCAGCCAGATATTTTCAACGTTTAGGTCATAGATCTTCCAGCCTTGCGGTGTTTTTTCAAGACGGTAATCTAGCGCAATCGGTTGAGTATTGGCGCGCTGCATGACTTGAGATTTGACGACGAGGTCGGTGGCATCGGCGTCGCCTCGCAAAGGCAAGACTTTAATGCTGGTGCCCTCGTCGACGCGGGTGAAGGCGCCGCTGTAAGAGCGACCTAAGGTGCCGCGAAAGGCTTTGACCAAGGCTGCCTGTTGTTCGGGTGTTGCCTGTCGCCAATAGCGACCCGCTGCGAGGCGCGTTGTTTTTTCAAAATTGACGTGAGGCAAAATGAGGTCGTCAACGATTTGATTGACGCGCGCGGTGTTGCCGGCGCGCACGCTGCTATCGGCCTTAAGCGCGGCGAGTACTTGATCGGCGACCTGCTGCACGAAGTCGTTGGGGGCGGCCTTCGGATCAGGTTTTGTCTGCGCACGTGACGTGTGACCCAACCCCAGCAGCACGCACAAGACAAACAGTTTAAAAAATAAATCGATGCGAGACTTCATCAAACATATCCTTGCAATAGGCTAAATATCTGTTGGCAGGTAATAGCAGTGAGCCTTATTTTTTTGGCGCGATGCCAAGCGCTTTTTCATCGGCTGGCACGGCCTCAAAATCTTCGTAGTTCGGTAGGGTCTGGGCCTCAGCGGTTGCTCCGGCAATTTGAGCCTGACGCCGCTTCAGGTAGGCATCACGAATAAAGCTGTAGCGGTCTAGCGCGGTACGGTCAATCGTGTTTGTGACCGCGAGCAGTGCCTCTCGGCGCTCGACGACCTCAAGACCATAAATTGAATTACGAACATCGATGTTCGTAATTAACGAACCATACCCAAACTGGTTCACATAGATGTCAACGGCTCGGCCAGCACCGTCTCTGAGGGTGGAGGAGCCCATAATCGGCAGAACAAGGTAAGGACCAGAGTCGAGCCCCAAGACCCCGAGCGTGACGCCAAAGTCGTTAGGAATTCGTTTGGCGCCAGTTTGACTCGCTAAATCCAAACACCCCCCAAGCCCCATCGTCGAGTTGAGTAAGACGCGGCCAAACGTATTGAGTGCATCGACTTGGCGCCCTTGAAGCGTACTGTTAAACCAAGACCATACGTCACCGAGGTTTAAAAAGACGTTGTTGATACAGGTGCGAACAGGTTGTGGCACAACAAACGCATACGCTTCAGCGACCGGTTTTAATACAGCGCGATCCACTGCGTCATTGAACTCGAAGACCGCGCGGTTTGAGGCCTCGAGAGGGTCAGCGGGATTGGCGGGGCCGGTTGACTGCGTGGCGCACCCTGAGAGCATCACCAGCGCGAGCGCGCTAAACGCCAGGCCAAGCTGTTGAATAAAAAAACGAGTACGCATTTTGCTTGACCGTTAATGAGAGAGTTTGGGCGACTTGGGTGCGGTAGTTGACTCGCTGCCTTGGGGCGTGCCTTGTTTTTCAGCAGACGAGTACAAGAATTGACTGATCAGGCTTTCAAGGACGATCGCGCTTTGCGTGAACTGAAGCGTCGCACCCGCGACCAGGTCGGCGTCATCGCCACCCGCTTCAAGGCCGATATATTGTTCGCCTAGCAAGCCCGAGGTCAAAATCTTGGCTGAAGAATCTTTCGGGAAACGATAGTTCTTTTCGATTTGAACGGTCACGACCGCCTGAAAGGTTTTTTCATCGAGAGTGATGCTGGCAACGCGTCCGACCACGACGCCCGCACTTTTTACCGGCGCACGCACCTTGAGCCCGCCGATGTTGTCGAACTTTGCCGACAGAGCGTAGGTGGGGGCAAGCGAGAAGCTGCTGAGGTTGCCGGCTCGTAAGGCTAGAAAAGAGAGCGCGATTGCGCCTAACAAGATAAAGAGCCCTACCCACCAGTCTGTTTTTTCGTTTGACATTATTTGACCCTTTAATTGCTGAACATCAGCGCAGTCAGTAGAAAATCAAGCCCCAAGACCGCGAGCGAGCCGGTCACAACGGTACGAGTGGTGGCACGCGCCACCCCCTCGGGTGTTGGACGAGCCTGCCAGCCTTCGTAGAGGGCGATCAGCGTCACTGCTACCCCGAAGATGATACTTTTTATTACGCCGTTCAACACGTCTTTGAAGACGTCGACACCGTTTTGCATTTGTGACCAAAAGGCACCGGTATCGATACCAATGAGAAGCACACCGACCACCCAGCCTCCGATAATCCCGACCATTGAGAATACAGCAGCCAAAACAGGCATCGCAATGATTCCGCCCCAAAAGCGTGGGACAAAGACTCGTCTGATTGGGTCGACGGCCATCACTTCCATCGCGGCTAATTGTTCGCCGGCTTTCATTAAGCCAATTTCAGCGGTGAGCGAGGTGCCGGCACGTCCGGCAAAGAGCAGTGCGGTAATGACTGGGCCGAGCTCACGTGTCAGTGAGAGTGCGACCAGCAAGCCAAGCGCCTCTTCAGAGCCGTAGCGGTTCAGGGTGTAATAGCCCTGTAATCCTAAAACAAATCCAACGAATAAACCCGAGACAATAATGATGAGCAAAGAAAAATTGCCGATGAAATGCACTTGTTGAGACACTAGCCGCGGGCGGCTTAACACGATGCTGCTGCGTTGCAACAGCATGAAAAAGAAACGCGTAAACAGGCCCAGCCCAGTCAGACGCTCGCGCGCCTGTTTGCCAAGACGGGCTAAAAAGTTAGATTGACTCATGGCTGTGTGCCTGTGCGAGCAAGCCAAGCTTCAAAAGCAGGGGTGACGGGGTAGTCGAAGGCAACCGGGCCGTCGGCATGCCCGTGTAAAAACTGCTGAACATAGGGGTCAGTCGAGGCACCAAGCGTGGCCGGTGTGCCATGCGCTTTCAGTTCGCCCTGACCGACCAAATAAACGTGATCAGCAATTGCAAAGGACTCGGCGATGTCGTGGGTAATCACCACGGAGGCGCAGCCTAAGCGGTCAGAGAGGCTGCGAATCAGGCGCGCTGTGATGCCTAGCGAGATTGGGTCAAGGCCAGCAAAGGGCTCGTCATACAGAACCAGTTCAGGTTCTAGCACCACTGCACGTGCGAGCGCGACGCGACGCGCCATACCGCCAGAAATTTCAGATACCTTTAAATGCGCGGCAGCACGTAAACCCACTGCGTTGAGTTTTTCGAGCACGCGCTCGGTGAGTTGCGTGGCTGACAGACTGAGGTGCTCACGTAGCGGAAATGCGACGTTTTCGAAGACGTTTAGGTCGGTGAACAGCGCACCCTGCTGAAACAACACCCCCATGCGCTGGCGCAGTGATTGCAACAGCGGGCGATCGGCATGCGCCAGATTTTGCCCAAATAGGGTGATGGTGCCCTGGCGCGCGACGAGTTGGCCAGTGGCTGCGCGCAACAAGGTGGTTTTGCCCGATCCCGAGCCACCCATCATCGCCACGACTTGCCCTGGCAAGACCTCGAGTGAGATCTCGCGCAAAACCGTGAAGTCGCCGTAGCCCAGCGAAACACCTTCAAGGCGTAACACGGGTTGGTGTGATTTCTGAGGGGGCGTCAGCATGTTGAACCAAAGGGGTCAGAGCAAAATCCAGGCGCTGAACGATACAGCGCAGCTAGGCAATCAGGCTCAGGCTCTCAATTGTAACGCCCACACAGAAAGTTGTAACACTCTCTGTGTTGTTGAGCGATGGTCAAATCTCTTACTGCGGTTGAATATTTGCCGACTTAATGACTTTGGCCCATTTAGCGGTCTCTGAGGCAATAAACTGCGCAAAGACTTCAGGCGTGCCCCCGCCAGCCTGACTGGCAGCGTCGGAGATCTGTTTAATCACCTCAGGATCGAGCAAGATTTCGTTGAGTACCGCATTGAGCTTGGAGATGATGGCTGCTGGCGTGCCGCCTGGAGCGATGATGCCTTGCCAGTTGTAGGACTCGAAGTTAGGGATGCCGAGTTCGACCATCGTCGGTACGTCTGGCAAAAGTGCCAGACGTTTGGTCGAAGTCACGGCGAGCGGGTGTATTTTTTGGCCCTTGATGGCGGGAAGGGCGGCGTAGCCCATCTCAAACATCATACTCAAGTGTCCAGCCATCAAGTCGGTGGCGGCCGGCGCACCGCCTTTATAAGGCACGTGCACGATATCAATGTTGGCGAGGTTACGAAACATTTCACCAGAGAGATGATGCGCGCCGCCGATACCTGACGAGCCAAAGGTCAGTTTGCCCGGCTCTTTTTTGGCCAAAGCAATCAGATCAGTTAAGTTTTTAACGGGCAGGTTATTGGCCACACTCAGCACTAAGGGGCTGTTTTCAATCAAAATGACCGGGGCCAGGTCTTTTTGAGGGTTGTAGGGCAGCATGGTCATCAAGGTCGGATTCACCGCCAGCGGCGCCAGATTGCCCGAACCGATCGTGTGGCCATCAGCCGGCGCCTTGGCGATCAAGGATGTACCAATCACACCACCCGCGCCACTCTTGTTTTCGACCACGACCGACTGGCCGAGCTTTTCGGTGAGCTTGCGCGCCAACAGCCGCATGCGCGTGTCAGAGAAGCCGCCCGCTGCATAGGGAACAATTAAGGTAATGCTTTTGGCGGGCCAAGCCTGCGCACTCGCTGAACTGGCTGGTGTTTGCGCCACAGCAGTTGATAGGCCAGAGATGGCCAAGAGGCTCACCGCAATTGAACAGAGGCGTTTAACGGGGTGGATCATTGACAATCTCCGGGTGGTTTGGCTTAGCGAGGTAAGTCGCTTGTACCCATTAAAAATTCATCAACTGAGCGTGCGCACTGGCGACCTTCTCGTATCGCCCAAACCACCAGCGACTGACCGCGTCGCATGTCACCGGCCGCAAAGACCTTTGCAAGATTGGTGCGGTAATCGTCAGTGTTGGCGCGCACGTTACCGCGCGCATCTTGATCGACGCCAAAGGCCGTTAAGATATTATTGATGGGCGCGACAAAGCCCATGGCCAGCAAAACGAGATCCGCTTGGATATCGAATTCAGAGCCTTTGACCTCTTGCATCTTCATCTGGCCAGAGGTGTCGTCTTTGACCCACTCGACTCGTGCGGCGACAAGCTTTTCGACTTTGCCACCCTTGCCTGCCAAAGATTTACTTGTGATTGCCCAGTCGCGGTCGGCACCTTCTTCGTGCGATGACGAGGTGCGCAATTTTGCAGGCCAGTAAGGCCAAGTCATCGCTTTGTTTTCGCTCTCGGGCGGGCGTGGCATCAATTCAATTTGTGTGACGGATTTGGCGCCATGACGGTTACTGGTGCCGACACAATCTGAGCCGGTATCGCCACCACCAATTACGACCACATGCTTGCCTTTGGCCAGCACTTGCGAACTGAGTTTGTCGCCGGCGACGACTTTGTTTTGCGGGCGCAAGAAATCCATGGCGTACATCACGCCGTCGAGTTCGCGACCGGCAATTGGTAAGTCGCGCGGAGTCTCACAGCCGCCAGTTAACACCACGGCGTCAAACTCTTTTTGCAAAGCCGCTGGAGTTTTAACGGTGAGATCTTTGCTAGGGGCTTGTGCGGCCTCGCCAATGTAATGCGAGGTTTTAAACGTGACGCCTTCAGCTTGCATTTGAGTGATACGCTGATCAATCAAGGTTTTTTCAAGTTTGAAGTCTGGGATGCCATAGCGCAGCAAGCCGCCGATACGATCATTTTTTTCAAAGACGGTCACGGCATGTCCGACACGTGCGAGCTGTTGCGCGCAGGCTAAGCCTGCCGGGCCCGAACCAATCACCGCAACCGTTTTGCCGGTTTTGTGAGCGGGCGGCTGGGGCACAACCCATCCTTCGGCCCATCCTTTGTCAATAATTGCATGCTCAATGGATTTGATCCCAACGGCATCGTCATTGATGTTCAGTGTGCAAGCCGCTTCGCAAGGCGCGGGGCA
>JAIPCU010000019.1 GCA_021738045.1 Candidatus Methylopumilus sp. | reverse complement strand
TGATGACAAAAAAAACCGCTGCAGTGCAGCGGTTTTTTTATCGGTAATCTCTTAAGCTTTTTTGACCCAAGCGTTACACCATGCTGGTCCGGCAACAAGCTTGCCGGGGAAGATGGCACAGGTGCCAGCTTCGGGTGATTTGCTAACGTACAGTTGGCAGTTACTGCAAACTTGGCCATCAACATACTTAGGAAACTTGGCCTTATCGACTTGAGTGGCGACTGCTTTGTAGCCCAGCGCAACCGCTTGAGGCTCGGATTCACCGATCAGTGCTTGCGCGTTAGCTTGTTGTGCAAGAGGCAAGGTGGCCAAACCGGCCGAGTACATCATGAATTGGCGACGTGAGGTTGTCATATCTGTATCCTGAGAATAAAAGTGCTTTGTGAGCGAAACAACGTACAACTTTAAACAAACAGCTAAGGCAAATTTGAATGTTCAGCGAAACTGTGTATAGCAATCACCCACTGAACTTCAAGACATTTTATCGCTTTCAAGGTTTGCGTGTTGCGACAGCAGTGTGGTTAATTTTGCGAACGCTGGTTAATCGGCGTGGCGTTTGTCGAATTCCCAAACATCTTCAAAACCCATGAGTTTTGTCAGGTCAGTAAAGTCGTACAACTCAACGGTATTGTCCGTCGATGAGCCAGTGCTTTTAAAATGTTGATAAACCTTAGTCATCGCCTGAACGCCTGCCAACAGCGCTGTCACCGGAAATATCGCTAACTTAAAGCCTAGTGCTTCAAGGTCAGCCTTGCTTAAGACGGGCGTGCGACCTTTTTCAACCATATTCGCCAACAATGGCAAATCAAATGACTCGCCAATCTTACGCATTTCTTCTTCGGTTTCGGGTGATTCAACAAACAAAATGTCTGCGCCGGCTTTGGCATAGGCCTCAGCGCGTCGCAATGCTTCATCTAGCCCAAGCGTGGTGCGTGAATCCGTGCGCGCAATAATCAAAAAGTCTTTTGACTGACGGGCTTCGGCAGCGACTTTGATTTTTTTGACCATATCCGCCATCGGGATCACGCGTCGGCCAGGAGTATGGCCACATTTTTTAGGAAATTCTTGGTCTTCGAGTTGAATCGCCGAGGCGCCCGCAAGTTCGTAGCCCTGCACGGTGTGGCGTACGTTTAACAAACCGCCGTAGCCCGTGTCGCCATCGGCGATTAAGGGCGTTCGTGCCATTTTTGCCATGGCTCCTACTCGGCCGACCATATCGCTATAGGTCGCGAGGCCAGCATCAGGTAAACCCAGATGCGAAGCCACGGCACCAAAGCCGGTCATGTACAGGGCATCAAAGCCAAAGCTGTCTGCGAGTCGCAGTGAGACCATATCGTAGACGCCGGGTGCGGTGACCAGACCAGGTTGTTTCAGACGTTCGTGCAGCTTTGCAGGTTTAGAGTTTGCCATGTCGAAATGCCTCAAAAAATTGAGTGCTTATCGTAGCAGGTCAGGACGCGGCTGTTGCCTGTTCAGGAGGAGGAGGTTGCTTTGCCCTTAAAGGTAATTGTCAGCATGCTAGGCTGGTAGCGCTGCCGTCGAGTCAGTAAAGACTTGACGCGGTTCTCCGAGCAAGCCACACTCAATACTTCGCAGCCGATTGTGTAAAGCGTGTCACGATCGATGCTTCGAGCGTTTCCTATTTACGAATTTTGGTGGATGTTGCGAGTGATTCTTATTTACCAGAAGGTGCCTCGATGAACGACCTCAGTCTGCCAAAAGCGGTTAGCCAAGCGACGCTGTCTGCGCAAACCGTCAACCCTGGCCACCAAGCCCGTTTGCGTAGCCGCAACGGCGAGGCGCGCGGTCATACCGCAGGTGTGGCTCCGGGCAATGTGCAAGGCAATTTGATGGTCTTGCCTAAAGACCTGGCAAGCGATTTTTTGCTTTTTTGTCAGCGTAATCCTCGACCCTGTCCAATTTTGGCCGTATCCGAGCCGGGCAACCCGATGCTGCCCAGCCTCGGTGAAGACGTTGATATTCGTTACGATATTCCGCGTTATCGTGTCTACAAAGACGGTGTGTTGGTTGACGAGCCCTACGATATTGCAAGTCAATGGCGCGACGATCTAGTGAGCTTTGTTTTAGGTTGCTCTTTTTCGTTTGAGCAAGCCCTGGTTGAAGCGGGTATTCCTTTACGGCATATCGAAGAGCAGCGCACCGTGCCGATGTATCGAACCAATATCGCCACGACGCCGGCGGGCGTGTTTCACGGTCCGATGGTGGTGTCTATGCGTCCAATGCGCCCAGCCGATATTGTGCGAGCTGTGCAGGTGACTTCTCGGTTTCCAAGCGTGCACGGCGCGCCGGTTCATATCGGCATGCCGCTCTTGATTGGGATCCAAGATATCAACAAACCCGATTTTGGTGAATCGATCACCATCCATGATGATGAGATGCCTGTGTTTTGGGCCTGTGGCGTCACGCCGCAATCTGTGGCGATGGCGATGAAGCCTGCGTTTTGTTTAACGCATGCACCGGGCTCAATGCTTGTGACCGATTTAACGAATAATAGTTTGGCAAGTTTTTAATCATACTTTAGGAGCTTATAGATGAACGTGTTAAATCGATCTGTGATGGTCACAGCCCTGTTTGCTGCAATGCAGTTATCAAGTGTGTCGGCTCAAACAGCTGCAACGGGGCCCAAGATTGCGGTGCAAGCCATTACGCAGGTGTCGCCAACGATTCCGCAGTACACCCAGGTGGATCAACCCATGTTGCGCGATGGTCTGAAGGCGGCCACCAACGGTCGGGTTGAAATCACGCTCTCGTCTTGGCCAGAGCGCAACGTCAATGGTCCTGAAGTGCTGCGCTTGGTGCGTTCGGGTCAAGTTGACATTGCAGCGGGCCCGCTCACAACAGTCTCGGGCGACGTGCCGATGCTTGACGGCATCGACCTGGCAGGCTTGAATCCTGGCATTGCACAAGCGCGCAAAGTGGCAGACGCGATGATGCCGGTTGCTAATAAAGAGCTCGAAAAACTAGGTATCAAACTTGTGGCAACGTACCCGTTCTCGGGCCAGATGCTGTT
The DNA here is from genome assembly GCA_021738045.1 of Candidatus Methylopumilus sp. Lineage (GTDB taxonomy): Bacteria > Pseudomonadota > Gammaproteobacteria > Burkholderiales > Burkholderiaceae_B > Zwartia. The sequence continues at coordinate 22,851 of JAIPCU010000019.1, read as the reverse complement.
CTGCCGTAAGCCAATTGCGTCGTTAGCCGACTTGAAAGGCCTGAAAGTTCGAATCAACGGGCCTTCGGCGGGTGATCTAGTCAAAGCGTTGGGCGGACAGCCTGTTTCACTTGCCTTCGGCGAAGTCTACACAGCGCTTGAGCGTGGCACCGTTGATTGCGGCATCACAGGTTCGGGTTCGGGCAATGGCGTGAAATGGCCAGAGGTAACAACCCACCTTCACACCCTATCTTTATCCTGGTCGACCGCTGGTTACTTTGTGAATTTGGCTTGGTGGAACAAGCTTGAGCCTTCGATTCGTGCTCAGTTCGAAAAGACGTTTGCCGCAATTGAAAATGCCCAGTGGAAACTTGGCGAAGAGGCGACCGCCGATGGTGTGGCGTGTAACGTTGGCCGTGCAGAGGGATGCTCGGGTAAATTGGCAACGCTGGTCAAAAAGCCCATGGCAGAAGTTAAGGCTCAGCCAAATGAGGCAAGCTTGATTCAGGCAAGTCTGGCTGACACAGTCTTGCCCGCCTGGGTCAAACGCTGTGGTGACCGTTGCGGTGTGGTTTACAACGAGGTGATCGCACCGATTACTGGGGTGAAATACACCGCTGGTAAGTAAGTATGCATCACGGTCTTGAATGGCTCAGTCGCCGTGCGATGTGGATAGCGGGCTTTTGCTATCTACTGATCACGGTGCTGATCTGTTTTGATATTTTTGCTCGAAAGTTTCTGGGTTTCTCAACCGAATCCACCACTGAACTAACCGGCTATCTGATGGCGGTTGGGATGAGCTGGGGGTTGGCGGGCACACTGTTTGAGCGCGGTCATGTGCGCATCGATGTCTTGGTGCAGCGTATGCCCCTGCGCGTGCGCGTGTGGTTACATTTAGCTTCGTTGCTAGCCTTGTTGGTGTCGACCGGATTTTATGTGTACGGTGCAGTTTCAATCGCCAACGATTCGTTTGCGTTTAACGCCACGGATCTCACCACCTTACGCACACCGTTAGTGTTACCGCAGGGCTTGTGGGCAGCAGGCTTTGTGTTGTTATTTCTGGCAGCGCTTGCTCTGGCGCTGCGTTCTGTCGGGCAGTTAATGCATGGCGATCTTAGCGCCATGGATCGTGCCTTAATGGCGCGGACTTACGAAGACGAAGCGGCCGAAACACTCGAAGCGGTTGCCGAGGCACAAGCACATATGCAGGCGCCTGGCTATTCGCCTACTGGGGTGGTTGCTGAGCCACAGGTACCTACTCAGACTCCCAGCGTTTCGTCTACTCATAAGCAGGGCAGTCAATGATTGCGATCGTATTCATTGTGATCATGGCGATCGTGATTGGTGGTGCCAGCTTATTTGGCGGCGCGGATAGTGCCGCGGCCTTATCCGCGACAACGGTGCCTTGGTGGGCGTTATTGGCGGTATTAGGGGCGTTTGCCGGTTTTTTTGCGGGTGGTATCTATGTCGGTGCCGCGCTCTCATCGCTTGCGCTCTTGGCGGGCTTTTCGTTGTCAGATCGCCCGTTTTGGAATTTTCTCGGCGAGATGATTTGGGCGCCGTCCACAAACTTTGTCTTGGTATCGGTGCCGCTCTTTTTGCTGATGGGCGAGATCATGTTGCGCGCCGGTTTGTCTGAGCGTTTGTATCGTGGCTTGAATGTCTGGATGGGTCGGTTGCCGGGCGGCTTGTTACACACCAATATTTTGGCCTGCGGGGTCTTTTCTGCGGTGGCAGGTTCAAGCGTGGCAACGGCGGCAACGATGGGCTCGGTCGCCTTGCCGTATTTTGAAAAAAGTCATTACCCACCAAAATTGGTGCTGGGTTCGCTTGCTGCGGGCGGGGCTTTAGGCAACCTGATCCCGCCAGGCATCACGTTCATTATTTACGGTTTGATCACCGAAACTTCGGTCGGTGCGCTCTACATCGCTGCCATTGGCCCGAGTATTTTGGTGGTGCTCTTATTTGTGTTGGTGATTCTTTACTACAGCTACAAGCTCAAGTTACGGGCTGACCCTAACGCGATGGGTGTCACCTGGCGACACAAGGTCGCAAGCTTGTCAGACTTATTGCCTACGACCTTGTTAATCGGGCTCGTGTTGGGCACCATTTACGCGGGCCTAGCCACGCCAACTGAATCTGCGGCACTCGGCGTGGCGGGCAGTTTGATCTTGGCGGTGGTTGATCGCAAACTCAACTGGAAAATGATCTCTGAGTCGTTACATGCCACGGCGCGCACCACCTCGATGATTGCGCTGATTTTGTTTGGCGCCTACGTGTTGAACTACATTCTGTCGTCTTTAGGTGTGCCGCAAATGTTGGCAAAGTTTTTAACAGGTTTGCCTCTGCCAGGTTGGGCGATCATGTTAGTGATTATTGGCTTTTATTTAGCCCTTGGTACCTTCATGGAAGGCCTGTCGATGGTGATTTGCACCGTCCCGTTGTTGTTTCCAGTGGTCACCGCGCTTGGCTACGATCCAATCTGGTTCGGCGTCGTGATCACAATGCTGGTAGAGATCGCAATGATTAGCCCGCCGGATGGCACGGTACTTTACGTCTTGCAAGGCATGCGACGACAGCCTGGGCCCATCACCGATGTCTTTTCGGGTGTGATGCCCTTTATGTTTGTCTACATGTTGGCCATTATTATTCTGATGGTGTTTCCGTCGATCGCGTTATGGTTGCCAGCGGTTTTGTCTTGACCTCTTTCCAAGTCTGAAGGGAGAGGATGTTCGCACATGTCGTTCAACTTTTTACTTTCTTATTCTTCAAATCATCATGATGAAATCTCACCTGTATTTTTCTTGCGAAGCGGTTGGTGCTGATGGCACGATTACCACAACGCTAGCCGCTGTTGCCCCCAGACATTATGTGATTGCCGGTTGGACAGGGCGTGATGCGGCGGCGATCGAACACCACATTCATGAACTTGGTTTGATCGGTGTGCCCGCGCCTTCTACCGTGCCGCTTTACTACCGCGGCAGCGCCTTGTTACTCACCCAAACCGAAACGATCCAGGTTGTGGGGCCAGATAGTTCAGGCGAGGTCGAGCCAGTTTTGTTTTACACCGGTGGTGAATGGTGGCTGACCGTTGGCTCTGATCACACCGACCGGCGTGTTGAAACGTATTCGATTGCAGTGTCTAAGCAGTTATGTCCTAAACCGACTGGCACTTCGGCTTGGCGGTGGTCTGACGTCTCGGCGTATCAAGACGAACTCGAGCTGATCTCACGCATTTTTGAAGATGGCAAGTGGGTTGACTATCAGAAGGGCGCGTTCGGCGCGATCCGACCGCTTGAATCGTTGCGCAACGGCTGCTTCGCGGGCCCCCACATTGACGAAGGTAGCTTTGTTTCGTGCGGTACGCTTGGTGCCATCCCAAACGCCAAGGGTGAGGGCATTCGGGCAGCGACTCAAATGGAACTTGAAATCCGTGACCCTCGGCGCAAACGTAGTATTAAGCATCGCTATTCGGTTGAAGTCTTGCCGCTCGTAGCGTGACGCTAGTTTTTTAGGCAGTACCTGGATGAAGTTATCAGTGTTTCTGATTACCACGCAGGCGGTGATTAGAGGGGATTTAGCGATTACCACGACTCAACTCGAGCCCGTTTTAGTTCTGAGCATCTCGACCCACTTGATATCCTCCCCTCCCTGAACGGCGAGGTTTTACGCGCCAAGCACATAAATTTTTTCTAACACTTCTTTCTTCATTCATCATGACCCACATCGCCCAAACTATCGATCAGCTCAACGCCCGCCTCGCACGTGGTGAAACGACACGCGAAGCCCTTGTCTCGCAGGCCTTAGAAAATGCGACCAAGGCATCTGCTAAAAGTGTCTTCACGATGCTGTATCCAGAGGCGGCACTGGCGGTGGCGCGTCAAGCCGATGCGGCTCAGGCAGCGGGGCTTGAGCAACCGGCTTTAGCCGGCTTGCCAGTCTCTATCAAAGACCTCTATGGCGTAGCTGGCGAAACCACGATGTCAGGCTCAATCGTATGCAAGGGTGAGCCGGTGCAAACGCATGATGCTCCCGTCGTTGCGCGACTGCGTGCGGCTGGTTCGGCCATTATTGGCAAAACGAATATGACCGAATTCGCTTTTTCAGGGATTGGCATCAACCCCCATTACGGTACCCCGGTCAATCCGACTGATGCTAAGGTTGCGCGCGTGCCAGGTGGCTCGTCATCGGGGGCGGCCGTTTCGGTGGCGTTAGGGTTGGCGGTGGCAGGTTTGGGATCGGATACTGGCGGTTCGATTCGTGTGCCAGCCGCGCTGTGTGGAATCGTCGGTTTTAAAAGCTCTCAATTTCGTGTGCCACTCACTGGGGCGATGGAGCTTGCCCGCTCGCTCGACACCGCATGCGCGATGACGCGTAGTGTCCAAGATTGTTTGACCGTCGACGGTGTGTTGTCAGGTGCAATGCTGAAAGTCAAGCGGCGTCCCTTGTCTGGTATGCGCTTTGCCTTACCCCAAACGACTTTGTTAGAGGGGTTAGACGCGACGGTGTCTAAGGCCTTTGCGCGCAGTGTGTCGATGTTGGCGGCCGCGGGTGCTCAGATTGTTGACATCCCGTTAGCTGAGTTATCCGAGATCCCTAAACTCAATGCGCCTGGTGGCCTATCGCCGATCGAGGCCTATGCCGTGCATCATGCGCGTTTGGCTAAATCCAAAGAGGGCTTTGATCACCGTGTCGCCGCACGTGTTGCGCTTGGGGCGCCCGTGACGGCACAACAGTATCTTGCAATGCTCGACAACCGGTTAGATTGGATTGCAAGAGTTGAGCATGCGATCGAGGGGTTTGATGCGGTGCTTTGCCCGACCACGCCGATTATTGCACCAGAGATTGCCACGCTTGAGGCCTCTGATGAAGCATTTTTTAAGGCAAATGGCCAGATGTTGCGCAACACGTTTGCCTTTAACTTTTTGGATGGCTGCTCGTTTAGCTTGCCTTGCCACATTGCCGGCGAGCAGGCGGTGGGGTTGATGCTGTCGTCGGTGAGGGGTAATGATGCGGCGCTCGCTGCAGTCGCGTTGGCGGTTGAGGCGGCTTTGGCTTCGCGCTAGTCAAGCAGCGACGTTGTAAAGGGCAAAACAGGCCAGTAAGCTGACTCGTCGCCGGTGCAAGACGGGTGAAAAAAACGCGCTGAAAGCCTCTGAAATCGATCGAAACAGGTTGCATGGTTTGGACCCCTTACCGGGGCTCAAGAACATCTCTAAGCTAGGCCTCAGTTCAACTCAACAGAGGAGCCAGCCAATGAGAGCCTTGCGCGGTATGGTCGTAGGGGTGTTTGCCTTGCTAACAGGCTGTGTTGCCTATGGCCCACAACCTGCGGGGTACGGTTATGGTTACGGGTATGCACCCAGTTATTCGTACACGCCTGTGTATGTTGCGCCTGTTCCACGGATCGTGGTGCCTGTTGTGAGGTACCCTCAGAGGTACCCTGGCCATAGGCATTGGGGGCACCGTCGCTGGCGTGGGTAGGTGCTATGCCTGACAAAGGCGCACGCTTTGGCTCACAAACCTGTAAAGTGTCGGCACTTGCCCAGTTTAGAGCTCACTTAACGAGCTCGGCCCACTGAGCGGCAAGCTTACACGGAGCAGCCATTGAAAGTCCCGCAGCGTCTCGCGCCGCTTGTCGAAGAAGGTTTAGTCGACGAAGTTCTCAGTCAACTGATGAGCGGCAAAGAAGCCACCGTTTACGTGGTGCGTTGTGGCGACTCGGTGCGGTGTGCCAAGGTGTACAAAGACGCCAAGCAACGCAGCTTCAAAAACGCGGTGTCCTACACCGAAGGGCGCAAAGTTAAAAATAGTCGTCAAGCGCGCGCCATGGAAAAAGGCACACGCTACGGCAGACAAATGCAAGAAGAAGCGTGGCAAAACGCTGAGGTCGATGCGTTATTTCGCTTGGCAAACGCGGGGGTGCGGGTGCCCCAGCCCTACATTTGCACGGATGGTGTCTTGCTGATGGAGCTCGTCACAGATGCTGACGGTCAAGTGGCGCCTCGCCTCAATGATGTCGAGCTCACCCCAGAGTTGGCGCTTGAGCATCATGCGTATTTAATTAACCAGGTCGTCCGGATGCTGTGTGCTGGGGTGATCCATGGTGACCTGTCTGAATACAATATTTTGATGGCGGCTAGCGGGCCCGTGATTATTGATTTGCCGCAGGCTGTTGACGCTGCAGGTAATAACGAGGCTGCTGCGATGCTATCGCGTGATGTGCAAAATCTGGCCGTTTATTTTGGTCAGTTTGCCCCGCAATTGCTGACAATGGCCTATGCCAAAGAAATTTGGCAACACTATGTGGCTGGGACTTTAACGCCCGAAACCGCCTTAACGGGCTTTGTGGCGGCCGACACGACACCCGTTGATATGGCTGGCTTGCTGCAAGAAATCGAAGACACCCGCCGCGAAGAGCAAGAGCGCAGGCTGCGCCTGCAAGAGCGCGATTGAGGTAATCGTCAATCACATGGCTATAATCAAGTGCAAATATATCTAATCACTTGAACCTTGCCATGACTGCACAATCTACTCTCGCCTTTCGATCGCTCAAGTCTACTCATCCTATGCCTCAGGCCGAGCGCGAAGCGATCGTCGCAAACCCCGGTTTTGGTAAGTACTTTACCGATCATATGGTGTCGATTGATTGGACCTTAGAGCAAGGTTGGCACGACGCTGCGCTCAAGCCTTACGGCCCCTTAATGCTTGATCCGGCTTCGTCGGTCTTGCACTATGCCCAAGAGATTTTTGAAGGCCTGAAAGCCTACCGTCACCCCGATGGTTCAATCTGGACGTTTCGTCCTGAACAAAATGCTGCCCGTATGCAGCGCTCAGCCACGCGGCTCGCCTTGCCGCCACTGCCAACTGATTTGTTTCTTGAGTCGATTAAGCAGCTTGTTGCCGCAGACGCCGCTTGGGTGCCGGGCTCGGGCGAAATGAGTTTGTATATTCGGCCTTTCATGATTGCGAACGAAAGCTTTTTGGGTGTGCGCTCGGCGCACCGTGCGGCCTACTATGTGATTGCTAGCCCGGCAGGCCCTTACTTTGCCAAAGGTGTGGCGCCTGTGATGATCTGGCTGGCTGAAGATCATTCGCGTGCGGCTCACGGTGGTACAGGTGCTGCCAAGTGTGGTGGTAACTATTCGGCCTCTCTGTTGCCTCAGCAAGAGGCCTACGAAAACGGTTGCCCGCAAGTGTTGTTTTTAGATTCGCAAGAAGGCAAGTACATCGAAGAGCTCGGTGGCATGAACGTATTTTTGGTACTGAAAGATGGCACGCTAGTCACGCCAGAGTTGACGGGCAGCATTCTTGAGGGTGTCACGCGTATGAGCATTATCCAACTTGCTCGCGATCGTGGTCACCAGGTTCAAGAGCGCAAAATTACCGTTCATGAGTGGCGTGAGGGGATCGCCTCAGGTGGCATCACCGAAGCTTTTGCCTGTGGCACAGCAGCGGTGGTGACACCAATCGCGGCGCTCAAAGGGCGTGGCTTTATAGCAGGTGACGAACATGCGCCAGCCGGCAAACTCACCATGTCTTTACGTCAAGAGCTGACTGATATTCAGTCGGGGCGCGCACCCGACCGACATGGTTGGATGCAGCGTTTGGTATAACGGCTTCGCTTCAGGGCTCGCGGCAACTCAGGTTGATTTGAGTGCCAGCGAAAGCATCAGCTGATATTGCGCGGCCTCAAGGTAGGGCTGCTTGTTCATCAAATCCATTAAAAGCTGATCGGCCAAGATGACTTGATCAGCGGGTAATTCTTTCATGACAGCTGAATACACTGCAAAGCGACCGCCGTTCGCCCAGGCTTGAATCGCCTGTTCGTGCGCCTGTGTATGCTGAAGCTTTTGTTGAGTGCGTTTGAGGCGTTGTCGATCGGCTTCGACTGTGCCGTAGGCGGTTCGTGCCTCGGTTTGCCCCGAGCCCCGCAGCACCCTGAGTCGTGCTGCAGTGCGGATCGTGAGGTAATCAGCCTGGGTGGTGAGTTTTGCGCGTTCAAGCTGTTGGATTTGCTCGAGCATTAATGCAGGCTGAGCATCATCCTGAGTTGTGAGTTTTTTTAAACTGGCGGGCACGCGGTGCCCACGTTGCTCAAGCAAGGCTCGATAGCGTTGCGCAATGAACTGCGTTTGGCCTGAAGGGATTGAACGTGGGAGTGGCATCTACAAGTCACCTCAATGCGACATAGTATATCTTAGCAAGGTAAGTTAGTACATTTTTTTATGTATACAGTACATCTTAATCGAATAGTTATATTCAACGTATTGAAAATATTGATGAATTCAAAACTTATCCAGTTTGGTTGTATCGTGATTGGCGGTTTGTTGTTGCTCTGGCCTGCAATCTATAACGGCTATCCACTGCTCTACAGCGACTCGCATGTCTTCATCTCGCAGCCTGTGGCCGGCTTTATGAATTGGGACAAGCCTTACGTCTATGGCCCTCTGATTCTTTTATTTCATGCGTGGCAAACGCTTTGGTTAGTGGTGATTGCACAGGCGTTGCTTGTGTCGCATTTGCTTTGGTTGGTGATTGTGACCTTGACGCCTGAGCCAAAGGCCGCGCAGGTGGTGTCACCTCGCCCAAGTCTGGTCTCGGTGACCTGGCCTGTCGCCAAGCGTCATCTGCTTGTCTGTGGGGCACTCGCGTTAGCGAGTACGGCCCCCTGGTTTGTGAGTTTTCTAATGCCTGATATTTTTGCGGCAATCGCGGTGCTGTGTATTTTTTTGTTAGGTTTTTCGACACGTTTGAATCGTGTTGAAATGGTGTGGTTGGTCGTGCTTGGTGCCTTGGCGATCGCGGTTCATCTGTCGCATCTGGTGATTGCTGCGGCCTGTTTGCTTGGTGTGCTCTGTCTTGGTTGGCGTCGTCTAGCAGTCGCGGTATTGCCCTTGGCTTGCGCCATTGCACTATTGCTTGGCACCAATTTGTATGCGTTTCAAAACGCTGCGATCTCTCCACATGGTTCAGTCTTTATGCTTGCTCGTTTGTCGGGCGATGGCAACACCAAAGAGATACTAGAAAAATACTGTGCACAAAAAAACTGGTATCTCTGCGCATGGGTCGACCGCTTGCCTACGGATAGCGATGAGTTTTTATGGAATGGCAAGGGTCCTGTCTGGAGCCATCCTGGTGGCCCAATTGGCTTGGCACCAGAGGCCTCAGAGATCGTGTCCTACGTACTGCGTACCAAGCCTTGGCCCGTCTTGCTCTCTGGCCTAAACAATATGGCCCAGCAGCTGTGGATGATTCAATTGGGCGACACCTTGCATTCTGATCATCTAGACGTGACGGTAGCCAAAAGTGTGCGCGAGCATTTTGCAGCAGCAGAGCTTGAGAGCATGAACGGTTCTCGGCAAATGAACAACACGCTGGTCGCAGATGCTGTCTGGTTCAGCCGTCTGACTGTCGGGGTGTTTTATTGTGCAGCGGTATTTGGCCTGTATGTGCTATTTGTGGCGTGGCGCAAGCGCACCACACAGCGAAATCACACGCACGCAACGCTTGAGCGCGTGCACACCAAATTAGTCGTGAGTTTTATTTTGATACTTTGGCTAGGTGTTGTGGCAAACGCCTTCGCAACCGGAGCGCTCTCTAAACCCCACCATCGGTATCAAGCCCGTATCGCCTGGTTGCTGGTGTTGCCCCCGCTGCTGTTGTTACGCAATACGGTGCCGAGCGCAGCCCCGAAGCCGACGTAGCTTAGGGGCTGCGCTCAGGTCGGTTCAATCATTCGCGCTGAATGTTGCTGGCCTTGATGACGTTCGCCCATTTAGCGATTTCACCATCCACAAAGGCAGCCAGCGCTTGGGGTGTACTACCCTCAAGCTCAATTGCCTGCTGCACCAACTTCGCCTTGAGTTCAGGGTCAATCAGTACCGCATTGATATCGCGATTTAAACGCTCGATGATTGCAGGCGATGTGCCAGTCGGCGCAAAAAAGCCGTAACTTGCAATCGATTCAAACCCTGGATAGCCCGACTCGGCGATGGTGGGTAAATTGGGCATCAGCGCCGAGCGTTTGGAAGTGGTGATTGCAAGCGCGCGCACTTTACCGTCTTTGAGCATGGGCAAATAGGGTGGCAAGGTATCAAGCGCCATCGTGACTCGCCCTGAAATGAGATCAGGCATTAAAAGCGACGTGCCCTTGTAGGGGATATGCAAGACGTCAATGCCTGCGGCAACTTTGAACATTTCACAAGTTAAGTGAATCAAGCCGCCCGTACCTGACGAACCACAGGTGAGTTTGCCTGGCTCTTTTTTAGCCAGAGCCACGAGCTCGGCCAAATTCTTAACGGGTAACTCGTTGCTGACGACAACGATATTGCTCAAGGTGCCGGCCATCGAAATCGCAGTGAGATCCCTCATGAAGTTGTAACCAGGGTCTTTGTAATAACTGACTGCTATCGAGTGTGAACCAATTGAGCCCATCAGGATGGTGTATCCGTCGGGTGCGGCCTTCGACACGTAGGCCGCACCGATATTGGCACCCGCGCCTGGTCTGTTTTCGATGACCACAGACTGCCCAAGCTTCACAGCCAGTTTTTCTGTAATGGCGCGCGTCAAAATATCAGTGGCCCCGCCAGCCGGAAACGGCACAACGACTTTAAGAGGCTTGGATGGATACGAGTCTTGTGCCAGCGCGGGTGCCGAAACGCCCACGCTAAGAGCCAAGATCGCCAACAAGGAGTTTAAGTAACGATTCAAGCGCATGAGGTTTTATCCTGAAAAGTGAAAGTACATTTTAAACGTCAAGCAAGAAGTGTGCCCGAGAGTTTGCGCTCTAACTTGACCATGGGCTTCTTGAAGGGCCCGTTGTGCATAGATATAGCCAAAGCGTTTAGGCAGTGCCGTCACTGTCCTTAATCCGCTTGAATCTTATTATCTTTAATCAGCTTGCCATATAAGGCATATTGTTTTTGTGTGGCTTGAGCAAACTCAGCAGCACTTGTGCCGCGTATGGTCACGCCTAAGGCCACCAGGCGCTCACGTGTTTGCGGATCAGTCAGTGCCTTTTGCATTTCAGCGTTTAATTTTTCGATGATAGGTTTGGGAGTCGCAGCGGGGGCAATCATCGCAAACCACGAGTTAAAGAAAAAATCGCTGACACCGGCCTGCACAACGGTTGGAACATCTGGATATTGTGCAAGGCGCTCGGGTGTCGAGACTGCCAGCAGGCGTAACTTACCGCCCTGAATCAGTGAGGTGACTGTGCCTAATCCTTGATAGGACACCTCAACTTGCCCTGCGGCGGCCGCAACAGCTGCGGGTGTGGCGCCCTTGTAAGGCACATGCACCAGATCGATACCAGTACGTTGAGCAAACAGTGCCATGGCGATATGCTGAGGGCTGCCACTACCGCCTGAACCATAATTAATTTTGCCTGGATTTGCCTTGGCCGCCGCAATAAAATCATTGAGAGTTTTATAAGGCGATTGGTCTGCCACCACGATGCCCCATTCAATCGTCGCGACCAATGAAATCGGCTCAAAATCTTTCAGTGCATTCCAGGGGATGTTCGAATAAATGTGCGGCAACATCGTCAAGATGCTGTCGTTGACGCCGCCAATCGTATAGCCATCGGGCGCTGCCTTGGCGAGACGATCTGCCCCAATGAGCCCCGATGACCCAGTGATATTTTCAATCACGATGGGTTGCCCCAGGTTCTGCGACATCTTAGCGGTTAACAGGCGCGCCGCACCATCCACGGCGCTGCCAGCGGCCAGAGGCACAATCATGCGGATGGGTTTAGTGGGGTAGCTGTCTTGCGCTTGTGCTGGCGTTAGACACAACGATGCGAGCGTGAGCAGCGCCAGCATCAAGCCCTTTAACCAGTGTGCTGAGACGGCGTGGTCCTTGAAACGACTTTCTGAGAGCCGATGGCCTTTTAACCATTGTGCAGAGAAGCTTTCGAATTGTAACCAACTGGCTGAGGTGGGGATCCGAGGCATGAGATTTCCAAAAGTTAAACAGTGAGTGCTGCGATACCAAGTTCAGTTGCCAAGGCATTTAAATCTGCAACGAGAACCGGAGCAAGAGGGATCCCTTGCTCTTTGTAAGCCAAACGTTTTGCGTGGCTCTGCTCGCCAGGCAGCCACACTCTGTCAACGCCGGGCAGGCGTTCGCTTGCACGAAGATCTTTGACAAGCTGATCGACCGCGCCTTTAAAGAAACCGGGTTCGCCAAAGGCTTTTAGATCGATCACTAAGATCGCTTGTCCGGTATTGGTGGGGGTCACGTGATCTTTATTGAAGTCAACGACCTCTTTACCCATTGAGGCACCTTGTAGCGTGCCCGCCAGCAACCCAACGATCAAGGCGAGGCCATACCCCTTGTGCCCGCCAATTGGCAATAAAAAGCCTTCATCGGCACGGTTCGGGTCGGTGAGGGGGCGGCCCTGGCGATCGATCATCCAGCCCTCCGGCATGGTTTCACCACGCTTGGCTTTGGCTTTGACTTTGCCGTAAGCTGCTACGGTTGTTGCCATGTCTAGCACGACGGCAGGTTCGCTTCCTGCAGGGATGCCGGCCGCGATTGGATTGGTCGAGAGCAGCATGTCCATTCCGCCCCAAGGCGGTAAATGGTTGGCATTGCCCACTGCAAAATACAAACCAATCATGTCGTGCGCGATTGGCATGCGCGCGTAAAGCGAGGCCGGGCCTGCGTGATTACTATTGCGCGTGCCAACCCAAGCGACACCAGCGTCGGCAGCTTTTTTGATCGCGAGCTCAACCGCGTGCGACACCACCAGATGCCCCATCCCGTTGTCGCCATCGACCACGGCCATCGCGGCCTTGTCTTGTACGACTTTGATTTGCGGGTTGATATTGATGCCACCTGCTCGAATGCGCTTGACGTATTGCGGCAAACGAATCACGCCATGACCGTCAGAGCCCTGCAGATCGGCTTGCGCCATCAGTGAGGCAACTTTGTTTGCGTGCTCAGCGGGCAGCCCGTTGGCTTGCAACGCACGCGCGATGAAGTCTTTGAGCGAATCGAACTGAACGATGATTGAAGTGTGAGCTGCGGGTGAATTGGTGTTAGACATGAAGTATTTAGCTGCCCACGGTTGGGTCAAAAGGTTTAACCTTAGTGTTTGAAATTTACTCTGTTTTTTTGGTTTAAAGGGTCGAAAATGACTGCAAATGCCTTGAATGTGTTGGGCACTGAACTAATGCCTTGTTCTTACGACCCGTTGACAGGTTTTTACCGCGACGGCTGCTGCAACACCGACATGCAGGATTTGGGTAGCCATGTCGTTTGCACCAAGGTCACACAAGAGTTTTTAGAGTTTTCGGCAAGTCGCGGCAATGATTTGTCGACACCGCGCCCCGAGTATCGCTTTGCCGGTTTGCAAGAGGGTGATCGGTGGTGCTTGTGCGCCCTGCGCTGGAAAGAAGCGTTACATGCCGGTGTGGCGCCGTTTGTGATTCTTGAAAGCACTCACGCCAAAGCCCTTGAGTTTGTCACTCTTGAGCAGTTACAAGAGTACGCGTTGCAAACTGAAAAGTGATAGCCAAGACCCTAGCAGTGAACCTGTCAGAGGATTGACTCGCTAGGTGTTCGATTAGATAGCCTGTTGTCTAACTGCTAGAGTGTAATCCCCTCGTGCGCTGCGATGAGTTCAAGTGCGTGCTCGAACAGTGCGCGTGCCTGACCCGACACTTCGGCTAAGTGCTCATGCAACTGTTGATCTGCTGAATTTTTGTTTAAGCACTCTTGGCTGTATTGCTCAAAGCTCGACAGCTGGCTCAGTAGTTCAGCCACGTGGCGTGGGCACTCGCACAAGACTGCAGTTGAAATATTTGCCACCCTCGACAGTGTTTCATCAGAGTATTTTTTTGGAGTTGCCTTGCGGCCTGTCGTCGGTGCGCCAGCCCTTCGCAAAGCCTGCTCAAGGCTGGCGTTGCGAACCCATTCGCTGAGCTCTGCGTCTGAGATCGAGTCTTTGCGCACGGTAATACCGGCATCGCTGAGTGTTTGCAGATTGCTGCTGGCGCCGTACACATATAACAGTAGAGTATGGGTTGCGCGGCTTCTTCTTACAAACTCAAGCAGGTCTGAAACGGTGCTGTCTTGAATCGTGTTCAGGCGAATCAAGAGCAGGTCGGTTGGAGTGCGTTCGGTCGCTGCGCACGCAGAGGCCAGATCTGAGAAAACTTTGGCGCGCTCGGCGTGTTCTGCGAAGAGCCCAAGTTTGTGGCGATTTGACGCTAACCGTTGTGCGAATCCTGTGCCGACCACACACGCGCTGAGCGGCGGCGCTTGTGTGACGACCCGTTGCAGGGCTGAAGCCGAGAGCCCTTGGGTATGCAAGAGTCGCAACTGCGTGCTGTCAAGCAAGGCAATGCCACTGACGGCGTGGCCTTGCTCACTCAGTTGCTTGAGCAAGGTGGCGCGCAACACATCATCTTGCCCATAGAGTCGGTGCTGTCCATGGGTTTTAGTAGGCGTAAAAGCCCGATAACGGGTCTCCCAGATTCGCAGGGTAGTGACTGGCACATTTGCGAGCTTGGACACCGCGCCGATACGATAAAACAGAGGTGGGGCAATAGAGGACATAAATATAAGTAAAATTTAATTTGAATAGTATTTGAGTAGATTATAGCAAATATATTTGATGAAAATCCTTTAAAATCTACTCATAATTTGATTTATTGCTAGAAAATTGATATAAAGGTGTTAATTTCTACTCAACAAATTGATTTAGAGGTCGCTATGCTGTCGAATAGAGCTTTATGTGCTTTAAACGCCACTGTTTTTATTGCGGCAAAAGGGCACCAACACCCGCCAACCACCCGTGAACTATCAGCGGCCTTAGGCTTGTCGGTATCGTCTTTGCACGGCATGCTTAAGTTGCTCGACGATCACGGCATTGTTCGTTCGTTTAGAGGCGCCGAAAAGCGATACGAGATCAAAGCTGATCCAGCCACAATAACGGCCTGGGACGTTGTGCAGATTTTTGACGATCCGCACCCGCCGGTTGCTCAAAATGCGAAAGAAAAAGACACTGTTTCTTACGAATACGAAAATACCTATTGCGAAATGTTGAAAGATTTTTTGGCTTCACAAAAAATCATTGATCAAATTGCTGGGGTGAGTTCGATTTCGAGTTCTAGTCCTAGTACGAATATGAGTATGAGTGCGAGTTCGGGCGCCCTTGCATGGGCCTGATCGAGCCACTCACCGAGGCTGAGCGGTCACGACTCATCGAGATGGCATGGGAAGATCGAACGCCTTTCGAAATGATTCGTTTGCAGTACGGCCTCACTGAGGCCTCGGTGATTGACTTTATGCGGAGCCACATGAAAAAGAGTTCGTTTAGGATGTGGCGCAAGAGAATGAATGGGCGCCTGACTAAACATCAAGCCTTACGAAGTTCTAGCAAGGCGGCACACAGCCTGACCAACGATACAGCGCTGAACAAAAAAGGCTTAACAGCATGACTTGGGTGATGACATGAGCGAAGATCTTAGATGTTGCGGTTCAGGGACTTGCATCATTAACCTTGAAGGGCTCTGTTGGTGTGGCCAACAATGGGATGGCCAACAGATGCGTCACCAACCGATCGATTCACCCTTGAAATCTACAAAGTGCGCAGACGATTTAGGCGCCAACGCATCGAGCGCCTCAAGCAAACCGTCGACTGATTCACCCACTGGGGTGCAGTGATCAGGAGTCGCAAAGGGTTGAGATAAAGGTGACGCAACAGTACCTGGTTGCAACGCTGCCAAAATCGCTTGTGGATTTTTACGCGCAAACTCGATTGCGGCCGTTTGTAAAAACATATTGATTGCGGCCTTTGAGGCACGGTAGCCGTACCAGCCACCCTTTGAGTTGTCGCTGATGCTTCCGACGCGGGCAGACAGCTTAGCGTAAATGACCCGTTCTTTTGCGAACAGCGGTAAAAAATATTTGAGTAATAAGGCAGGGCCGATCGCATTGACTTGAAAGCTGCGCATCAGGCGTGCTGCGTCCAATGCGCCTAAGTGCTTTTCAGGACCTTTGCCATCAATCGTCAGGGCGCCAGTTGCATCAACGATTAAATGAAAGGGCCCTTGTATGGCACACGCGGTCGCGGCTGCCGCGAGGCTAGCCTCATCCTCAAGCGCAAACCCAGGTATGTCATGCCTTGAGACTTCAACTACGAGCGCGCAATTTGGATCTTGCCTGAGCGCGGCAACAAAACCCTCACCAATCGTGCCCGATGAGCCAATGACGATCGCGCGATAACTCGAACCCAAAGAGTGCATGACCTCAACCGCCGTTATCAATAAGATGTCGCGCAGGTTACAAGAGTCGAACCACCCTCGCGCGAAAGCCCTTATAGTGGTTATAAACGCGCTGCAATTCAAGAAAATCTAGTCTGTTAGGCTAACTTTTTTGTAGACAGATACTGACAGCGTTATTCTGCTTTGATGTTGGCTCGCTTAATTAAGGCGCTGTACATCTCAAGCTCTCGTTTAATGAGCCCTGCAAACTCAGCTGAAGAGCTACCCACCAGATCGTTGCCTCCCTTGGTCTGCAAGGCCTCAATGACCTCGGGGTCTTTTACCGCCTGAACGCTAGCGGCATTGAGCCGTTCGATGATGGCTGGTTCGGTACCGGCTGGAGCAAGCAAACCTATAAATTGCGTAATATCAAAATCCTTAAAGCCCGCCTCTTGCATGGTGGGGATATTGGGTAGCGAACGCGCGCGTGTTGGCCCTGACACCGCGAAGGCCTTTAACCGCTTCTCTTGTATTAAAGGTGAGGCGGTTAACACGGTATCAAACGTAAAGGCGAGTTGCCCGCCCAGCAGATCCACGAGAGCTGGCGCGCTACCTTTATAGGGGACATGATTAAATTGTGCACCACTTAAGATCGAAAACATTTCGCCGGCTAAGTGGCCCCCGCCGCCGATGCCGGTTGAGCCGAAACTCAGCTTGCCTGGCTGCGCTTTGCCCTGCAGCACCGCATCGTTCAACGTGTTGATCGATGAGGCTGCAGAGACGACCAATACATACTGAAACGACAAGATCTGGCTAATTGGTTGCAAGTCTTTGATTGGATCGTAGGGTACCTTGGCATACAGGACGGGGTTGATCACAATAGGACCGCTTGCGGCCATCAGCAGCGTGTAGCCGTCAGCTGGCGCTTTCACCACGGCATCGGTACCGATCATGCCGTTAGCACCGCTGCGATTTTCAACAATCACCGTCGTGTTGAGCAGGGCCCCCAGCTTTTTGGCAATGACTCGCCCAGTAATGTCGGCATTGCCTGCGGCTGGGTAGGGCACAACCAGTTTGATAGGACGGTTAGGGTAGGGCTGGTTCTGGGCATGGGCTGATGACCCAAGTCCGAGCGCCCCGAGAGCACAAGCCAAAAACCAAAACCGAGCGCGAAAGTAGAGGGTGTACATAGTGTTTGTGCCGAAAATGTGTGACTTGGATTAAACTTCATCGCCAATTTAGCTCAATATCTTAGTTGCGGTCCTAATCCACTTAAAGAAAAATTATGCGTGAGTTTCAAAGGTCCATCCGTCTGGCAACAGCTGCAGGAGCCTTGCTTGTCGGTATCGGCTGCGCTCAGACGACCGAGCCGCCTAGCAGCCCCGCTGTAGGGATACAGACGACCGAGCCGTCGCGCAGCCCCGCCGTAGGGGTGCAGGCGACCCAGCCGTCGCCTAGCCCTGCCACGGTGCCACAGCCCGCTGAGCCGATACGCACTGCTGTTGCGGTTGCTCAGCCAACCGAGCTGCCGCGCAATGCCCCAGCGCTCCCTGTGGCGGCTGAGATGAAAGATACGGCAGCTTCGGTGCGCACTGCCGCAATCCTGTTGGCGGGCCAAGACCCAGTCACCGGTTTGCCGCCGGCACTTGCGCAAAGCCCTCGTTGGGCCGCTTTCTCAAAAGAGGTGACTGCAAATTGGGCACGCTACAGTCAAAGGATTGCAGACCCGATGTCTCAGTGGGCCTTGGCTGAGTTACCTGTAGCGCCCGACACGGTGTTTTATCCTTTTTCTGGCCCAGACTTTGTCACGGTGTATCAGCTGTTTCCGTCGGCACAGCGCTACGTCATGATAGCGATGCAAAACGCTGAACGTCCGTTGGATTTGGCGAACCTTGCCCCCGATCTCATCGACCCAAGTCTTGCTGTGCTGACCTCAGCCTGGCAACACTTTGGTGAGAATGGTTTTTATGTGACCTCTTATCTCGAAAAGTATTTGTATTCAACCCGTGCCAACATCGGTGCCAGTACGTTTATTGTGAGTTTTTTGACTTTGCAGGGCTTTGAGATTGAACGTGTTGTACCGATACAAGTTGTTGCAGACGGCTCGTTGCAAGAGCTCTCGACAGATACACCGCGTTGGCGTTCGGTGCGCATACAGGCCAGCAAGCAAGGTAAATCGATTGTGATCGACTATCTGAAAATTGATCTGTCAAACCCAGGCCTTCAAGACGCACCACAAAACCTTGCCTTGATTTCTACCCTCACGAAATACCCCGTGTTGTTCAAGGCGGCTTCGCATTTGCCACAAAATGTTGGCTTTAACATGATCGCCAATCAAGTGCTCGCGAATTCTCCTTTGATCGTGCAAGATGAAACGGGTTTGAGTTATTCGACTCTGATTCGCGCACACCAAGTTGCCTTGTTTGGCAAATTTGTCGTTGCCCATCACTCTTTTCCAAGTTACCACGTTGACCTTGCAAAAGCCTTCGCCCAACGAGATGACACCAAACCGTTGAATTTTAGATTCGGTTATTTTAAAGACGGCAACTACGCGTTGATGGTTGCTTCAAGAAAATAGCCGTTCGCGACATCAATACATACATCCCTAAAAAGAGACCAATATGATCCAGACACGCCATATCTTTCAAATCGTTCTAACAGTCCCCAATATTGTTGACCTAGGGCAGACTCCGGTGGGGGGGAGAAAGATTGCCAATGTTACGGGTGGCACGTTCGAGGGCGATCGGATTCGCGGCACAGTCAAAGCCGCTCCTGGGGGCGACTGGTTGCTGATGCGTCCAGACGATGTGTTGACCTTAGATGTACGCCTGATTCTCGAAACGGATGACAATCAGCTGATTTACATGAGTTATCGTGGTTTGCGTCACGGTCCCAAAGACGTGATGGCCCGCTTGAACAAAGGCGAAAAGGTTGATCCAGCTGAGTATTACTTTCGCACCACTCCGGTGCTTGAAACAGGCTCAGAAAAGTATAGTTGGCTCAATAAAATCATCTGTGTGGCGACCGGCCGCCGCGAGGCTGCTGGCCCAATTTATGACGTCTACGAGGTGCTGTAAGCACTTGTGGCGTAGTTGAGGCGCCTGCGTTGCGCCTAGAGCCCTTAAAGAGTAACGTTTAGTTAATTGATTTATCTGAATAACTAAAGAGACAACAATGAATTTTTTGTTCAGTGCTGAAGAAGAAAAACTGCGTTCAACCGTACGCGAGTTTTTGGCCGAGCATTTCACTGAAGAAGTGCGTGCCGAAAATAGCGCGGGTAAGCGTGGCGAAGGGTGGGGGCCAGCGATTCGCGCCTTCTTTGATACCGTCAATGAAAAGCGTTGGTTTGCCTGGAGTTGGCCGGCCGAATTCGGCGGTGCCGGTGGCGATCGTACTGCGCAGTTTGTCATCGAAGAAGAGTTTTATCGAGCCACCGGTATTACCTTGGGTGGCGGTACCGGTGCACCGGCGATCTTGTCTGCTGGTACCGCTGCACAAAAAGAAGAATTTGTGCCGGGCGCCATTAAGCGTGAAATCATTTTTTGCCAAGGGTATAGCGAACCTGGCTGTGGTACTGACTTGGCCGGCATTCGCTGCCGTGCGAAACGTGTCGGTGACAAATACATTATCACGGGCCAAAAAATTTACACCACCAACGCGCAAAATGCGACGCACATCTACTTGATGTGTCGTACGGATCCCGACTCAGTCCGTCATCGCGGTTTATCGATTTTGCTCGTACCGATGGACATGCCCGGTTTAACCGTTCGCCCGCTGTGGACAGTGCAAAACGATCCGCCAGCACCCTTTGGCACCACTTATGGTGAAGAGCGAACCAACGAAGTATTTTTCGACGACGTCGAGGTGCCTGTATCTTGCTTGTTGGGCGAAGAGGGCGGTGGTTGGGAAGTGGCTCGGCGTGGTTTGAATTTAGATCGCGTGGGCGCCTGGCGCTACTTGATTTCTGTGATGCGTGATGAAGATATCGTGAACTGGCTGCATGGCGAGGGCGAGTTGCAAAAATCGTTGCGCGAAGACGCGCAAGTACGCGACAAAATCGCCGAGATGTGGACCGAAGCTGAAGTCTGCAGGTTGATGACGATGCGCAGTATTTGCATCGAGCAGAGCGGCGGCAAATTTACGTACGAAGGGTCGGCCGAAAAAGTCTTTGCGCCTGAGCACAGCGTGCGTACGACCGAAGCCATCAGTCAGATCCTCGGGCCATTTGCGCAGTTGATGCAAGGCTCGCCCACTGCAATTGAAAAGGGCGTTTTTGCCCACAATATCTTGGGCGCCTATCAGTCAACGATTAACCACGGTAGCGTTCAGGTGATGCGCGATCAAGTGGCGCGTATTGGCCTGGGCCTGCCGCGCGCGGCAAAATAAGAACAAAGGTAAATTGAATCATGGATATTTTGCTTGACGACCAAGAAGTACAAATCCGAGAAGCAGCCTCAGAGTTTTTGGCTGGTGAATGTACGTCTGCGTTGGTCCGTAAGATTGAAACCGACCCGTTGCAGTATTCGCCAGCGTTATGGGAAAAGTTCGCTGAAAACGGCTGGTTGCAACTTTGCCTGTCAGATAAAAACGGTGGTCAAGAATTACCCTTAACGTATCTTGCCTTACTGTTTGAATTAGCCGGTTATCACATTGCGCCTATTCCCTTGCATTCGACCATGGTGCCAGCCATGATTATCGACCGGTATGGCAATGCAGAACAACAGCAACTCTTGCAGTCAGTGCTGACTGGTGAACTGATTTTGAGTCATGCCGTGACCGAGGCCAATGGTCGTTGGACGCCCGAGTCAATCAAGCTCGAAGGTCGAGTCGAAGGTAATGGGCTTGTGCTCAACGGCACAAAAACTTTTGTGGGTAGCTATCGCGCCTCGAAGCAATGCTTGGTGGTCTATCGCGAGGCGACTGCTCCTCACAACTTGGGTGTTGTGCTGGTGCCGACTGACGC
Organism: Candidatus Methylopumilus sp.; assembly: GCA_021738045.1. Lineage (GTDB taxonomy): Bacteria > Pseudomonadota > Gammaproteobacteria > Burkholderiales > Burkholderiaceae_B > Zwartia. Next base: position 1,692 of record JAIPCU010000019.1, on the reverse strand, counting down.
AACGGGCTTAAGCAGCGATGCCTTGGTGTCGATGGCAAAAGATGGCGAAGCCAACGTGCAGTTCAATAACGTCAGGGTGCCGTTAAACGCGCGCGTGGGTTCATCAGCGCAAGGCAACGTGATCGCACTTGAAGTCATGGATTTTTCTGCAGTGTTGTACGCCTCAATGATGGCGGGTGCAGGTCGCAGAACACTCGACATGGCCGTGGCGCATGCCAAACAGCGTGAAGCCTTCGGTCAGCCAATCGGTGCGTTTCAGGCCATTCAGCATTTGTGTGCCAACATGGTCAATGCGATTGACGGTACCACCATGCTTGCTCGCGAAGCGTTATGGCGCATCGATCAAAAATTACCCCATCGCGTCAACGTTGCTCAGGCAAAATCGTTTGGTAACGAACAATGCATGATGGTGGTGCGCTCGGCGCAGCAAATTCATGGCGGCATGGGTTTTATTCGTGATTTTGATCTGAACCTTTGGTATCGCCGAGTGGGCTCGTGGAGCTTGCGTGGCGGCACGGCGGCAGAGCATCGTCGCACGATTGCCGCGGCGTTGTTAGATCAGCCGGGCAAGGTTCGGATTGGTAATATTCCACAAGCTTGATCATCGCGCAAAAATATTGCAATAGTGAACGATCATCGCGATTGATGCTGTGTGGCGATTGGTGCCAATAATTGCCTCACATCTTTATACGATAGGGTTTGCACGCCATCAGTAAATTCAATTGCTTTGCCGCTGTAAACGATTGCACGCTTTGCAAGTGGTTTTAGCTTTTGGTCAAAATGTTGTAATGCTTTTTTAAAGCTGGTATTCCAGGTGCTAGCGGATTTGATCTCGATCCCCAATAGTTCGCTGCCCTGCGTGTGCAACAGATCGATTTCATGACCTTGATTGTCTCGATAAAAATAGAGATTAGGCGTGAGACCTTGGTTGTAGCGTGCCTTGAGCGCCTCAAGTACAACGAGATTTTCAAACATGTTACCGATTAATGGATCGCGTCCAACTTGGTCGACGCGCTCAATCCCCAGCAAGTAACAGAGCAATCCCGTGTCGGTGAAATAAATCTTCGGGGTCTTGATCACGCGTTTGCCAAAATTTTCGAAGTAGGGCGGCAGACGAAAAATGACGAATGAGGCCTCTAGAATCGACAGCCAGGCCTTGATGGTCATCCCATCTACACCGACATCGCTCGACAGCGACTGATAGTTGATGACTTGGCCGACACGACCCGCTAGTAGTTTCATAAACTTTTCAAAAAGAACCACGTCTTTGAGTTTGATCAGTAGTCTGACATCCCGCTCGACATAGGTTTGAAAGTAGTTTGCGTACGCTGTGTGTGGCCGTTGCTGCTGATCGTAGATGCGGGGTAAAAACCCCTGAAAGATGTATTCGCTCGGCGTATCAAAATCAACCTTGGCTTGGTGTAATTCTGCGATCGAAAGAGGGAACAGGTGCAAAATCCCGGTGCGGCCCGCCAGCGATTGCGTGACGGCCTCGCGCAGGAGTAATTGATGCGAGCCCGTCAGAACAAATTGCCCGTTAACCTTGTTTTGATCAACGATTTCTTGCAAATAGCTTAGAAGATGAGGCGCGCGTTGTATTTCATCGAAGATGGTGCGGTCAGAATATTGTCTGAGAAACGCTTTAGGGTCGTCGGTCGCAAATTGGCGGGTTTCAGGGTTTTCTAGGTTCAC
>JAIPCU010000218.1 GCA_021738045.1 Candidatus Methylopumilus sp. | reverse complement strand
AGCGCAAACACCTCAAGCGGTGATTGCCAAATTGCACACCGATATCGCGGCTGTGTTAGCGCAACCCGAGATGCGTGGGCAGCTCGAAAAAATGGGGGCTGAAGTCATTGCCAGTACTCCGGCGCAATTTACAGAACAAATCGCGTCAGATACTCAAAAATGGGCGAAGATCGTGAAGGAACGAAACATTAAGGCGGATTAAATCGTTCAATTCTGCAGCCCGACTGAATGCGATCGTCAGACGGGCTGATTCAGCGCCTTTTCTCAATCGGGCCAGATCGACCCTCGATACAACAACGTGCGCCGAGTCATTACGTCCGCTTTGGTTTGCAATTTCCCAGAACTGCAGTTACTCAATACAATTGATGCCTGCAGCTTTAAATTTGCGATCGAATGAAAACTAGTAAAGCACTACCCGCCCTAGTGTTAGGCGCAATTGGTGTTGTCTTTGGCGACATCGGTACAAGTCCACTATACGCGCTCAAAGAACTGTTTAGCGGACACCATCCCATTGCGGCGACTCCAGACAATATTCTTGGTCTGCTCTCGATGGTGTTTTGGGCCATCATGGTGCTGGTGTCGATTAAATATGTCGTCATCATCATGCGCGCCGACAACCGCGGAGAAGGTGGCTCGCTTGCCTTATTGGCTTTGATCACGTCGCGCCAGAATCCCGCTTGGCTATCTTGGTTCCTGACCATGCTTGGCATCTTTGCTGCTGCATTGTTTTACGGCGACAGCATGATTACACCGGCCATCTCGGTCTTGTCTGCAGTCGAGGGGCTTGAGATCATTGCGCCCACCTTGAAAGATTTTGTCATTCCGGTCACGGTGATCGTACTGACTGGTCTGTTTATGATTCAAAAACGCGGCACCGGCCTTGTCGGCCTGTTTTTTGGGCCGGTCATGATTGTCTGGTTTACGGTGTTGGGGGGCCTAGGCATCAACCAAATCCTCAGACACCCAGAAATTTTAGCCGCTCTCAATCCCTGGTACGCCTTTCAGTTCATTAGCGCCTACCCCATGCTCGCTTTTTTTGCCTTGTCCGCTGTGGTGTTAGCCGTCACGGGTGGCGAAGCACTGTATACCGACATGGGGCATTTTGGACGTTCTCCCATTCGCCTGGCCTGGTTTGGCTTTGTGATGCCCGCGCTTGTGTTGAATTATTTCGGACAAGGCGCGCTGCTCTTGCACGACCCTCAGGCCATTCGCAATCCGTTTTACATGTTGGCACCCGAGTGGGCCTTGATTCCAATGGTCGCGCTCTCAACATTAGCGACCGTGATTGCTTCGCAAGCCGTGATTTCAGGCGCGTTTTCAGTGGCGCGCCAAGCGGTACAAATGGGCCTGTTACCCCGTATGTCGATTATTCATACTTCCGGCAAAGAAGAGGGGCAAATTTATGTGCCTTTTACAAACTGGACGCTCTACCTTGCGGTTGTGGGTCTGGTCATTGGTTTTAAATCCTCGTCAAATCTTGCAGCAGCTTACGGAATTGCCGTCACTGGCACCATGTTGATCGACACCATACTGATTGCCTTTGTGATGCGTCTGTTGTGGCACTGGCACTGGATCTTTGTGCTGTCGGTGGCGGGCTCTTTGTTAGTGATTGATGTAGCCTTTTTTGCCGCGAATGCCATCAAGATTCCGGATGGCGGCTGGTTCCCACTGGTAGTTGGTGTTGTGTCATTTACTGTGCTGACCACTTGGCTGCGTGGTCGTAAACTGGTGAACGCAGAAATGGCTTCAAGCAGCATGCCACTTGAGTCATTTATTGAATTTACTGCTGAAGTACATCGCATTAGCGGTACTGCGGTGTTCATGACGGGCTCGTCCGACGGTGTGCCCTCTGCTCTGCTGCATAACCTTAAGCACAATCAAATTTTGCACGAACGGGTTGTGCTAATGACGATCAAAACTGCAGACAAACCTTTTGTTAAACATTCAAAGCAAGTTGAGATCCTGGATTTAGGTCAAAACTTTAGCCGGGTCACAGTCACGTATGGCTTTATGCAAAACCCTGATGTCCCCCGCGCACTCAAACATTGCGAGGCGAAGGGAATGACATTCGACATGATGTCGACCACCTTCTACCTAGCACGCGAAACCGTTGTTCCCGCCGTTAAAAGTAAATTTTCCCCGTGGCGCGCGCATATTTTCAGACTGATGTCTAAAAACGCAACGAGTGCCACCGAATTTTTTAATATTCCTGCGAACCGTGTGGTTGAGTTAGGGACACAAATTGCGATCTAGCACAGCGCGAGTGTTTGGAACACAGTTTGTAATTAAACGGGCGTGAGTCGCGTCAAACAAGCGCCAACCTTTGCTACACATAAAAATTGGGTGTCACAATGCCAAGCTTAGAATTTCGTAGTGACAACTGCGGTCGTGCCGCACCCGAGTTGATCGAGGCTTTAGCACAAGCCAATACCGGCTCTGTCTTGGGTTACGGCGGCGATGAACACACCCAACAATTACAACAGCGCTTTAGTACCTTGTTTGAGCACCCCGTGCAGGTGTTTCCGATACCAACCGGTACCGGTGCAAACGCCCTCGCCTTGGCTGCCGTCGGCAGCCCCTTTGGTGCGGTGTATTGCAGTCCCGAAGCGCATATCAATACCTCTGAATGTAACGCCACCAGTTTTTTTGGCAGCGGCTTGAAAGTCACGCCGGTGCACGGCATTGACGGCAAAGTCGACCCCCTCGCGCTTGACGCAGCGATCAGCAGTTCAGGCAAAGGGCAAGCACACAAAAACCAACCCGAGGCGGTCAACCTTGTGCAGGCAACCGATATGGGTGCCATATATTCGGTCTCAGAAGTTGCCGCGTTAGGTCAGGTTGCCCGCGCGCATGGCCTCACAGTACACATGGACGGGGCACGTTTTGCCAATGCCGTCGCCACCCTTGGCTGCACCCCAGCAGAACTCACCTGGAAAGCAGGCGTCGATATTTTGTCGTTTGGCGTGACAAAAAATGGCGGCTTACTGACCGATGCGATCGTCGTTTTCAATCCTGATATCGCAAAAAAAATGGGTTTTCACTTACGCCGCGCAGGCATGATCTGGTCAAAGATGCGCTTTGCCTCAGCGCAAGTCATGGCCTACGTGCAAGATGATCTGTGGTTACGCTTGGCTCGGCAATCTAACGCAGCTGCCTTAACGGTTGCGCACGGTATCGCACACCTACAGGGCGTCAAGCTGATCGCACCCGTGCAGGCCAACGAACTGTTTGTTGAACTGAACCCTAAAGCCGTTGATTACCTCATCGCTCAGGGTGTTTTGTTTTATCGTCGAGCCCCAAACATGTTTCGTTTGGTGTGCCGCTGGGACACCACCACAGAAGAAACCACTCGATTGATTGCCCTAATTGAACAATCTCCAAGAGGATGAGCAAGATGAAAAAAAATAACTTGTTACGGTGTCTTGCGTCGTTTGCGTTGTTACTCTCTTTCACCGCTCGTGCAGACGAATATCCGAGTGAACCTATCAAAATTGTGGTGCCCTATGCAACAGGTGGGATTGCAGATGTCTTGGCGCGACTAGTCGGTTCGCGACTAGAGGCTCTCGTCAAACAACCGGTCATTGTCGAAAATCGCTCGGGTAGCAATGGCACAATCGCCCTGCAATTTGTGGCGCAAGCCAAGCCCGATGGCTATACCTTGCTACTGGGCAATACTGCGACACAAGTAGTCAATCGGTTTCTATACCCAAACCTAGCCTTTGATCTCGTTCGCGGCTTTCAGCCCATTGGTAAGATCGCACAGACTCCGATGATGTTGGTGGTGTCTACCGCAAGCCCTGCAAATACCGTCGCCGATTTCGTTGCCATGAGCAAGGCCTCGCCAACACCGTTAAACATCGGCTCAAGCGGTAATGGTTCTGCTTCGCACTTAGGCTTGGTCATGCTCGCAAACATGGCAAAGATCGATTTGGCTCACGTGCCCTATCGCGGCAGTTCGCAGATTGTTCCCGATTTAATCGGGGGTCGCCTCGCCGCTTACTTTGACACCCCACCCACATCGCTCTCGCTGATTCGCGCCGGAAAGCTTAAGCCTCTGGGCGTCGGCAGCCGAGAGCGGCAACCGGCGTTACCTGATGTCCCCACCATCGCCGATACCATTCCCGGTTTTGAATTGACAACTTGGCTTGGTTTATTTGCACCATCCGGTCTGGCACCAGCGCGGCTGGCAATATTAAATGCTTCACTGCGCAAGGTGCTAGAAGAACCCAGCTTTCGTAAACAACTGGTCGACCAAGGCAATGAGGTGCTACCCAACACCCCAGCAGAATTTAGCGAATTTATTGAGCGAGAAGCTGTTCGGATTGGTGAGTTAGTTCGCTCGGCCGGGATACGCCCTGAATAGTGAGTTGCATTCAATCTATTTTTCACCACACCTCGAGTAGGAGTAGGCACATGTCTCAGTTACGTCATCTCGTTATTGCCACGCAAGACCCAGCAAAAGCTCTAGAGTTCTATACGAACGTGTTTGGCTTTAAAGAGCTCAAGTATATGGACAATGAGCGCGCGAGCGGATATTTTTTGACAGACGGCGTGCTCAATATCGCACTCTTAAAGTTTAAAACCGACCAACTCGGTAAAGGCATGGATTACGTTGGCCTACATCATTTTGGCGTCTTCACAGACCAAGCAGACCATTGCGTTGACATGGTCGAAAAACTAGGTGGCGTGCCCTACGTTGATGAAATGGATTTGGCCCCCCTCGCAGACCGTAAACGACCCGACAAGTTTCGCGGCTTTGAGGGAATGGTCTTTGATATTTCAGAAGAACCTTGGCCAGGCAACGTCGATTACCACAAGTAAATTGCAGCCTCGCGAAAACTGAAATGCAAAATAAGAGCAACTCAAGTTCGTCACCCAAAGGAACCTTTGAGAGACAAAATCTTGACGGCTATCGTGCGGCCCACGCCATCGTCGACGTACTCGTTGCCGCTGGTGTGACAGAGATTTACGGTCAAAGCTGCCCCACCGCTTTGTTTCTCGCCGCTGAAAAAGCTGGCATCCGTCAAATCGGCTACAGAACTGAA
>JAIPCU010000217.1 GCA_021738045.1 Candidatus Methylopumilus sp. | reverse complement strand
CTCCGCGCGCCACGCCATAACGAATCACGGTACCTAAGGCGCCACCAGCCACTGCACTCCCTGTGAACGCATCGGTCATGATTAGCGTTAGCGCAGGCCACAATAACTCGATATTGAGCACAATAATGAGCAGGCCGCCCAGCAAATAAAACAATGCCATAAACGGCACGATCACCGAGGTGACGCGCGCAATACTTTTGATGCCACCCACAATGACGAGGGCTGTGACAGCTGTCAAGACGACTCCAGTGATCCACCCAGGTACACCAAAGCTCGAGAACATGGATTCGGCAAGTGAATTCGATTGCACCGAGGCACCTGTGCCTAACGCAGCGATCATTCCAAATACGGCAAACAACATACCAAGCCATTTCATATTTAAGCCGAGCGAGATGTAATACATCGGACCGCCCGACATCTTGCCGTCCTCGTCGCGCACACGGTATTTGACGGCGAGTAAGCCCTCTGCATATTTGGTGGCCATCCCAAAAATGGCGCACAGCCACATCCAAAACAATGCACCTGGGCCGCCCAGCACGATCGCCGTGGCGACGCCTGCGATATTGCCGGTGCCGATTGTGGCGGCTAACGCGGTCATGAGCGCCTGAAATTGCGAAATATCACCTGGATAATCGGGATGTTGCTTGCGTGAAAACGCCATGCGCAGGGCATAAGGTAACAGCCAAATTTGTAAACCAAACAGCCTGACAGTGAGGTACACCCCCGTGCCGACCAGTAGCACCAACATGACAGGGCCCCAAACAAAGCCCCCTAAGGTATGAAATAAAATAGTGAGTGATTCCAAACGAATCTCCTTATTTGTCTACGAATGCCGAAAGTACTTCGACATCTGTTGCGCATGATAGGGAAGGTAGGACAAAAAAGATCAAAAAGTACTGACTTGTTACACTCAATACTTATTTTTCAAGTTGTAACCAACGTATTTACTCAATCGGCTTCTCGTGATAACAGCATCAAACCTCACTATTCAGTTCGGCCCTAAGCCACTCTTCGAAAACGTAAACGTCAAATTCGGCGAAGGTAATCGCTACGGCTTAATCGGCGCCAACGGCTCGGGCAAATCCACGCTCATGAAAATTATCGGCGGTGACCTTGAGTCAACCGCAGGGAATGTTTTTTTAGAGCCTGGTTTGCGTATGGGTAAGTTGCGGCAAGACCAGTTCGCCTTTGAAGATTTGCGTGTGCTTGACGTGGTGCTGATGGGGCACACTGAGATGTGGGAGGCCATGAGCCAGCGCGATGCGATTTATGCGAACGCTGACGCCACCGACGACGACTATATGCGTGCGGCCGACCTTGAGGCCAAATTTGCTGAATACGATGGCTATACCGCCGAGGCGCGCGCCGGCGAGCTTTTACTCGGCCTGGAGTTTCCGGTGGATCAGCATCAGTTGCCGATGCGAGAAATTGCGCCTGGCTGGAAACTGCGTGTCTTGCTGGCACAAGCACTGTTTTCAAACCCTGACGTGCTGTTGCTAGATGAGCCGACCAACAACCTAGATATCAACACGATTCGTTGGCTTGAAAATGTGCTGAATGGTTATCAAAGCACCATGATTATCATTAGCCATGACCGCCACTTTTTAAATCAAGTGTGCACGCATATGGCCGATCTTGATTTTCGTGAGTTGCGCGTCTACCCTGGTAATTATGATGACTATATGCTTGCCTCGACACAGGCTCGCGAGCGCGTATCCAATGCCAACGCAAAAGCGAAAGAGCGAGTCTCTGAGTTGCAAGACTTTGTGCGACGCTTTTCAGCCAACAAATCTAAGGCCCGTCAGGCAACCTCGCGTCTGAAGCAAATTGATCGAATTAAAGCGGCACAAGTTGAGGTGAAGCCCTCGTCACGTCAAAATCCGTTCATCCGCTTCGAGATTTTAAAAGTGATGCATCGTCAGGCGGTGACGCTTGAGCACGTGCAAAAGTCGTTTGACTCTTTGGTGATCAAGTCGTTTTCAGCCATGGTCGAAGCAGGCGAAAAAATTGCAATCATCGGCGCCAACGGGGCGGGTAAGACCACCTTACTGCGTATGTTGGCCAATGACCTGACACCCGACCGTGGCACCTTGAAATGGTCAGAAAACACCGATGCTGGCTACATGGCGCAAGACGTGTCAGATCAGTTTTTACAAAAAGACAGTAATCTGTTTGACTGGATGACGTACCATCGCCAACCGACCGACGATGATCAACAAATTCGTTCGATTCTTGGTCGCCTATTGTTCTCGGCCGACGATTTACCGAAAGAGCCTCATGTGCTGTCAGGTGGCGAAAAAAATCGCATGTCGTTTGGCCGTTTGATGCTACGGCGGCATAACGTGTTGTTGATGGACGAGCCCACCAATCACTTGGATATGGAGTCGATCGAATCTTTGCAGTTGGCGCTAGATAAGTTTGCGGGCACCTTGTTTTTTGTGTCGCACGATCGTGAATTTGTCTCGACCCTTGCTACCCGCATTTGGGAAATTCAAGCGGGCGGCGCTGTGGTCGATTACCGAGGCACTTACGAAGAGTATCTTGCTTCGCGAGGCATCGAAGATTAACGCGTACCAAGTGCTCTCATGATTATCTTGGGTTTTGAAAGCTCATGCGACGAAACCGGTGTCGCTCTGGTGTGCACTGAGCGTGGTTTGCTGGCTCACACGCTGCACTCTCAAGTTGCCATGCACGCTGCTTACGGCGGTGTGGTGCCTGAACTTGCCTCGCGCGACCATGTGCGGCGGGTAGTGCCTCTGACGCGGCAGGTGCTTGAACAGGCTGAAACAACATTGCAAGAGGTTGGTGCAATTGCCTATACGGCTGGCCCTGGTCTCGCAGGTGCTTTGCTCGTTGGGGCCAGTGTGGCGCAGTCACTGGCCTGGTCGCTTGATTTGCCAGCAATTCCTATTCACCATCTCGAAGGCCATCTGTTATCGCCTCGGCTAGCGACGCCGTGCCCCGAGTTTCCGTTTGTGGCGTTGTTGGTCTCGGGTGGGCACACACAATTAATGCGGGTGGATGACGTTGGTCAATACACCTTGTTGGGCGAAACGCTTGATGACGCAGCGGGTGAAGCCTTTGACAAAACCGCTAAGTTATTAGGCTTAGGCTACCCCGGTGGCCCCGCCCTGGCTAAGCTGGCCGAGCAGGGTGATGCAACGCGTATTGTGTTGCCGCGGCCCATGCTGCATAGTCACACGCTCGATTTTAGTTTTAGTGGCTTAAAGACTGCTGTATTGACACGCTTAAAAGACGCCGAGCGACAAGGGCAGGCTGATGCTCAAATGCGCGCCGATCTTGCCGCAGCGACCGAACTGGCGATTGTAGAGGTGTTGGTGGCGAAGGCCGCGACCGCGCTTGAACAGACTGGCTTGACGCGTTTGGTGGTGGCAGGCGGGGTCGGTGCGAATCGCTTGCTCAGGCAATCACTCGCCAAGCGTGTGAGCAAGCGCAGAGCTGAAGTGTTTTTTCCGCCGCTCGACTTGTGCACGGATAATGGCGCCATGATCGCGTTTGCCGCCGCCCAACGCGTGCAACGTGAGCTGGTCGATCTTGCAGGGCAGGGGCACGGTTTTGACGTGCATCCGCGCTGGGAACTTGCTGCGCTTTGATGAGCTCGGTGTATGTTGTTTATTTTTTGCCGACGCGTGGCTCAGTGCCTTTGAGTAGGCGTTCGATGTTGGCCCGATGGCGATACAGTAAAAACAAGGCAATCACGGCTAACACCCAAGCCAGCTGGGGTTGGGTGACCCAGGCGCGCTGATCGCCTAAGACATAAAACAAGGGCGCGCACACGGCACTGACCAGCGCTGCGAGCGAAGAATACTTAAATACCTTAGCCACAAACAACCAGGTCAGGCAGGCAACCAAGGCTAACAGTGGTTGAATTGCCAGCATGACGCCAAACGCCGTTGCAACCCCTTTACCACCTTTAAAGCGTAAAAAGACGGGGTAAAGATGCCCAAGAAACACGGCCAGCGCCACCAGTGCCTGAACCGAGACCGGGGCGTTGAGCTGGGCCGCTGCCCACACAGCAAGCCAGCCTTTGGCCGCATCGCCAAGCAAGGTCAGGCCAGCGGCCCACTTGTTACCCGAGCGCAAAACGTTGGTCGCACCGGGGTTGCCCGAGCCATAGGTCCGTGGATCGTCGAGCCCGAAGGCCCGACTCATCACGACAGCAAACGAGATCGAGCCAAGTAAATACGCCAGGCCAATCAGACCTAAATTTGCAAACTCTAAGGCGGGCATGCCCATGTGTAGCTTCCATTCGTGAAAAAGATGCAACTGATTCTAACTGGTGAGCGACTTGGGTGCCGATTTAGGGGCTGAAAATCGTTGTCAGCGAGTACAATCAACCGTTAGATTAAAAGTATTGTTTAGCCTCGACACATGCATATTCTTGTTTCAAACGATGATGGGTATACCGCGCCTGGCCTCGAGGCTTTGGTTGCGTCTTTGCGCAACTTGGCTGAGGTGACCGTTGTTGCCCCTGAAATCAACCATAGTGGCGCCTCAAACTCGTTGACACTGACACGGCCCCTCGCGGTGCGCCATGCGGCCAACGGCTTTATCTATGTCAATGGCACACCGTCTGACTGCGTGCACGTCGCTCTGACTGGCTTGCTCGATCGCCGGCCCGACCTAGTGGTGTCGGGGATCAATAACGGCGCAAACATGGGCGACGACACGTTGTACTCTGGTACGGTAGCGGCCGCTTCTGAGGGGTATCTGTTCGGTATCCCTGCAATTGCCTTTTCGTTGGTATCCAAAAGTTGGTCCAATCTTGACGCTGCCGTGGCGCAAGCGCATCGGCTTGTGGCGCATCAACTTGCGCAGCCTGTCACAGGGCCTGTGCTGCTGAACGTGAATTTTCCAGATTTGCCTGCGGCGCAAGTCAAGGGTGTCGCGGCGACTCGGCTAGGTAAACGTCACCCTTCGCAACCCGTCGTGCGCTCGGCGACGCCTTATGGCGAAACGGTCTACTGGATTGGTCCGGCTGGCGCCGCAAATGATGCGTCTGAGGGCACCGATTTTGATGCAATCAAGCGGGGGTTTGTGTCGGTG
>JAIPCU010000216.1 GCA_021738045.1 Candidatus Methylopumilus sp. | reverse complement strand
CGCTTTCACTGCCTTGTCAATTTGAGCAACCAGCGCCGGCGGCATGCCTTTTGGCCCCATGTTCGAGTACCAATTTGTCACATCAAAACCGTTGATACCAACCTCGGTAAACGTCGGAACATTTGGCAGTTGTGACAATCGCTTTGGAGTTGAAATGGCAAGCGCTTTAAGTTTGCCAGAACGAATTTGCTCAAGCACCGGTGGCAACGTATCAAAGTTCATCGTGATTTGACCCGCGAGCAAATCGATGATGGCCTGCCCGCTTCCCTTATAAGGAATATGGTTCAGCGAAATACCCGCAATTTGTGAAAACAACGCACCCGCTAAGTGCTGGGTACTACCGATGCCTGACGAGCCATAAGTCAAGATACCGGGCTTGGTCTTGGCTAGCGCAATCACGTCAGCAACATCTTTGACTGGCACGGCCACATTGACCACCAAGACATTCGGCACATAACCTAAGTATGTAATAGGCGTAAAGTCAGTCGCAGGGTTGTAAGGGATATTTTTTAAGACAAAGGGTGAAATCGCATTCGAGTTTGAATGCCCCATCAATAAGGTGTAGCCATCAGGCGTTGCCTTTGCAACGTAATCCGCGCCGATGGTACCCGCTGCACCCGCTTTGTTTTCAACAACGATTGACTGCCCTAAAGCCGCCGTCATGGGTACGCTGAGCGCTCGAGCAACGATGTCTGTGCCGCCGCCTGGTGCAAAGCCCACAATCAAATGTATCGGCTTGGCGGGCCAAGTTTGTGCTCTGGCTGGCAATGCCGCACTCACCAACCCCACACCTAAAACCGATAGACCTATGTAGCGCAATGTTTGCGTTGCGAATTTCGACATATTTGTATTCATTTGTCTCTACCCTGTTTTGTATTTTTTAAAATCCCCAGAGACAAAGCATACCGTTGAACCGTACGTTTAGGAACCCTTTACTGGCATCGGAGGGGGTTTTGCAAACCAGAACAAGGCGGAGCCCGCCCCTGAGATCAAGGCCAACACGGTAAAACCGAGCAAATAATTACCAGTCGCATCACCCATGATGCCCGCAAGCAAGGGCCCAGCCACTTGCCCGACCGCCGTCAGCAACGCAGACAAGCCAAGAATCATCCCGATCGACTTGCGCCCAAAATAATCTGCACGAATCGCCTGCATGAACGGGCCACGAACCCCCCAGGCTAAGCCGTGCAACACTGCAAACCCAATTAGCATCGCCGGGCCACCTGCATAGGTCAGCATCAACAGACCGGCCATATGCATCAACATACAGACCGCTGACATGCGATTTTTGCGTAGCTTATCGCCCAGCCAACCACCGATCACCACGCCCACCACCTGAAACGCAGTCATCAGCGTGATGTAAACCGCCGCCTGAGAAATTGTGTACCCCAAGGAAATGCGCATGTGGTTAATGGCGTGAGTGTTGACGGCCGTCACCACAATCAACGCCACACCATGCCCTGCGGATAACAGCCAAAATGATGTTGTGCGCAACGCCTGACGCGCAGTGAACTCTGGCTCGTGATTGTCTTGGGGTATCGCCTTTACATCCACCACACCTCGTGTCGCGCCCAAGCCATCGACAGTCAAGCCAAAATCTTCTGGACGTCGACGAAAGATACAAGCCAACGGGTATCCCAAGACGATCACCGCCACGCCACACACAAAGGAGGTGATGCGCCAACCGTTACTTTGTATGCTATAGGCAACCACCGGTACAAACATACCACCGAGGGCAAGACCTAGACCAACCGATGACAGCGCGCGGGCGCGTTTTTTTTCAAACCACTGAATAATGCCGACGTTCAGCGGAAAGTATCCCGCCATTGAAGAGCCGATCGCAATCACAATGACCGCGCCGTAAAACTGCATGAGCGTTTCAATTTGGCTCAGCAACATGAAGCCAATGCCAAACACGAAGACGCCAATTTTAATGACGCCACGCGAGCCAAAGCGGTCTAAAAACCAACCCAGCACTGGGCCAATCACCGCCGCTTCCATGGACATCATCGCCGAGGCGGCCGACACTGAGGTTTTGCTCCAGCCTTTTTCTTCAATCAATACGGCTAGGTAAGCCCCAAAGGCTTGATGCAGCATCATTGACTGCAAAAATTGCAGCGAGGCCGCTGCAAAAACCATCTTCCAACCGTAAAAAATCTTCATAGGGCTCTGTCGGCGCATCTTTTTTGTCTCAGGGAGAACCCTAACACAAAGCACTGCTTCTTGCAGAAGTTACTCGTCTTGCGCTGCACCACAAGACACTGCTCAGCGACAGCTCAACTATGTTGATTCGACGGCGCGGTCTTATCCCAAAGCGCAACACGCCAGCGCCAGGCGATACAGAACGTCAACAAGAGCCCTGAGATGGTGTAAAGCCAGGCAACGCCTGCATAGCCTAGCCAGTCGATGAGCGGCCCAGCAGACAACAGCCCAGCGGGCAGCCCCCAAATCGCGAGCATGCGCATGCCCATGACGCGCCCTCTAAAAGCAGCTTCAGTACCGCGCAACATCACCGCAGCCAAGGGCGTCATACTGAGGCTCTGCACAAACCCCGTGCAGACAAGCATAAACATTCCCATCCCGAGGTCAGTGAGAAAACTAAAAATCAATAAACAACCAAACCACAAACCAGCCGTCACCAGCATCGCACGACCGGTACCCAAGGAAAAACGATTCAACCCCAACACCAGCGACCCCAACAGCGCACCAAAAGCGAAACTCGCGCTCAAGGCACCGAGCCCCGCTTGCCCGACCTCAAACACGTTTTTTGCGATGTAAGGCAGCAGCCCTAAGGTGAAGGGAAACGCAAAAAAATTGACGAGAAAAGCCAAACTCATCGCACCGAGCAACACCGGCCGCGTCCACACATACTCGAAGGCGGCCATCAGTTCGCCAACGGCCGAGCGCGCAGCCTGAGGAGCCGCGTCGCTGTCTCTGCCTGCGACACCCGCTGAAAATAAAAAACTACAAAGATATAAAAGTGAGATGACCACATAGGCCGCAGCCATACCGAACTGCGCGACGGTGCCCACCCCCGCCAACGCACCTGCAATGCGTGCCGAATCCGATGTCATCCGAGAAATCCCCAGAGCGCCGGTCAAGTGTTCGGCTGGCATTGTTTGGCCAACGATCGCGTAACGCATCATATTGTCTGAAGGGCGAATCATGCCAACTAGAGCCGCAACCAGAATCACGACCAACGGCGAAAGCAACCCAAGAAACGCCAACACCATCACGAGTATGGCCAACGCCAGGTATACACCGCGCGTAATTAAAAACAGGCAACGGTAACCAAGGCGATCACCGGCAACACCAAACATGGGGGACAACACAGACCCAAAAAACTGCAGAGCCCCGTAAAGCACCAGCATCATCACCGAACCCGACTCGACCAACACATACCAGCCTAGAACCAGGATCTCCATTTCAAAGGCCAGTGATGCGGCTAAATCCGCAGGCCACTGAAAGCGAAAACTGCGCACCTTGAACGGTGCTCGAAAAGAGTTTTGTAAATCAGTGAGTGTGGCTGCCATCGAAAAATCATACCTGTTTATATTGAAGTGCATATGCGGCGGCGCAACATTCGGCGAGGTGCGTGCGGCCAGCAACACGACCAAGTGCGCGAGACACTGCTCACCACACAACAAAGAATCCTCAAGCTCGCGACCGAACACTCTTGGTAATATAGTGACACACCATCACTCTCGGAGATTTCGTCATGCCTAAAGCCTATTGGATCAGTGCTTACCGTTCAATTTCAAATCCAGACGCCCTCGCCGCCTATGCAAAATTAGCCGGTCCCTCACTAATCGCTGCCGGCGGAAAATTTCTGGCCCGTGGCGAGGCCGCCGTGACAAAAGAGCAAGGCGTCAAACAACGCACGGTACTCATTGAGTTTGAAAGCGTTGAAGCCGCACAAGCTGCCTACAACAGCCCCGGCTATCAAGAGGCCATCAAAGCCTTAGGCCCAAACGCAGCTGAACGCGACATTCGAATCGTTGAGGGTATTTAACGTTATTGGTCGTGTCTAGACCCTGTGCTTTATTAGAAAAATTCTTGATGTTTTTAGAAAAATCTCGAGAGTTTTTCTTTTTATACGTCTTGGGTCTGTGGTACATTCTTTTCAAATTACGCTCAGCCTAAGTTGCACGAGCGATTAAAAAAATTAACCGGAGACAAAAATGAAAAATCTTAAACAGGTTTATGCAGCCCTTGCGCTTGCGGCACTCGCCTCTACGGCACACGTTCAAGCTCAAGAAATCATCAAACTCGGCATCTCAGCACCCATGTCGGGCGCTGCCGCTGTGTGGGGCTTGGGGATGGAGTGGACTGCTAAGCAAGCTGCAGAGAAAATTAATCTTGAAGGTGGCGTGACGGTTGGCGGCAAAAAATATAATTTTGCTGTCGTGGCTTACGACAACAAATACACTGCAGCTGAAGGCACCAAAGTTGCACAAAACCTGATTAACCGCGACAAAGTTAAATTTATTGTTGGCGGTATCGGCACTGCCCCGATTTCAGCGCTGCAGTCGCTCTCTGAGCGAAGCGGTGTGATGATTTTTATTTCGGCTTGGGGTAAAAGTGTCAAAGGTCCACAGTTTCCATTAACATTTACTCAATCCAACACACCATTTGAGATTCTTGATCCACTTTACAAATATGTCTTGGCGCAAAATCCCAAAGCAAAAACAGTCGCGATCTTGAACGCGAACGATGCGTCAGGCAAAGAAGTTGAAGTCGTCGCACAAAAAGCGTGGGCAGCACTCGGCGTGAAGGTTTTGTCTTCTAATTGGTATGAGCGTGGCACCACGCAGTTTCAACCGGTGGCGGCCAAACTTACTGAGCAAAAGCCAGACATCATTGACTTGGGCGTAGCGCCACCTGCTGATGCAGGAATCGTGCTCAAAGAGCTTGGCGTGCTGGGCTGGAAAGGTGTCAAAGTGCTGCCGGTTGGCACAAGTGCCACTCAGCTTGCTCAAATTGGTGGCGCAGCAGCCAACGGCACCTACATGGGCTATGCCGGCGACTACTCAAGCTCACTCGCAACGCCTGTACAACAGATTTTGAACCAAGGCATGTTGGCGCAATTTAAAGAGCCACTGAATCCACTGCAGGTCTCAAGCT
>JAIPCU010000018.1 GCA_021738045.1 Candidatus Methylopumilus sp. | reverse complement strand
ACCGTAGTCGCTGATTAACGGAAAGTCGCCATAGGCCGTATTGCCGACCCCAACGACCGCGATTTTGTTTTTTAGCGCGTGTAGTTCATTCAAAGCGAAATCCTTTGGCGTGAGAGCTCTGAGGTCTGGGTGCCTCAGTGGCCGACGCCGAGATAAAACACACGGCGCTGTTGCATGATACCCATTTTGTGGGGCATGATGCTAGTAAGCAAATTAAATAGAAACAGGGTCGAGCCCCACATTGAAGGTTGCTCACCTTGAGACAAATCAGAGGACCACGTTATGTCGCAGTCGCCTTTCAATGCCGCAGAGTTATTCGCTAATCCACAAGATAAGCCTGGAATGTTGGCCGGCTTACGTGTCATCGAGGTCGCCGACGAGTTGGGTGAGTATTGTGGCTTATTGTTGGCCGGACTGGGTGCTGAGGTCATCAAGATCGAGCCGGTTGACGGAAGCCCGACTCGTAATATCGGCCCATACTTGGGCGAGCAACCTGATCTCGAGAAATCGATTTTCTTTTGTGCTTACAACCGCGGCAAAAAATCGATACAGCTCGATGTCAGTACAACAGAGGGTCAGGCGGCTTGTTTACAGCTGTTAAGCACCGCGGATATTTTTTTAGATAGCACCTGCGGTCAGTTATTGACTCAACTTAAGCCCGCGCAGTCGTTAAACAAGCTATTTCCTACGCTGATCACAGCGCGCATTACGCCTTTTGGTGACACCGGCCCCTGGAAAGACTTCAAGGGTTCAGATCTGATTCACTTGGCACTTGGCGGCGTGATGATGTGCTGCGGCTATGACCGTAACGCCGATGGTCACTATGAACATCCACCTGTCGCCCCTCAGGTTTGGCATGCGTACCATATCGCTGCCGAGCAGATGACGGCAGCGGTCGTGGCTGCGTTGATTACGCGCCAGTCAACCGGCGAAGGGCAAGATTTATCGTGCGCGGTGCACGAAGCGGTTGCAAAAAATACTGAGCTTGATGTGATGTCGTGGGTGATGCGCCGAGCGCCGCTGTATCGCCAGACGGCTCGTCATGCGGTTGAAAAGCCAACCCCAATCCCGAACGTGAGTGCGACCAAAGACAAGCGCTGGAATATGACGTGGGGCGTGTCGGCGCGCGACAAAGCCAAACTGGTGCCTTTCTTGGATCGTTATGGCAAGGCGGCCGACTTACAAGCGCCGTCGGCGACTGCTGATCTCAAGGCGCGCAGCACGCCCGGCTCTGCGGGGATGGATGCTGAAACGGTGCGTATGCTTGAAGTGATTCGTGATTTTGTTGGCTCGTATGACTATAAAGATTTGCCCTGGCGCGAAGCGCAAGACGCGGGTTTATTGTGGGCACCGGTGCGCAAGCCGCATGAAAATGCCTTGGATGAGCATTGGTTGATGCGCCATTCGTTTACCGATATCGATCATCCCGAGCTTGGTCGTGCCTTGCGTTACCCGACTAGCAAGTGGTTGAGCACTGCGACGGCCTGGCAGGCCGGCAAGCGTGCCCCGTTGTTGGGGCAACATAACTCAGAATTAACTGCGCTACTGAGTGCGCCTAAAAACACCGATGCCTTGAAGGCCGGTGCGCAGGTATCGCCGCCAATCGGGTCTCAGGCGCCGGGATCAACTGGGTCGCAGGCGCATGGCCGTACGCAATTGTTTAAGTACACCCCGACAGTCAATAATATTTCGGCGCGTGGTGCACCCTTTGCATTGCAAGGCATCAAGATTCTTGATTTCTCTTGGTTTCTGGCTTCAGCTGGTGGCACGCGCATCCTTGCTGCCTTAGGCGCTGAAAGTATTAAGGTCGAGTGGAAAGAAAATCCAGATACTAGACTGGCTGCCATGTCGCCCGTGGGTGGTCGCGCCGCACGTGAGGTTGCGACAGCCCCTCTGCAGGGCGTGACTGATTCAGACATGGGCGGGCAGTTCAACAACAAAAATGCTGGTAAACGTGGCATGTCGTTGAATATTCGTCATCCTAAAGGCCTAGCGATCGCCAAAGAACTTGCACGTCAGTCAGACATTGTGGCTGAAGGGTTTTCTCCTGGTGTGCTCGAGCGTCTGGGCCTGGGTTACGAGGTGCTCAAGTCGCTCAAGTCTGACATCATTTACGTACAGCAATCGGGCATGGGCGGTATTGGTAAGTATGGGCGCTTTCGCACTGTCGGCCCCGTAGCAGCTTCGTTTGCTGGCACTACAGAAATGTCTGGTCGCCCTGATCCGGCAATGCCTGCTGGTTGGGGGTATTCGTATTTGGATTGGATTGGCGCCTATGGCTTTGCGCTGGCGACGCTTGGTGCGCTTTATCACCGCAACCGAACCGGTGAGGGGCAGTGGATTGATGCCTCGCAGTGTGAGGCGGGTATTTATCAAACGGCAACTGCGGTTCTGGATTGGTCAGCGAATGGCAAGGAGTGGACGCGTTACGGTAATCGTTCGCCCTATAAGCCGGCGGCACCTCATGGGGCTTATCGTTGCGCAGGCGAAGATCGTTGGTTGGCAATTGCGTGTTTTGATGACGCCGAATGGAACGCGCTGGTGAGCCAAACTGGCCTGACCGAGCTGCAGTGGGATTTGCGCTTTAGCACCTTGGCCTTGCGTTTGCAAAATCAAGACGCGCTAGATGAAAAAATCAGTGCCTGGGCCTTGACGCAAGATGCTAGCGAATGCATGGTGCGCCTGCAAAGCGCCAGTGTGCCAGCGGGTGTGTGCCAGACGGCAGCAGATCGTTACGACACCGATCCTCAGTTAAAAGAACTTGAATGGTTAACTGAAGTGACCGGCACCAAAATTGGTCGCTGGCCGGTTAACGAGTTTCCGGTCAAAATGAGTGCAACACCAGCGTATGCGGGGGGTGTCATTGATCGTGGTGCTCCTGGTTATGGCGAAGATAACGTGCACGTCTTGAAGCAGATGTTGGGCTATTCAGAAACAGAGATACAAGAGTTGGTAGAGCAAGGTGTGTTGTAAAGAGCGAGTTATATCTTGCTATGTCTTAGAGCGTCTAACGAGCAACACTGTTTGTGGCAGCGTCATGATGCGACTGGCTATTTAAAGCGTGTCACGTCAGACTCTAGAAGAAAGATGGCATTCTCTAAGGCCCAGCCCCAAGACATGACGCATCAAAAAGACAACGATGAATGACTTGAAAAATAAAGTCGTGCTGATCACCGGTGCGAGTTCGGGCATTGGGGCTGCTGCCGCCTTAGCGTTTGGTCGCTATGGCGCGCGCGTAGCAGTGCATTACCGTTCGCAGCAAGACGCCGCCTTGTCAGTGGTGGCACAGATTCAAGCGGCGGGCGCAAGCGCTGAGGCGTTCGGCTGTGACGTGATGGATTCGGCGCAGTTAGTTCAATTAGTGCAGGACGTGCACGCGCGCTTCGGTCGTATCGATGTGCTGATTAACAACGTGGGTGGCATGATTCGCCGCATCGCTTTGTCTGAGGCCAGTGATGCAGCGATTGATGAGGTGTTTCATTTCAATGCGCGTTCGATGATGGTGCTTTGTCGTGAAGTGATCCCGCATATGCGGGCACAAGGCGGTGGCAGCATCATCAATATTACGTCTCAGGCTGCCAATACGGGTGGTACGCGGGGAGCAGGCCTCTATGCTGCTTCAAAGTCTTACATCACCACCTACACAAAGGGCTTGGCGCGTGAGGTGGTGCGCGAGGGGATTCGTGTGAATGCGATGGCACCAGGTGTGATTGATACGCCCATCCATTCGGCGCATGCAAGCAATAGCGTCACGAGCAAAGAAGACTTGCAGGCGAAATTAAAAAAATCGATACCGATGGGGCGCTTGGGAAGGCCTGAGGAATGCGCAGGTGTATTGCTGTTTTTGGCCAGTGACGAGCTCTCGAGCTATGTCACGGGTCAAACCATTGGCGTCAATGGTGGCAGCACGATGGCCTAGCGTTGCGCATAGGCCAGTAAGTTTTCGTCTGAATACTAGGGAAAATTGATGCGCACCTTAATAGGTAACGCTTTAAAATTTTGTGTTGCGCTGAACCGACCAACGTGCAGACAGTGCGCCCAGCACGGCGACCGAGACGACTGCGGTCGCGAGCATCCATAGTGGGGGCAGCGACAGGGCAAACTCAGCGTCGTAACTGCGCGCCAAACTAGCCAGCGCATCATTTAATGGAATCAGTGCTGCGCGTGCAATCCCAATCGCAATCAGTGCCGCCAGGCTGCAGGTGACCGAGCCTAAATACAAAAATGGTCGACGGACAAAAGCCTCGGTGGCGCCGACCAAGCGGGCAACGCCGATTTCTTCGCGCTGCGATAAGGCCTGCATGCGCACGGTATTGAATACTGTCGCCAGCACGACGAGTGCGACGCTTAAGGCAAGCAACAGCAAACCGATACGCCCAAATCTGAGCAGCGCCTCAAGGCGTTGTACCCACGCCGTATCAAGTTGTACGAGGTCAACCCCAGGCCACTTACGCCAGACTTGTGCAAGTTTGTCGGCCCGCTCTGCCAGTTGGTCTCCCGGCGTCAGGCTGACCACAATGGCATCAGGCAGCGGATTGCCAGGTAAGACTTTGAGCGCCTGTTCCCAGGCGGGGTTGCTGCGCAGTTCGGTGAGTGCGCGGTCTTTGGTGACAATGCGCACCCCCGCGACTTGTTCGGCGTGCTCTTTGCGAATACGCGCTGCAACTTGCTCGGCTGCGGTCTTTGGCGCATCAATCTTTAAAAATACGGTGAGTTCTGGGGTCACAGAGACCTGGCGCGCGACTGGTTGCATCGACACCAAGAGCGAAGCGCCGAGCAAAGGCAAGGAAAGCGCGAGCGCGATGACGAGCAAATTCGTGAGCGACGAAATAGGTGCGGCGGCCAGTCGGCGCAGCGTGACAGCTAGCGCGTAACGGTGTTGACGTAACAGGCTCTTCATCGCAAGATCTCGCTTCGCCCTGAGCGTGCCTGCCTCTGTTGCTCTTGGGGTTGATCGCTGCCTTTGTTGTAAGTGTGCGCTTGCTCGCGGGCAGAGTCGGCAAACTTGCCAGGTTCGATCTTGAAGGCTCGCGTGGCGTACTCGGCCATCAAGGCGTCGTCATGCGAGGCAATCACGGTCGTGACCCCGACGCGGTTAAAGTCTTTGAACACCGACATAATTCGTCGAGCTGTATCGATATCCAAACTTGCTGTTGGTTCGTCGGCAATCAAAATTGCTGGGCGATTCACGATCGCGCGCGCGATCGCTAGTCGCTGTTGTTCGCCGCCCGAGAGTTCGATCGGGCGGGTATTTTCTTTTGACGAGAGCCCAACTTTTTCAAGTGCGGCTCTGGCGCGCGCCCGAGCCAGACTAGGAGCAAGCCCCGTGACTGCGAGTGGCAGCAAGACATTATCGATGGCACTACGGTCATACAATAGATGGGTATCTTGAAGGATGACACCCACTGCGCGTCTTAAATAGGGGCGCTCTCGCGTAGAGAGCTGGTCGAGTCGATGCCCATGCACTTGAATCGAGCCGCGGCTTGGGGGCTCTAGGCCACCAATGAGCTTGAGTAAGGTTGACTTGCCGGCGCCTGACGGGCCGGCAACGTACACGAACTCTCCGGCTGACACCTTGAAGGTTAGGTCAGCCAGAATAGGACGGCCTTGGCCGTACGACTTGTAAACATGTTGAAATTCGATCATGGGCTATCGCTTTTAGACCATAATCATAACTCTGCCCACGTTTTCGGGGATTGACGGCAAGGGATTTCCCCCATACAGTGGTTCTAACTGTGCAGCTACTATCTGTCGCTCGCAAGCATCGGTTGCCAGAGTGTGCTTTTTCGGCCGCCGCCCCCCCCAAAGTTGTTATCCGGAGATTTAGCCATGAAATTTCTTAAATTAGCTGCCGTCGGTGCAGCGCTGATCGCTGCCAGCACTGTTGCTCAGGCGGGTGCTACGTTTGATAGCGTCAAAAAGAAAGGGTTTGTGCAGTGCGGTACAAATACTGGTTTGGCCGGTTTTGGCGCACCTGACAGCAAAGGCGTTTGGTCTGGTCTCGATATTGACATGTGCAAAGCATTCGCTGCTGCGATGTTCGGTGACCCAACAAAATTTAAAGTGACACCACTCACTGCACAGCAACGCTTTACAGCGCTGCAGTCAGGAGAAGTAGACGTTCTGGTGCGTAACACCACGCAAACCATGACCCGCGATACGTCGTTAGGTTTGATCGGTGTGGCCGTCAATTTTTATGACAGCCAAGGCATTATGGTGCGCAAAGACAGCGGCATCAAAAGCGCAAAAGAGCTCAATGGGGCCACAATCTGTGTGCAACCAGGCACCACAACAGAACTCAATTTGGCAGACTGGTTTCGGGCGAACAAGCTCGCGTTCAAGCCTGTCGTGATCGAAAAGCTTGACGAAGTGGTTGGTGCTTTTGTGGCCGGGCGCTGCGATGCCTATACAACTGATAAGTCGGGCTTGGCTTCTTCGCGCTCTTCGCAAGCAAAACCCGAGCTCTATGAGATCTTGCCAGAAAACTTTTCTAAAGAGCCGTTAGGGCCGTTGGTTCGTCAAGGTGATGAGCAATGGCTCAATCTCGTGCGCTGGAGCTTTAACGCAATGGTCGAGGCTGAAGAGTACGGCATTACGCAAAAGAACCTTGACGACATGCTGAAAAGCACCAACCCTAACGTCCAGCGTATTCTGGGTGTGACCCCAGGTATGGGTAAAAACCTGGGTGTTGACGAAAAGTGGGCCTACAACATCATCAAGGCAGTTGGTAACTATGGCGAAAGCTTTGAGCGCAACATTGGCAAAAATACGCCTTTGCGCTTAGAGCGTGGCCTCAATGAGCAATGGACAAAGGGCGGGATCATGTACGCCTGGCCAATTCGTTAATCTATTGCTGACTTTACGGTGGTCGGCAGGCGGTTGCCTGTCGATCACCGACTCTTATGCTGAATATGAAATCGACCGCAGTCACGCAAGCGCCTAAAAAACGTTTGTCCTGGAACAATCCAGAGGTGCGCGCGATCGTTTACCAAGTCCTGGCGATCGCCCTCGTTGGCGGTGTGGGCTGGTACCTTGTGCATAACACCTTGCACAACCTCTCTGTACGAAACATCAACACGGGTTTTAGTTTTTTGAGCCGTGAGGCAGGCTTCGCCATTGGCGAAGGCATGATTAGTTTTACACCGGCTGACACCTATCAGCGTGCCATTACGGTAGGTGTGCTCAATACTCTGCGCGTAGCACTTTTGGGTATCTTGTTTGCGACGATTCTTGGCACCATTATCGGTATCGCCAGGCTTTCAAAGAACTGGTTGGTCCGAACGGTTTGTAGCGTCTATGTTGAAGTCATGCGCAACATCCCTTTGCTGTTGCAACTGTTCTTTTGGTATGTCATTCTGATCGAAACAATGCCCGGTCCGCGACGCGCCTATCACCCGTTGCCGGGTGTATTTGTATCCAACCGTGGCATACAGATGCCCACCGTTCATGGCGATGGGCTAACGTGGCTGTTAGCCGGTTTGGCGCTAGCGGTTGTGCTGTGTCTGGTTCTTCGTCGTTGGGCCCGACGGCGCCAAGAGCAAACCGGACAGGTCTTTGCGTTGGGGCGCGTAACGATCGCGTTGCTACTGGTGACGCCGACCCTGGCTTGGTGGTTAAGCGGCGCGCAGTTGTCCCTTGATGTTCCTGAACTCAAAGGATTTAACTTCGCAGGCGGCATGACACTGACGCCTGAGTTTGCCGCGCTGTTGTTTGGTCTAGTGATCTATACCTCGGCGTTTATTGCCGAAGTGGTGCGTTCGGGCATTCAATCGGTTGATCGAGGTCAATGGGAGGCCGCCGGCGCACTGGGCATTAAAAACAGCCTCGTCCTTCGCTTGGTCGTGCTGCCGCAAGCCTTGCGGGTGATCATCCCACCCATGACCAGTCAATATCTGAACATCACTAAAAATAGCTCATTGGCCGTGGCGATTGGTTACCCTGATTTAGTGTCGGTGATCAACACCACGCTAAACCAGACCGGCCAAGCAATTGAAGGTATCTTGATGATCATGGCAGCCTACCTCACAGTGAGTCTGTCAATTTCGGTGTTTATGAATTGGTATAACAAACGTATTGCGTTGGTAGAAAGATAAACATGAATGCTGCACCCAACGTGAGTCCGTCTTCTGCTCCGAGCGCGTGGTCGAGTGTAGCGGCGCTGCATTGGCTGCGTACGCAATTGTTTTCATCACCGCTCAACACGTTACTGACCTTACTGACGCTTTGGTTATTGTTGGCGACAGTGCCTGCCATGGTGGATTGGTTTTTTCTGAACTCAACCGTGACGGCCACGAGTGCGCAAGAGTGCCGTAAAGTCACCGGCGCGTGTTGGGCAGTCATTGTTGAAAAGCATCGCTTGATTCTGTTTGGCGTGTACCCCTACGAAGAACAGTGGCGGCCTTTATTAGCAACCTTGTTATTGTTGGGCGTCATTATCTTAAGCGGTGTGCGCCGGTTCTGGAACCTGTCACTCTTGCTGTTTTGGGTGATCGCGTTGGCGGGTGCCTCGGTGTTGATGTGGGGCGGAATCTTTGGGCTGACCTATGTTGAGAATAGTCGTTGGGGTGGGTTGCCCCTGACTTTAATGCTCTCAACATTTGGAATCGCCTTTGCGTTTCCGCTTGGGATTGTGCTGGCCTTGGGGCGTCGGTCAAATATGCCAGCCATTAAAACGATTTGCATCGTGTATATCGAGTTGATTCGCGGCGTACCCTTGATCAGTTTGCTATTTATGTCAGCTGTGATGTTGCCGTTGTTTTTGCCTGAAGGGCTCACGATTGATAAGTTATTGCGTGCGCAGGTTGCCATTATTTTGTTCGCAGCCGCCTATATGGCTGAAACGATTCGGGGCGGTTTACAAGCGATCCCGAAAGGTCAGTTCGAGGGCGCCGATTCGCTTGGGCTGACCTATTGGCAGCAAATGCGATTGATCGTCTTGCCACAGGCACTGAAGATTGTCATACCGCCGCTTGTTGGCTTGTTTATTGCCTTGTTTAAAGATACCTCGCTTGTGGTGATCATTGGTATTTTTGACCTGACTCAAGCAGCCAAGGCCGCGCTCGTGGATCAAGCCTGGCGCGGCTTTAGTATTGAAATTTATGTTTTCATTTCGGCAATTTATTTTGTGTTTTGCTATTCGATGTCGAAATATAGTCAGTCCCTCGAAAAGCGGCTGGCGACAGAGCATCAGCGCTAGAAGGTTGTTTTTAGATATCAGACGCGCCTTATTCTCGGAGATCGTGTATGGCAGATGCCATCATTCGCATGCAAGACGTCAACAAGTGGTTTGGTAAGTTTCACGTGTTGCGCAACATTAATTTAGAAGTTACGCCGGGCGAGCGTATTGTAATTTGCGGCCCTTCGGGTTCGGGTAAATCGACCTTGATCCGTTGCATTAATCGACTTGAAGAGCATCAGCAAGGACGGATCGTTGTTGAGGGTACCGAAATCACCAACGACATTCGGCAAGTCGAGGCGATTCGTCGCGATGTTGGTATGGTGTTTCAGCACTTCAATTTATTCCCACATTTAACCGTGCTTGAAAATCTGACACTCGGGCCAATCTGGGTATTAAAGACACCTAAAGCCGAGGCTGAAGCGCGTGCGATGAAATACCTTGAGCGGGTGCGTATCGCCGAGCAGGCGCATAAGTTTCCGGGGCAACTCTCTGGCGGGCAACAGCAACGTGTGGCGATTGCCCGTTCGCTGTGTATGGATCCCAAAGTGATGCTGTTCGACGAACCTACCTCAGCGCTTGACCCTGAAATGGTGAAAGAGGTGCTCGAGGTGATGGTCAACCTGGCTGAAGATACTGGCATGACCATGTTGGTCGTCACGCACGAGATGGGCTTTGCTCGCAAGGTGGCCGATCGAGTGATCTTTATGGATCAGGGTGAAATCATTGAGCAAAATACGCCTGACGCGTTTTTTGATCATCCTCAAAACGATCGAACCAAACTGTTTTTGAGTCAAATTATTCATTGAACGATTCGCAGTTCAACCCCTAGCGCTGAGGTAGAGATGTTCGATTCAATGATGCCTAAGCTGGTGAGACAACGATGATGAACTTAAGCTTGGCAGTGCCAATGAGGCCACATGGCCTGACGAGTGTGCAGCGTCTAGCACGGCAGCTCTTTGCGACGCTCTTAGTGTTCTGGCTTGGCTCGTTCATCAGCGAGTCTCAGGCTCAAAGCGCTACCTCAGTGAGTGATTCTGCCGCGGCGAACTTTCCGACCAAGCCGTTGCGCTTTGTCGTTCCGTATCCACCCGGCGGCCCCCTTGACGTGATGGCGCGAGTCTTGGCAGAGAAAGTGAAAGCTAGCTTGGGTCAACCTGTTGTGGTTGAAAACAAGCCTGGCGCAGGTGGCAATATCGGTGCTGATTTAATCGCGAAAGCGCAGCCAGATGGTTATGCCTTGGTGATGGGGGCGGTCGCCACCCACGCCATCAACCCTTGGCTGTTTGCTTCGATTCCATATGACTCAATTAAAGATTTTGCGCCCGTCGTGCTAGTGGCCTCTGTGCCAAACGTGTTGTTAGTCAATCTGGATTTCGCTCAAAAAAATAATATTCAAACAGTGCAAGATCTTGTCGCGATTGCGCGTAAGAATCCAGGACAATTGAATTACGGTTCTGGTGGCTCAGGCAGCGCAGGGCATCTGGCGGGTGCTTTATTAAGCGCGCGTGCGAAGGTTGAGATGGTGCATATTCCGTATCAAGGTGCAGCGCCCGCGCAATTAGCGTTGCTGTCAGGTCAGTCAGCCTTGATGTTTGATAACTTGGCGGCAGCGGCTAACTTAATTCGCGAGAAAAAAGTGAAAGCGCTGGCGGTGACAACGAAGGTACGCTCGGGGTTATTGCCTGAGTTACCCACCATGCAAGACGCAGGCATCGAGCCGTTTGATATTGGCACCTGGTTTGGCGTGTTCACGACTGCAGGGACACCCGCGGCGGTCGTCGACAAGCTGCACACGGCTTATATGGCGGCGCTTGCTGAACCTGAGGTGAAAGAACGCTTAAAAACAATGGGTTCTGAAGCTGCCAGCTTGTCGATCGCGCAAATGACTGCCTTTGTGGCAACCGAGCGTGCCAAGTATCAAGAGCTGGTCAAACTCTCAGGCGCGACTAATCAGTGATCAAGAGCGGGTGAAGCTTTCAAGAGCGACGAGCTAGCGATAAAGAGCTGGTGACGCTTTCAAGAGCGAAGAACTCGCGATCAAGATCGGGCCAAGCTGTCAGGCGCGGCCTGTTAACTAGATCGAGTTTGTCGCAAACTTTCGCCCGCCTCGGAGGGGAGCCGCCAGAACGCAAAACTTGGCAAGGCACTCAGCACACCAATCACGACAAAGCCGACGACAACATCGGCTGCGATTAGCTGACTCGAGCCTCGCCACAGCATACTCAGGTGTAGCGCCTCAGCTGCCACCCCGACCCCTAAGCTCACACCAAGTTGTTGCCCCATTGCTGCAAAGCTGCTAGCGCGGCTCATGCTAGTTTGCGAGATGTCGGCATAGGCCAAGGTGTTGATCGCAGTGAACTGCAATGATCTAAAAAAACCGCCAAGCAACAACACACCAATCATGACGACCGCAGGTGTTGACGCGGTAAAAAAGGCGCAACAGGCAAGGCTTGCCCCGGTAAAGACGGCATTGACGGTTAGTACGCGTCGATAGCCCCAGCGATCAAGAATACGCGGCGCCGCTATTTTCATGGCGAGTGCTCCGACTGCGCCAGCAAAGGTAATGAGGCCCGCTGAGAGCGCACTGAGCCCAAAGCCGATCTGTAGCATCAAGGCTAACAAGTAGGGGACAGCACCGACCCCGAAACGACAAAGATTGCCCGCTATCGTTGAGACCCTGAACGTGTGAATTTTCAATAAAGACAAATCCAAGATTGGATCTGGATGACGCTGCGAATGCCAGTAATACAGCGCACCTGAAATCAGGCCGGTTGAAATCAGGGCTGCCGACACCGCAATGGAAGGGCCACCTTGACCTAGGGACTCAAAGCCCGCGACCAAGGTTGCCATGCACAGCGCGCTGAGCACAAACCCTAACCAGTCCAGCGGACGAGCTTGGTGATCAGTGGGTAATTCGCGCACAAAACGCAAAATCATCCAGATTCCTAAGATGCCAATTGGGAGGTTAATTAAAAAGATCCAGTGCCACGAGGCGTAGGTGACTAAAAATCCGCCTAGAGGTGGCCCAGCCATTGGCCCGATTAGGGCTGGCATTGACAAAAAGGCCATGGCCTTCAGTAGGTCGTGTTTGGGAATCGTGCGCAGCAGAATGATGCGCCCGACGGGCACCATCATGGCCCCACCGATACCCTGAACAATGCGCGATAAGACAAGCTGGGTGAGGGTGGTTGACAGTGCACAGGTAAGCGAACTCAGGGTAAACAGGGCGATGGCGGCAATAAAGACGTGCCTAGCCCCGTAGCGGTCGGCCGCCCAACCGCTGATGGGTACAAAGACGGCCACAGCAAGCAGGTACGACGTGATTACGATGTTCAGCCGTACGGGGTCAGCGCCCAAATCAGCCGCCATGGTGGGCAGGGCCGTCGTGACCACGGTCGAGTCGAGCATCTGCATGAGCAGTGCGCAACCAACGATAAAGGGCAACATTCGCTCGGGTTTAGCCGTATTTTCTGGTGGCGCTGAAGCGGGTGGTGGGCGGTTTAGCTCAGAGGGAGCGGTCGACATCGCGGCAATCTTAGGTGGGCAGGGCGCAGGCAATCAGGGGTCAGGCTCTACAGTACACTAAGCGCCAGTTCAATTATTTATAAAAACGCCATGGCCGAGAACTACACTTCAGAAATTACCCAATTTCTTCAGGCTTACAAAGCCGCTCACACGGATGTCGAACAACGTCAGCGTGATGGGCGCGCGCGCTTATGGGATAAGCCTCAAGACCCCGAACTGGCCGAAGGCTTTAAGCAGGCGCGGGTGCGTCAGAGCCCCTACGTTTACCAAAATAGTTAGTTTTCATGGCTTCGACCCAAGTTTCAGGCGATAGCCTGAATGCGCTTGTAAAACCCTCGGTCGACACGACACCTGATGTGATCGACGCGGTGGCGCTGGCTAGGCTGTATGGCGAGCCGTTATTTTCGTTGCCCACAGATCTGTATATTCCGCCTGATGCGCTTGAGGTATTTCTTGAGACGTTTCAAGGCCCGCTTGATCTGCTGCTCTATCTCATACGCAAGCAAAATTTCAATGTGCTTGATATTCCGATGGCCGAGGTCACCCGACAGTATCTGTCGTATGTTGACCAAATTCGGATGCACAACCTAGAGCTTGCAGCAGAGTATTTGTTGATGGCTGCGATGCTGATTGAAATTAAAGCGCGCATGCTGTTGCCAGTTAAAAAATCCGATACCGGGCAAGAGGCAGAAGATCCGCGCGCCGAGCTGGTGCGTCGTTTGCTTGAGTACGAGCAAATTAAGCTTGCGGCTCAAAAGTTAGATGCCTTGCCTCAATTGGGCCGTGACTTTCAACGCTCGCAGGCCTTTGCTGACTTGCGTGTTGAACGCGCCTTGCCCGATGTCAGTGTTGAAGATTTGCGGCAGGCTTGGATTGATATCTTGAAGCGCGCGAAGCTCAATGCACATCATCACATCACCCGCGAGCAATTGTCAGTGCGTGATCATATGACGCACATTCTGCGGCGCTTAAATGGTGTGCGCTTTATTGAGTTTGGCCAGCTTTTCATGGAGCGGATTGCTGAGGGTGCACCGATCGCTGTGGTGGTGGTGCATTTTTTAGCATTGCTCGAGTTAGCGCGTGAAACCTTACTAGAAATCACTCAAGCTGAACCCTACGCCCCGATTTATGTGCGTTTGGCCTATACCAGCGCGACTGTGTAGATCGCGCTTGGCCGAGACACGGAGACAAAGAATTGAAGGTTGTTCATACCATCCAAGAATTGCGTGACCAGTTGCGCGGGCAGTTGCGTGTGGCGTTTGTGCCCACGATGGGTAACTTGCACGAGGGTCATTTGGCATTAATGAAGCTCGCGCGACAGCACGGCGACCCAGTCGTGGCAAGTATTTTTGTGAATCGCTTGCAGTTTGCCCCGGGCGAAGATTTTGAAAGATATCCACGCACGCTGCAAGACGATATTAAAAAGCTGCAACGTGATCGCGATGTCTATTGCTTGTTTGCACCAGATGAGCGCGAGCTTTACCCCGAACCGCAAAATTATCGTGTGCAACCCCCTCAAGAGCTGGGTGATATTCTTGAAGGTGAACATCGTCCTGGATTTTTTGGTGGTGTCAGTACGGTGGTGTTAAAGCTTTTTTCTTGTGTGCAGCCAGGCGTCGCGGTGTTTGGCAAAAAGGATTACCAACAACTCATGGTGATACGCAATATGTGTCGCCAGTTTCAGTTGCCCGTCGAGATTTTGGCGCACGAAACAGTGCGGGCTGAAGATGGTTTGGCCCTGTCGTCGCGTAACGTCTATTTGCAGCCGCACGAGCGTGCTGAGGCACCGCAGCTCTATGCTGCTTTGCAGCTTGTGCAACAAAGACTAAGGGCAGGTGAACTCGATACTAACAAGCTTGGCAACGAAGCTGCCAACACACTGCAGAGTCGCGGATGGCAAGTTGACTATATTGCTGTTCGTCGCCAGCGCGATCTCAATAAGCCAACGCCGCAAGACCTTGCGGCGGCTGAGCCGTTAGTCGTGTTGGCTGCGGCTAAATTAGGCGCAACCCGCTTGATTGATAATCTCGAAGTCTGAGCATTGCTGTCATAACCTAGGGTTAATCCGCCTGTCAGATTTGACAGCTATCCGTGCTTGCTCAATCGTGACAGACTGCGCTTCGTGTTGACACGGAGGCAGTATGAAATTTTCAGAAAACAGGGCAGACAGTGGCTGGAAAGCGCTGACGGCGCGTGAGCGTGATGTCATTCATCCTGTCGCCGAGGGCAAGTCTAACAAGTTGATCGCAAGCGAACTAGGCATCTCAATGCGCACTGTTGAGGCGCATCGTGCTCGCATCTTTCACAAAATGGGGGTGCGCAACGCCGTGCAGTTAGCCCGCACAGTTTGCATTAGTCCCGAGCCACCGAACTTGCCCGAACCGGGTGTTGGTCAAACGAATGACCTTGGCTGGATTCCAGATAAGGTCGATTAGGTCTTGCTGCTGCGCCAGCCAGTTGTTGCACTGGGCAGAGCTTACGGGCAGTTTGGTGCTGGCTTACCTTTCAATTCATCGATTGGATCAAGATCAGGCTGACGCGAAAGATTGTAGGTGAGGTTCGCTGTGCCGCCGTTCATTGAAATGAGTCGCAGCATATTGCCCGAGGTCATTGCAAGCTCGGCGCGCACATTACCTTGGTTGTTTAGCAGCACCACGCGAGGGACGGCTTGAGCCGATGCTCGCCAGCAGCCCTGATCGGTTTGCACGGCACTGTTCTTGCTGCTTTGCTCTAGGTAGGTTGCGCGTGCGCGCCACCGGCCATTGGGCGCCAGTGTGATGGTCACGCGCTGTGCTGAACATTTCATTTCGGGATGAAAGCAAGGCAAGGTGCCGGCAAAGCTTTGAGGTTCGGGGATCAGAGTGGCTTGCAGGCTTTCGGCTGGTGCTGCAGCAGCGCTCGAGCTTGAATCAGCGGTTGAGCCTGCGTTTGAGGGAGGGGCATCAACGGGAGCCTTGCTGCTGTCATAGGTCGGGGCGGTGGTAGGTGCACCCGAGGTCACGTTGGTACCCGCGACTTGCCCGGGTGCCGCTGCGCGCGGATTTGCTGCGATCGCGCTTGGGGCCACTGTTGATGTTGCCGCGGTTCGGGGCGCGGTGCCTGGCTGCTGCAGACTAATTTGAATCTGGCTTGGTGCGCGCAATGTTTGGTTGTTATAGATGCCTTCGCCTTGGGCGATCGCGTCAGTCGTTGTGCTGGCTGGGGGAGGGTTGTAGTAGCCCGCCTGCTGCATTTGTGCACAGCCTGTTAGCCCGACCGCTAACAAAGCGAGCAGGTGAGGCCGAAATTTTAATGCGTGCGGGGCGAGGCGCCCTGTGCTTCGAAACATAATCGAGACTTCCTAATTCAAGAGACTTCAAGGATTCTATGCATTCTACGCATTTGGCACAGTCCATGCACAGTAACTTCGCAGCAAACTGCTATGTTTGAAAGAATGTTTAGTGCTTTGGTGGTTGGACTGCCTCTCGGGGGGCTCAGTGCGTTGATCTTGGTGCCTGTGGCGCGCGAGTTGTCTGAGCGCTTCACGGTGCATGGTGTGGTGACCGATTCGCTAACAGCAAGCTTGAGCACGCACCGGCAAGGGGCAAAAAATTACTTAGATAGGTTGCTAATCGCAGGTTTGTGCCTTTGCGACGTGCTCGCAGTGCTGAACTGGGGTATCAGTTGGCAGGCCTGGATGGCCGCGAGTTACTGCGCGACGCTACAGGTATTGGCGCGGATTGATGCGCAGACCCGTCTTTTGCCTGACATGCTGACTCTTCCACTATTGTGGGCGGGCTTGCTGTTTCACTGGTCAGGCGGGTGGGTCGAGCTAAACGACGCCGTGGCGGGTGCCGCGGCAGGATATGGACTGCTCTGGGTAATTTGGGCCGCGTTTCGGGGCTGCAGTGGCCGCGATGGCATCGGCTTTGGGGATTTAAAACTGGCTGCTGCAAACGGCGCCTGGCTAGGTGTCGAGGCCCTGACTTGGGCGTTATTGGTGGCATCGTTGGCGGCCTGCGTGGCCGCGTTAATTGGGCGGGCGAGCGGGCGCCTGAAGCGGTTCGAGGCCATGGCGTTTGGCCCTTATTTGGCAATGGGCGCCATCCTCGTGCTATTTTGTACGCAAAATAGCTTGTCATGTCTTTCATTTGGGGCCCTGACAAGCCTGCTCGTAAGGTAAATATGCAGACATCGAAGTTTAAAGTGGGCCTGACCGGAGGCATTGGTTCGGGCAAAACGCAGGTGGCCAACTTACTTGCTGGCTGGGGCGCGTCGGTGATTGACACCGATCTGATTGCCCACAGTCTGACGGCGCCAGCCGGACAAGCCATCGACCCGATACGACAAGCCTTTGGTGCAGACGTGATTGAGCCCTCTGGCGCTCTGCATCGAGCCCGCATGCGAGAGCTAGTGTTCACTGACCCTGCCAAGCGGGTTGAGCTTGAGGCGATTTTGCATCCGTTGATTGGCCAGACTGTGCGCCAAGAGGCTGAGCTTGCGCTGGGGCTATATCTTGTATTTGTGGTGCCTTTGCTGGTTGAGTCAGGTCGCTGGCGTCAGCAAATTGATCGCCTGTGCGTGGTGGATTGCGATCAAGACACCCAAATTCAGCGGGTGCAGGCCCGTAACGGCATCGAACTTGCGACCATCCATAATATTTTGGCGGCGCAGGCAACACGCGAGCAGCGATTAGCGGTGGCCGACGACGTGATTGACAATTCAAAGGCGGTTTCGATGGCCGCTCTAGAAAAACAAGTATTGGTGTTGCACCAAGGCTGGTGTAACCTAGCGAAACTTGCGTCAAATCGCGCATCCTAATTTGCCGACTGCCTAGCCAAATACATGCAAATATTGTGACTTTGTTCGAATATCCTTTCAATGAACGTGTTCGGGCGCTGCTGCGCCTTGAGTCGTTGTTTGATCGAATGTTGTTTTTTGCTGGTTTAAGCGATGCTCGGCAGCACCAGGTTGCGCTCTCTGCATTGTTTGACCTGCTGGATGCCACCGAGCGCACCGACATTAAAGGTAGCGTTTTACAAGACCTCGAGCGCCAACGTATGGTGCTCGTTGGCTTAAAAGATCACCCTGGCGTCGACACAAAAACCCTGACAAGTATGCTGGTAGAAATTGAGAAAGCTGCCGCTAATCTCAATGCGAGTGGCCGTACTGGGCAGTCGCTGCGCGAAAATGAATGGCTCACTAGTTTGCGCGGGCGTTTGGTTGTTCCCGGTGGGGGCACACAGGTTGACATGCCTTCATTTCATGCGTGGCAAAGCTTGCCTGATGCCAAACGTCAGGCTGATTTACAACGCTGGATTTCAAGCTTGATGCCAGTCCACATCGGCATTGCAATCGTCTTACGACTGTTGCGCGAATCGGGTGAGGCAGTGAAAGCTGTCGCACCCCAGGGGGCCTATCAGCAAATGTTGGCAGGTAAAACCTATCAGCTTCTGCGTGTCTGGGTCGATGACACTGCTGGTGTGTTTCCTGAGATCAGTGCCAATAAGTATATGGTCTGGATTCGTTACTCGGCGCAGCAAGGTGATCAGCGACCGCAAGCTGTGGCACAAGATGTTGCCTTCAAAATGACCCTTTGCGCCCTGTAGGGTCGCTTGGAAACGCTAATGGTTGAACGTTCGTCGACGCACTCTTTCGTGCGGTCTCCCCTTGTATGGATTGTCTGTGTGGTGTTGGTGGCGCTCGCAGCTTGGTGGTTTGTCCCTCGCGCCCCGACGCCTGCAAAGAAGGGGCCGCCCGCTGGTTTTGTGCCGTCTGTGCCGGTCAAGGCAGACGTTGCCCGCGTGCAAGACTTGGATATTTATTTACGCGGTCTCGGGACCGTCACGGCGTTTAATACGGTCACGGTGCGCAGCCGCGTGCAAGGTGAATTAATCGAAGTCTTGTTCAAAGAAGGCGAGCAGGTCAAAGACGATCAGTTGCTCGCCCGAATCGACCCTCGCTCGTTTGAGGTAGCCCTCGAGCAGGCACTTGGTCAGCAACAACAAAACGAATCTCAATACCAAAACGCCAAGCGTGATTTACAACGCTATCAAACCTTGCGCAAACAAGATTCGATTGCACCCCAGATGCTTGATACTCAACTGGCGCTGGTGAGTAAGTTTGAAGGACAGCTCAAAAGCGACCAGGCTGCTGTGAACAGTGCACGACTGCAGCTTGATTACACCCGCATTACCGCACCAATTGCGGGGCGTCTTGGACTGCGGCGTATCGATGCGGGTAATCTGATCAATGCCAATGACCCGCTGGGTTTGGTGGTGATCACGCAGACTCAGCCGATTACCGTGTTGTTTACTCTTGCCGAAAACGATTTGCCTGCCGTGCGCGGACCTTTGCTTGCGGGGCAAACTCTGACAGTGCAGGCCTACGATCGCTCCGATCAAGTGCAGCTGGCCCAGGGCGAGTTGATGACGATTGATAACCAAATCGATGTGACAACAGGCACAGTCAAGCTCAAGGCACGCTTTAGTAACGAAGCTGATGCGTTGTTTCCAAATCAGTTTGTGAATGTGCGCATGAAAGTCAACACTGTGAAAGACGCGTTAACCATTCCGTCGGGGGCATTGCAGCAAGGCAACCAAGGTGCTTTTGTGTATGTGATTTTGCCAGACGATACCGTCGCGGTCAGACAGGTAAAAACAGGTGCGCGTAGTGGCGATCGTGTGGCGATCCTCGAGGGTGTTCAAGTCGGTGAACGAGTTGTGCTTGAAGGCACAGATCGTTTGCGCGCGGGTGCAAAGGCGCGCGTCATGAGTGGCTCTGAGGCTGCGGGTAGCCGTGCGCCTGGCGCGGGCGGGCGTGCACCTGCAAGCGCTCCAGCGGCTCAACCTGCTGGACAGCCCGGCACCCCCGCGGCCCCGCCTCGGCCGTGAACCTGTCTCGGCCGTTTATCGTTCGGCCCGTTGCCACAACACTGGCGATGGTGGCGTTGTTTCTGTCTGGGCTGATTGCCTATCGTTGGTTGCCAGTCTCGTCACTCCCCGAAGTCGACTATCCCACCATTCAATCGACAACTTACTACCCAGGTGCTAGCCCCGATGTGATGGCTGCGCTCGTCACCTCGCCGCTTGAGCGGCAGTTTGGACAGATGCCAGGCTTGCGGCAGATGTCGTCTAGCAGTGCCGCTGGCACCTCAGTCATTACGTTGCAGTTTGCGTTGTCGTTGCCACTTGATGTGGCCGAACAGCAGGTGCAGGCTGCGATCAACGCTGCAAGCAGTTTATTGCCGCGTGATTTGCCGGCCCCGCCTGTCTACAACAAGGTCAACCCCGCCGATGCCGCAGTATTGACGCTAGCGGTGACGTCGCCCACGGTACCTTTACCTCAAATACGGGATTTAGTTGATACCCGCATGGCGCAAAAGATTTCTCAGGTGGCGGGCGTTGGTCTGGTGACTGTGGCGGGTGGGCAGAGGCCTTCCATGCGTATCCAGGCAAATCCTCAGGCGCTGGCCGCTTACGGTTTGACGCTGGCTGATGTACGAACGGCGGTTATTGGCGCCAACGTAAATCAGCCTAAAGGCACGCTTGACGGTGTGGTGCGATCGACCACGATCAACGCCAATGATCAGCTCAAAACACCTCTTGAGTATATGAACTTGGTGGTGTCTTATAACAATGGCGCACCGTTGCGACTCTCGGATGTTGCCACTGCTGTATACGAGGCTGAAGATGCGCGTCTTGCGGCCTGGGCCGATACCGAGCCCGCAATCTTACTCAACGTACAGCGTCAACCCGGTGCAAATGTGATCGAGGTGGTTGATCGCATACAAAAACTCTTGCCGCAATTACGCGTGGCGTTGCCAGCTAATCTTGATATCAAGGTCATGTCGGATCGAACCCAGACGATTCGCGAATCCGTGCGTGACGTGCAGACTGAGCTTTTGCTTGCGATTGGCTTGGTGGTTTTGGTGACCTTTGTATTTTTACGAACCTTCACTGCCACCTTGATCCCCAGCATCGTGGTGCCACTATCGTTGGTGGGTACGTTTGGTGTCATGTACTTGATTGGTTTTAGCATTAATAACCTGACCTTAATGGCACTGACGATTGCAACTGGTTTTGTGGTTGATGATGCGATTGTGATGATCGAAAATATCGCCCGCTACCTCGAACGCGGCGACACGCCCCTGCAAGCTGCGCTAAAAGGTGCCTCGCAAATTGGTTTTACGCTTGTGTCCTTGACGGTGTCCCTGATTGCAGTGCTGATACCTTTGCTCTTTATGACTGAGGTGGTGGGTCGACTCTTCAGAGAGTTTGCTGTCACGCTTGCGGTGGCCATTTTGCTATCACTTCTTATCTCGCTGACCCTCACGCCGATGATGTGCGCGCGCCTGTTGCGCGTCGGAGATCATCAAAGTGGCGGCCCTTTAGCGCGTTATCTCAGTCAGAAAATTGACCAATTGATTGCAGGCTATGGTCGCTTGTTGCAGATCGTGCTCAATCACCAGACGCTCACGTTATTTGTTGCGCTTGGCACGTTTCTATTGACAGCGCTTCTGTATCTGGCAATCCCAAAAGGCTTTTTCCCGGCGCAGGATACTGGGCTGATCCAAATTGTGACGCAAGCGCCACAAAATATTGCATTTACGACAATGGCGCAGCGGCAGCAAGAGGCCGTCAAAGTGATCCTAGAAGACCCTGATGTCGCGACAGTGGCGTCGTTTGTGGGTGTTGATGCGGTGAATGAAACGGTAAACACAGGTCGGTTGCAAGTGGCTTTGCGTGCACATCATCTGAGAAATGATCAGGCATCTGTGATCATTCAGCGCTTGCAAGACCGCTTGAGCGTCGTCAATGGCTTGCAGTTTTATCTGCAGCCGATCCAGGATTTAACCGTCGAAGATCGCGTTAGCCGGACCCAATATCAACTGACCCTTGAAAGCGCTGACCCAGCATTGCTCGCGCAGTGGGTGCCCTTACTGGTCGAGAACCTGCGTCAGCGTGAGCCACTCGCCGATGTCATTGATGATATGCAGAACGAGGGGCTTAATACCTTTATTCAGATTGATCGCGACGCGGCTGCGCGCGTGGGTGTGTCGACGGCGGCGATCGATGACGCGCTATACGATGCGTTTGGACAGCGCCAAATTTCGACGATTTTTACCCAGTCTAATCAGTACCGTGTCGTGCTCGAGACGGCACCGCAGTTTCGTCGCGATCCGTCAGCGATTGGGTCAATTTATGTCAAAACGACCGACGGCAAACCTATCGCCTTGACTAATTTAGTCACCGTGACCGAAGGGCGTTCTGCGCTGGTGTTAAATCGACTCGATCAGTTTCCATCAGTGACAGTCTCTTTTAATTTGGCGCCCGGCGCCTCGTTGTCTGACGCGGTGGCCGCAGTCGCTCAGTCTCAACAGGCGATTGGGATGCCTTTGGGTATTCAGGCCCGATTTCAAGGGGCTGCGCGCGCGTTTGAGGCCTCGCTCTCGAGTACGCTATTTTTGATTTTGGCTGCTGTGATCACGATGTATATCGTGCTCGGTGTGTTGTATGAAAGCTTTATTCATCCGGTTACGATTCTGTCGACCTTGCCGTCGGCCGCGATTGGTGCGTTGTTGGCGTTGACGCTCACTGGGCGCGATCTGGATATGATTGGAATTATCGGCATCATTCTGTTGATCGGGATTGTGAAAAAAAATGCAATCATGATGATCGACTTTGCACTTGAAGCTGAGCGCAAGCACAAGATGTCAGCTCGCGAGGCGATTCAACAGGCGGCGCTCTTGCGGTTTCGCCCAATTTTGATGACAACGCTTGCGGCCTTATTTGGCGCCGTGCCCTTAATGCTCTCAACCGGGACGGGCGCCGAACTTCGGCAGCCGCTTGGCTTGGTGATGGTGGGCGGTCTGCTCGTGAGCCAAGTGTTGACCTTGTTTACGACACCAGTGATTTATTTATTCTTTGATCGAATGTTTGTGGGCCGTCGCACCACGACAAGCACAAGCGATCCTGTGTCATGAGTCTGTCTGGCCCCTTTATCGTCCGCCCAGTTGCCACGATATTGATTTGGCTGGGTGTGGTCCTGGCAGGTTGGCTCGCGCATAGTCTGCTGCCGATTGCACCGTTACCGCAGATTGAGTTTCCGGTGATTGGCGTGCGAGCGCAAATGCCCGGTGCAAGCCCTGAAGTGATGGCAGCGACAGTGGCAACGCCGCTTGAGCGTTCGCTCGGTACGATTGCGGGCGTGTCTGAAATGACGTCGCGCAGCACGACGGGTCAGACTCGCATCACGTTACAGTTCGATTTGAGTCGCGATATCAATAGTGCGGCTACGGATGTGCAGGGCGCAATCAATGCGGCCCGAGCAATGATGCCAAGCGGCTTGCGCAGCAACCCGTCTTACAATAAAGCCAACCCCTCGTCTGCACCAATTATCACGCTTGCCTTGACGTCCGACTCTTTGTCGCAGGGGCAGTTGTATGACATTGCCTCGACGATCGTGCAACAAAAGTTGTCTCAGGTCGAAGGTGTGGGCGAGGTGCAAATTGGCGGAAGTTCTTTGCCGGCAGTGCGTATCGACCTCGACCCTGACGCGTTGGCGCAGGCTGGTGTGTCACTTGAAGCTGTTCGAATCGCCATCGCCGCGGCAAACTCTACCCGACCCAAAGGTGCGCTTGAAAACGACACCTATCGTTGGCAGATTATGGCCAACGATCAACTCTGGAAGGCTGCAGATTACCGGCCGCTGATCGTCGCTTGGCGCAATGGCGCGCCAGTGCGCTTGTCAGACATTGCTCGGGTCGAAGATTCGGTTGAGGATACATTCAATATTGGCTACTTCAATACCAAGCAGGCCATCTTGGTGCCGGTGCGAAGTCAGGCTAAAGCCAACATCATCAAGACGGTTGATCAAATTCGGGCCGATTTGCCGGTGTTGCGAGCCATGCTGCCCGCAGATGTGACTGTGTCGGTGGCGCAAGATCGCACTCCCAGTATTCGGGCGTCTGTGCACGAGGCCGAAAAGACACTAGTCATTGCCATTGGTTTGGTGATGATGGTGGTACTGGTGTTCTTACGTAATTTGCGTGCTGCCTTTATCCCGACGGTTGCAGTGCCTGTGTCTTTGATCGGCACATTTGGCGTGATGTACCTGTGTGACTACTCTTTAAACACGATGTCGCTCATGGCGTTGATTGTGGC
This sequence comes from Candidatus Methylopumilus sp., assembly GCA_021738045.1. GTDB lineage: Bacteria > Pseudomonadota > Gammaproteobacteria > Burkholderiales > Burkholderiaceae_B > Zwartia. The sequence goes on along the minus strand of JAIPCU010000018.1, from coordinate 2,704 downwards.
GACGGGGTTTGTGGTGGATGACGCGATCGTTGTGGTTGAAAACATTATGCGTCACGTTGAACGGGGTGAGTCGATCCAGAGGGCGGCGTTACGCGGTACCCGTGAAGTTGGCTTTACCGTGTTGTCGATGAGCATCTCGCTCATTGCGGTATTTATTCCGATCTTGCTGATGGGCGGTTTGCCGGGCCGCTTATTTCGTGAATTTGCGGTGACCTTGTCGGCTGCAATATTAATTTCAATGTTGGTGTCGCTGACGCTGACGCCGATGATGGCAGCACACTTGCTCAAACGCCCCGTCAAAGATCGAGTCGCAACCGGTCGGCCCAATATTTTTTCGCGCGGTTTTCAAGCGATTGTTGACGCGACCGTGAATGGTTATGGGCGGTCATTACATTGGGCCTTGCGTCACGGTCGTTTGATGATGTTGCTGTTAGCGGCGACGGTTGGCTTGAATTTTTATTTGTACGGCGTCGTGCCAAAAGGTTTTTTTCCACAGCAAGATACCGGAATGATGCTGGGGTTTTTTTCAACAGATGACGGTACCTCGTTTGAATCGATGAAGCCTAAGCTTGATCGTTTTAGACAGGTGCTGTTGCGCGACCCAGCAATCAGCACTGTGACGGCTTACGCCAGTGGGCGAGGCGGCAGCAATACTAGCTTTTTAGCCGTGCAGCTTAAGCCCTTCGCTGAGCGAAAAATTTCAGTCAGGGATGTGATCACGCGGCTGCGGCCTCAGCTCGCGGGGATTCCGGGCGCGCGTTTATTTTTGATGGCACAACAGGACATTAGAATCGGCGGCCGACAAAGCAGTTCAGCGTTTCAATATACGCTCATGGCCAACGAGCTTGAGGACTTGAAAGAATGGATGCCAAAGGTGCAACGAGCGCTTGCAGGCTTACCCGAGTTGATCGATGTGGATACCGACGTTGAAGATCGCGGTCGACAAGTCTCGTTACAGATTGATCGTGATGCTGCGCAGCGGCTGGGCGTGCCGATGGCGACTATTTCTGCCGTGTTGAACAATTCTTTCAGTCAAAGGCAAATTTCGGTGATGTACGGTGAGCGCAATCAGTACCGAGTTGTGATGGGGGTTGGCCCGCGTCACGCTCAAGACCCAGAGTCATTGCGTGATGTATATGTATTGAGTCAAACAGGTCAGCGCGTCCCGTTGATGGCGGTGGCAAAATTTGAGGTGAACAACGCCCCGTTAAGTGTCCGACATCAGGGCTTGTCGGCGGCTGATACGATTTCGTTTGATGTGGCGCCTGGGGTCTCGCTCGGCCAAGCGAATGCCGCGATTGACCAGGCGATTGCCGGCATTAATCTGCCGAGCGAAAAAATTCAAGCTGGTTTCCAGGGGACGGCAAAGGCCTTGCAGAGTGCGCTGGCCAATCAACCCTGGCTGATTCTTGGGGCATTGGTCACCATGTACATCGTGTTGGGCATTCTCTACGAGAGCACGATCCATCCGTTAACAATTTTGTCGACGCTACCCTCGGCTGGGATTGGGGCCTTATTGGCCTTATTGTTGATGAAAACCGAGTTCACCTTGATCGCCCTGATTGGTGTGTTTTTGCTGATTGGGATTGTGAAAAAGAACGCGATCATGATGGTGGATTTTGCCATTGAGGCGCAGCGTAAGCTAGGCTTGTCGCCCAAAGAGGCCATTCATCAAGCCTGTATGACACGCTTTAGACCAATTATGATGACCACGTGCGCGGCAATTTTTGGCGCCATGCCCTTGGTATTTGCTTCGGGCGCCGGAGTTGAAATGCGCCAGCCCCTCGGGATCACGATTTTAGGGGGTCTGCTGGTGAGTCAGTTACTGACGCTGTACACCACGCCTGTGGTTTACTTGTACCTTGATCGCTTTCGGCTATGGTTGTTAACCAAGCCATGGCCCGGTTCAAAACCTGTAGTGTTGCCTAATGGCGCTGAAACATGATTGACTGCTCTGGTATTGTCGGGTTTAAGTATGTGGTGCGCAGCGTGCGCGCCGCGTTACTGCTTGGCGCGCTGAGCCTTCTCACGTCGTGCATGGTGGGCCCGGATTATGTGCGACCCAAGATTGACGTTGGGGTGCAATTTAAAGAAACGCCGGGCTGGAAGCCGGCGCAGCCGCAACTGGCCGAGGTGCCCAGCGGCGCCTGGTGGCTGATGTACAGCGACGTCACGCTCAATCAATTGATGCAAGAACTCAACCTCGCCAATCAGAATATCGCTCAGGCTGAGGCACGGTTTAGACAGGCGGTGGCCTTGACGCAGGGTTCGCGCGCGCCGCTACTGCCCACCCTATCGGCGACCGGTGGAGCCACCCGCGCTGGGGGGTCTGCCACAGGCCCCGGCGGCGTGGTGAGCAGTACGTCGATCAGCACCTACAACGCCAATGCGTTGGCGAGCTGGCAAATTGATATCTGGGGAAGCGTGCGTCGAAATATTGAATCGACCGATGCAACAGAGTTAGCCCTTGCAGCAGAGGTGACTGGCGCGCGGTTGACCGCGCAAACCGCGATGGGGCTGAGTTACTTGCAGGTACGAGTGCTAGACGAGCAAAAGCGCTTGCTGCAAGCAACGGTCACGTCTTACGAGCGCGCGTTGAAGCTCACTCAAAATCGTTATAACGCAGGCATTTCAGGTCAGGCTGACGTGGCGGTCGCGCGCACCCAACTTGAGAGTACGCGCGCACAGCTGATAGACCTTGAGC
>JAIPCU010000215.1 GCA_021738045.1 Candidatus Methylopumilus sp. | reverse complement strand
GGGCGCAACCACAGTGAGTGTGGTGCCCTGCCGGCTTTGGGTGTTTGAGTTGCGAGTGTTTGATCTCGCGTGAGAACTACCTAGATTTAGCGCGCCGCCTCTGAGAACGAGTTGAATCTAGCGGCAGGTACCGTGAGATGACTATTTAAAATTAGCCCGCAGCGCCGCCGCGCAAAGCTCGGCGGCGGTGTTGGCTTCCTCGATGATGCGCCCCATGGTGATAAAGCCATGGATCTGGCGCTCGAAGCAGACGTACTGAGTGGGGACGCCTGCCATCGTTAACTTATCGGCGTAGTCGGCACCCTCGTCGCGTAGCGGATCAAAGCCCGCGGTCATGACGAAGGCAGGCGCTAAACCAGTGTGGTCTTTGGCCAGCATCGGCGCACCGCGCCAATCATTGCGCATCCATTTTTCAGGCATGTATGCGCCGTAGTAATAAGCCATTGATTCTCTGGTCAGCATATAGCCTTGGCCATTGGTGCGCATCGATTCACGTTCTGAACTAGGGTCAGTGACGGGGTAAATCAATAATTGCAAGACGGGCTTAAAGCTGTTGTCTGCTTTGAGTGACAGTGCGACGACCGCGGCTAAATGGCCGCCGGCACTGTCACCGCCAACGGCGATACGCTCAGGGTCAACCTTGAGTGCGGCGGCATTGGCATGCACCCACTTGGTGGCTGCCACACAGTCGTCAGACGCTGCCGGAAACACATTTTCAGGCGCGAGGCGATAGTTGACTGAAAACACGGCGCAGTGGGCCAAATTTGAAAGCGTACGGCACAGCACATCATGTGTGTCGATATCGCCAATCACATGGCCGCCACCATGGTAATAAACAAGTGCTGGTAGTACAGCTGAGGGGACACTGCCTTTGGGGCGATAGCCGCGCACGGTAATCTTGCCAGCGGAGCCTGGGATGTCGGTGTCAACGCTTGAGGCGACTTCAGGTGCCTCGGGTTGGCTAAAAAAACGCCGCTGTACGTAGGCTTCGCGTGCCTGCGTTGCGGTGAGTGTGTGCACGGGCGGAATCCCTTTTTCGATCATTAAATCAATCAAGGCTTTGGCTTGTGGATCTAGCATGATGTGTCTCGTCCTTTTTTGTATTAACGGATTTCGATTTCAATGAAAGCAACTTCGTGGGCACTAGCGTTGATCACATTGTGATTGACCCCCGCGCCACGGGTGTATGACTTGCCAGCGACTAACGGAAACTCTTTTAAGCCCTCGGGTGTCTCAAGGTGCAACAGTCCAGTGATGGTCGGCACCACCACATAGTCGTGGCCATGGGTATGCCAGCCTGTTTCGGCGCCGGGCGCAAAGCGCCATTCAGTCACGATGACACGATCGTTGTCGATTTGCGTGGTAGGGACTGCTTGTGGACGCGTGGACATGTTGAGACTCAAGAAGTTTGTTGATAGAAGGCTATTGAAAGTGATTTAAGCATAGCGTACTTATGACGTATTTTGCAGCTGAGGACGTATGTCTTCTCAGCCTCTTCGGGCGAAAGCCCGAGGCTTTCGGCGCAAGCCGATAGACGTTTCACACGTTAACGCTTAGCCCCGAGCACACGACCCAGCGCGACAACCGCAAACACCGCGATGGCAAAGGCCCAGGTTACCCAATCAACGACCTCGCCCAAGAGCCAAGCTGAGGCGATAATCGTCACGAACGGTTGAAGCAGTTGCGCTTGACCAACTCGGGCGATCCCGCCTAGCGACAAACCTTTGAACCAAGGCAAAAACGCTAAGTATTGGCTAAACAGGGCAACATACAAAAAGCCAAGCCACGCCGTGTTGGTGGCTTGCCACGTGCTGGGTGCAAACCAGATTGCGGGCAAAACTAAAAACGGTGTCGCAAGCACTAACGTCCACGAGATCACTTGTAGGCCACCAAGAGACCTTGCTAAATAGCCCCCGGCTGCGTACGAGATGGATCCGGTTAGCACGGCGAGCAGCAGCGAGAGATCAGCCCAATGCAAACTACCATTCCCGCGCATGAGTGAAAAGATAATCACTAAGGTGCTGCCCAGCGCGGCCATCAGCCAAAACCCGATTGAGGGGCGTTCTTTAAAGAGCCATGCGGCACAGGCCGCAACAGTTAAGGGCATGATGCCGAGCATGACGCCGCCATGCGAGGCGTCAACCTGGTGCATGGCTAAAGCGGTGAACACCGGAAAGCCAATTGCGACACCCATCACGACTAGCAACAGATATTTGAATTCGTGCAGTGTTGGACGTCGATGTTTACCAGCAACCAGATAAATCACAGCCAACACGGTCGCCAGCAGTGCGCGACCAGTTGCAATAAAAATAGGATGAAAAGACTCGAGCGCCATGCGTGTCGCTGGCAGCGTCAGCCCAAATAGGGTGACGCCGATGAGCCCCAGCAACATGCCCTTGTTTTCGGGTTTCACGCGGCTTCTTACATCGCGTTGTAAACGGGCCCTTCACCCCCTTGCGGTGTGACCCAAACGATATTTTGTGTCGGGTCTTTGATGTCGCAGGTTTTGCAATGCACGCAGTTTTGGGCATTGATCTGCAAGCGATCGCTGCCGTTGTCATCTTTGACGTATTCGTAGACGCCGGCTGGGCAATAGCGCGCCTCAGGGCCACCGTACTTAGCCAAGTTAATGCTGACCGGTACCGAAGCATCTTTCAGTGTTAAGTGAATCGGCTGATTTTCTTCGTGATTGGTGTTTGAAATAAACACCGAACTCAAGCGATCAAAGGTTAAGACACCGTCAGGTTTTGGATATTCAATTTTGGGGCACTGGTCAGCGGGCTGCAGACAAGCGTGATCGGCCTTGGTGCGGTGGATCGTCCAGGGGATGTTGCCCTTGAGCACAAATTGCTCGATACCTGTCATCAAGGTGCCGACGGTGCGGCCTTTTTTGAACCACTGCTTGAAGTTGCGAGCTTTGTTCAGCTCAGTATGCAACCATGAGGCTTCAAACGCAGCAGGGTAGGCCGGTAACTCATCAGCACTGCGCTCGGCCACTAAGGCATCAAACGCAGCATCAGCGGCCATCATGCCCGATTTGATTGCAGCATGACTGCCCTTGATGCGTGAGGCGTTCAAGAATCCCGCCTCACAGCCCACTAAGGCGCCGCCTGGAAATACTAATTTAGGTAACGACAGCAAGCCACCCGCGGTGATCGCACGCGCGCCGTAGGCGATGCGCTTGCCGCCTTCAAAGGTGCCGCGAATAGATGGGTGCGTTTTATAACGCTGAAACTCTTCGAACGGTGAAATCCAGGGGTTGGCGTAATCCAGACCTACCACCATGCCGACCGCCACGAGGTTATCGTTCAGGTGATACAAAAATGACCCGCCATAGGTATCTGAATCGAGCGGCCAGCCTGCAGTGTGAACAACGACCCCGGGGCGTGATTTGGCGGGGGCGACCTCCCAGAGCTCTTTAATCCCAATACCATAGCTTTGTGGATCGCGGCCTTGGTCAAGCTTGAACTTGCTGATCAGCTCGCGGCCTAACTGACCACGCGCGCCCTCGGCAAAAATGGTGTACTTCGCCAGCAGCTCCATGCCTTGCTGATACTGGTCGGTCGGTTGGCCATCACGCCCGACACCCATGTCGCCGGTGGCTACGCCACGCACCGCACCTTGCTCGTTGTACAAAACCTCGGCCGCGGCAAAGCCCGGAAATATTTCAACACCTAGCGCCTCGGCTTGTTCGCCCATCCAGCGGGCAACCTTGCCCAAACTCACGATGTAGTTGCCGTGATTTTGAAAGCACTCGGGCAACAGCCATTCGGGGGTTTTGCGTGCACCCGTTTCGCTTAAAAACAAAAACTCGTCTTCTGTGACCGGGGTGTCCAGTGGGGCACCCATGTTTTTCCAGTCAGGAAACAACTCGGTCATTGCCTGCGGATCCATCACAGCACCCGACAAAATGTGTGCACCAATTTCGCTGCCTTTTTCAAGCACGCAAACCGAAATGTCATGGCTGCGCTCTGCGGCGAGTTGCTTGAGGCGAATCGCCGTGGCTAACCCGCCCGGACCTCCACCTACCACGACAACGTCGTATTCCATCGATTCGCGTGCTGACATAAGAGTCTCCCTGCTTCAAAGGTATGATGTTTATTTGCTGCAGCGATTGTATTGCACAGGGGCGCACGCTGTCGTGGCGCAGGCCTTGCAAACTCGTGAACAGCGCCTTTTGCAGTGCATGGCATGATTTTTGGAGAAGTGTGTGGCAGGCTCTGAACCCCAAACCCTGATGGTGGGTGATATTTACGATTTAGATATCCCGATGCGTTGGTCTGATGCCGACGCCCTGGCACACCTGAATAATTGCAATTATTTCCGCTATATGGAAGAAGGGCGTTTAAAGATGTTCTACGAGGGCCAGGCGCCCCAGTCAACGCGCTATGGGCCTGTGGTCGTGCACTGCGCCTGCGATTTTAAAAAATCGATTACCTACCCCGCAACGGTTCGGGTCAGCCACCGCGTGGTGAGTATTGGTCGCTCAAGCCTTGAGCAGGCTGTTGATATTTCGGTGGTCTATCCTGATCGCCTTGAATTATGCGCGCAAGGCAAGTCGGTGATGGTCTGGATGGATTTTGAACTCAATAAGTCGCACCCTTGGCCCGCCGAGGTATTGCAAGCTTTGGCAAAGCCGATAAATCGTCGATAATCTACAAAATTCACATTTTTGGCGCACCAATCGATTTTTTCCGCTGCGACGGTTCGGTCAATTTTGTCTTTGCAGCGTTCATTTCAAAAGTTTTTATGATTGTCGGGCATTTCGGCAACATGCATACTCAGGAGTCTGTTGAATGAATAAGCTCTATCCCAGCGCCACCGCGGCGCTGAAAGATATCCTTAAAGATGGGCAAACCCTTGGCGTGGGTGGCTTTGGTCTGTGTGGTATCCCCGAGGCCCTGATCGCTGCGGTGCGCGACTTGGGCGTTCAAAATCTGACCTGCATCAGTAACAACGCCGGCGTCGATGGTTTTGGCTTAGGTATGCTGCTGCAAACCCGTCAGGTTAAAAAGATGATCGCCTCGTATGTGGGCGAAAACAAAGAGTTTGAACGCCAGTTTTTGGCGGGCGAACTTGAACTTGAATTCACACCTCAAGGTACCTTGGCCGAACGCCTGCGCGCCGGTGGCGCGGGTATCCCAGCCTTTTT
>JAIPCU010000214.1 GCA_021738045.1 Candidatus Methylopumilus sp. | reverse complement strand
TACCACCGATTGACGATCGCAAGTTACTCAAGTACGCCAGCCGTGCGCACCGGTTTGCCTTAGGCGCAGCAGATCAGGCGATTGCTGATGCGGGCGTGCGTCCGACCGCACAAGACGCAGCACGTTGGGGTTGTGTCGTAGGTGCTGGCATGATGACCATCGCGCATAACGAGCTCGCCGCTGTACAACGCACCGCGGCACCTGATGGTGAGTTCGTTGCAAGTGCGCTACTCGCTGAGCCGGTTGCTAATGATGTGATGGCTTTTAGCCGTAGCTTGTCGACCGCAGGTATCTCGCTCTTGCTGCGTCGTTTTGGTATACGTGGTTATGCTTCAACGGTACATACCGCTTGTGCCTCAGGTGGCCAGGCGATCGGTACTGCGATGCGTCTGATTCGGCGTGGTTTAGCCGATCGGGTGTTGACAGGTGGCTTTGATTCGATGATTTCACCGGTTGGTTTGTCGGGCTTTTGCCTGCTGTCAGCCGTCTCACCCGACAATGATCAACCTGAGCGTGCCAGTCGCCCGTTTGATTTAACCCGCAACGGTTTCTTGTTGGGCGAGGGGGCTGGGTTTTTAGTGCTCGAAGAATGGACTTCCGCCGTGCAACGCGGTGCAACGATTTATGCCGAACTCGCGGGCGACGGTAATTCACTGTCGTCTTATCGCATTACTGATTCACACCCTTCAGGCGATGGCCCGATTCAATCGATGCGTCGGGCGATTGCAGATGCTGGTGCACAGAACGCCGATATCGATTACTTAAACGCGCACGGCACCTCCACACCGATGAACGATCGCAGCGAGTGTGCTGCGGTCAAGGCGGTGTTTGCAGGTCGGGTCGACGCGGTGGGGGTGAGCTCAACCAAAAGCGTGACGGGTCACTTGATCGCTGCGGCAGGGGCGGTCGAGGCAGGCTTGTGCGCGTTAGCGATTCGCGAGGGTTTGATGCCGCCGAACGCGAATTTGCAACAAGTCGATCCTGATTGTGATGTCAATATTGTTCGCGATCAACCGCGCGCACAGCGCATTGGGATGGCACTTTCGAACTCGCTAGGGTTCGGGGGCAGTAATAGTTGTCTGGCATTTCGGCATCCCGAAGATACCGCGGCACTTGTCGCTTCAGGACGGTGAACACCATGAGCCGAATTGTCATTACCGGAACGGGCGCGATTTGCGGCGCTGGCACAGACCCCGCCAGCATTGTCGACACCTTATTAGCGGGGCGCTCAGCGTTGGCGCCCATTGCCAGTTTTAATGCCGAGCCGTTTCGAGGTGGTCTTGCGGCTGAAGTGCCCGACTACAACGGCGGCAAGTTGCTAGGTGACCGCAAACTACTCAAACTTGTCCGCCGCTCAGATGTATTCGGCATTTATGCCGGCACCCAAGCGATTGAGCAAGCGGGCTTGCCCGCGTGGCAGGCAACGCTGACCGAAGCCGAGGCAGCACAATACGCAGATCAAACGGGATGTTATGTGGGCTCGGGCGGGGGTACCGCCGAAGTCAACTATGATTTTTTCCCGCTAATGGCCGAGACGAAAGGTGATTTAAATGGGTTTGGTCGTGAGTTAGCGAATATGGTCAATCCGATGTGGCTGCTCAAGTCGCTGCCCAATAATGTGCTGTGCCATATTAGTATTCGCCACCAACTCAAGGGCCCAAATGGTTGTATTACCAATCACACCTCAAGTGGTATTTTGTCGGTGATTGAAAGCGCTTGGGCGCTGCGTGAGGGTGATGCCCAGCGCGTCGTGGCGGTGGGTCATGATGCTCCAATTGAGCCGCAAACCTTGTTGTATCTGGATCGTGTCGGTTTGATTGGCAAAGATAGTCTGCGACCCTTTGACCAGCGGCATGACGGTTGTTTACTGGGCGAGGGGGCGGCATCGTTCGTGCTTGAAACCGAAGCCTCCGCGCAAGCGCGTGGCGCAACCGTGTTAGGTGAGTACCTGGGCGGTGGCGATGCCTCTGAGGGCGAGGGCTTGTTTTGTATTCGCTCTGACGGTGATGGCTTGAGCCGTGCCATTGCCTTAGCCTTAGCCGATGCGCAACTCAAGCCCGCTGATGTTGGCATGATTGTGGCGCATGGTAACGGTACGCAACAATCGGATGCCTCAGAGACCGCGGCCTTGCTTCGCGTGTTTGGGGCTGAGATGCCCCCCGTGACGGGGTTTAAATGGTCCGTGGGTCACTTGTTTTCGTCGGCGGGTCTACTCGACGCGGCCGTGGGGCTCGAGGCTTGCCGTCGCAACGTTGTGCCGGGTATCGCTAACCTTGAAACACTCGCTGAGTCTTGCGCGGGTTTAAATGTGTTCAAGCAAACACGTGTGCCACGCAGCGATGTGGTGCTCGTGTTATGCCGCGGTTTTGCCGGTACGAACGCTGCTTTATTGTTACGTGCGATCGCCTAACGTGACGCAAGCCGCGGTTCTTGGTGAAGCACTGCCAGATGGCTGTGCGGTTGATACGGTCGACATCGCGCGCATTGCGCGTCTCGTCGACGCGATGCCCGGTGAGCTCGACAAATTATTTTCGGCTCAAGAACTCACTGACGCGGGTGAGGGCGCCGGGCGCATTGCCAGCCTGGCTGCGCGCTTTGCGGCCAAAGAAGCATGCCTGAAATTGTTTCCGCGCGAGACCGCACTCAATACGATCACGGCCATGGATTTTTCAGTGGTGCGCGACGCTTATGGGGCCCCGCGCGTCGTGGTGAGTGCCGCGGCTGAAATCGTCATGGGTAGGCACTTAGTCGCTGAGATCAAATTGTCGTTAACGCATACGCCGCTATCCGCCACTGCTGTGGCCTTGCGGGTGCCTAAAGTGATTGAGCCAAGTCGGGGTGGGCGCTTTTTATACCGCTGGTTACCCTACCGGCGGTCGGTGATTTTAGAAAACCTCAATCGTGTTTTTGGCGCGCAAGTGAGTCAACAGCAAATCACCTTGCTGGCGCAGGCGCATTATGGGCACTTGCTGACGCTGTTAAAAGAATTATTTCAATTTCGATTTTTGTCCACGCAGCAAAAAAAAGATGTCGTGAGAGTTGAAGACGTATCTATCATGTGGGACGCTTATGCCCGAGGCAAAGGGGTCTTGATTTTGACGGGCCACTTCGGCAACTTTGAGGTGTCTACAGTTGCTGGAATCGAGCATTTTCCGCAGGTGAAGGGACACATTCATTTTTTGCGAAGGCCGATCAAACCCAAATGGCTGAGTGATCTACTGACGAATCGCTTTAAAAAAGCAGGATTTGGTGTGGTGGGGCGACGTGGCTCTCTTGAAGAGATTGTTGAGACGCTTGAACGCGGCGACGTCATCGTTTTTCCGTTTGATCAATATGCCAGACGGCCAGAAGGCATTGAGGTTGAGTTTTTTGGCTATGCCGCAGGCACCTATAAAAGCATGGCCCTCATTGCTTTGGCGACTGGTGCGCCAGTGGTACCGGCAGCCTCTTGGCGCGAACCCGATGGCACGCATGTGTTACGGTTTTTACCCCCACTCACACCAATCGTAGATGATGATGTCGGAAGTGAAATCACGCGTAACACGCGCGCGTTCAATCAGGCTCTTGAGTTGGCAATTGTGCGGCATCCAGAGCAGTGGTGGTGGATGCACCGCCGCTGGAAAAATCAACCCAACGTCGATCACAAGTAAACGTTTGAGTGGGTATGGCCTAGTTTAAACATTTGTCAACTTGGCAGCGACTTGATCTAGCGGCGACTACGCTCTGCCTGCTTGCGTAGTTGACCGCTCAGACCGTGAGTGCTTAGTTAGACTTCGCGTTTTCGTGTTTGTCGTAAACATAAGTGCCGATGGCACCAATGGCCGCTCCGCCTAAGGCGCCCCAAATGGGGTTGCCATCGGCGATCAGCGCAATGCCCGCACCTGCAGCGGCGCCAATCGCACCCGCTGAGAGTGTCCGTTGTTGAGTGTTGCTCATGTTAGAACAGCCACCAAGCGTGAGTGCTGCGCAAACCGGTAAAGCTAATAAGATTTTTTTCATCATCAATCCTTAAAACGTAACGAAGTCAGACGTTGTGTACAAAGCTATCAACCGCGTTAGCGTTTGCAAGGAAACGTCTCGCCCAAATAGCGCAAAATCGTGTCTGAGGCTGAGGCCTGCTTGAACTGTGGATGCGCAGCTGACCACTTGATAAAGTTATCAATGTGTTGTTGGCGTGTCAGGGTCGAGGTTTGCGCGCAGACAAAGGCAGGGGCTTTTTGCGGGTGACGCGTTACGAGGTAGGTTTCGTAGACACCTTGGCTGTAGCCGTGGCAAAAGTTTTGAGCCGCTGCATCTGCTGTGCTTGTACACAGGCCGACAAATTTTTCAGTGGTTGTTGTGGCTGCCGGGGCTTGCTGCGCCGAGGTGGTCGCACTGGCGAGCGCCAGGCAAAGCAGTGCAATGTGTTTTTTCATCATGATTTCCGTGAAGCTTCGCCGTTTTGGTCGAAGGGATAAGGGCTCAATGGTATTGCAATCGCGGTCTTTCGAGTCGATTCAGATCCTGAGATGCGGTTTCTGAATCATTCAACTGAATCATAACTTGGAAGTACAATTACGCAACTTCCCTTTTTAATCGAGATCCTCAATGTTTAAAAGAATCGTCGCTGGTACAGTCACTATTTTATTCACTTTAGGTTTAACCGCTTGTGCGCCAACGACGCCTTCCGCTCCGCTCGAAATTCGCTCAGGTGTGATCCAACAAATTACGGCAACACAAATCGCGAATAACCACGAAACTGGCGTAGGGGCTGTGATTGGTGCGCTGGGCGGTTTGGGGGTTGGGGCTCTTATTGGCTCGGGCACGGGTAAAGCTGTCGCGATGGTTCTCGGTGCGGTGGGTGGCGCTGTGGGTGGCAATGAAATTCAAAAACATTATGACAAGCCTGTTGCAGGTCAACAAATTTTTGTTCGTACCAGCAGTGGTGTGTTAGTGACTGTCACGCAGCCGACCGGTAACTTTCGCGTAGGCCAAAAAGTTTATATCGAAGGTGCGGGTACCGATGCCCGAGTTGTGGCCCAGTAAGGGTTGAGGCGGATGGCGATTGAAGTATTTAGCCTGACACGCAAAATGATGAAAAAAAAACCGCTGCAGTGCAGCTTTTTTTTTTCGGTAATCGCTTAAGCTTTTTTGACCCAAGCGTTACACCATGCTGGTCCGGCAACAAGCTTGCCGGGGAAAATGGCACAGGTGCCAGCTTCGGGTGATT
>JAIPCU010000213.1 GCA_021738045.1 Candidatus Methylopumilus sp. | reverse complement strand
CCATGCTGCCACCATTCACTTTATGGCAGCCATTGAAAATTCAGGCTACTTTGAGGCTTGCGTGTCGCACTTTAATCCCTTGCGCGATATGTTTGGCACCACCTTTGAGATTGGCGCAGACGGTTGCGTTGAGCCGCTCGACAAGCCTGGGATTGGGCTTGAGATTGATGAATCATTGTTTGCCAAGTACCCGCTGATTGATGGACCTGGCTATGTAGTGAAATTCTAGGGCTACAACGACGCGTCTACTGCATACTTATCTTGAAAGACAAAGAGCTACCGCTGCATCATATTGACGCTTAACAATTACAACAAAACTTCTCTCATTAACCGGAGGCATCATGTTTAAAACTGTTGCAAAATTTTTTGCACCTCTCATTGCTGCTCTTGCAATGATCGCGCCGACACACGCGCAAACATTTCCAGAGCGCTCAGTCAAAATCGTAGTGCCCTACCCACCAGGTGCGTTCAACGATTCACTAGCACGCATGTCTAGTGAAAAGCTCACCAAGCTTTGGAACCAAACTGTTGTGGTTGAAAACAAGCCAGGTGGCAATACCACCATCGGGAATAATTACGTGGCCAAGTCGGCTGGTGATGGCTACACGATTTTAGTTACGCCGCTACCCTTCTCGGCCTTACCGGCCCTGTACGGAAGCAAACTTCCCTACGATGCGCTGAATGATTTTCAAGCGCTGATTTTGGCCGGTGTTGCCAATAACGTACTGGCGACTCGCAAGGGTCTTGGTATTAAAGACGTCAATGAGTTGATTGCCTATGCCAAAAAGAATCCAGGCAAACTCAACTACGGCTCAACCGGCTCTGGCTCGTCAAACCATCTCTCGATGGAACTATTAATGAGTATGACTGGCATCAAACTCACGCACGTGCCCTACAAAGGCAGCGCCCCCGCAGTGGCAGCACTCATGGCGGGTGAAATCGACGTACTCTTTGACAATATCCCAAACATTCTTGGGCAAATCAAAGCGGGCACTGTCACAGCCATTGCGGTCACTGGCTTAAAACCTTCGCCACTTTTACCTGGCATCCCAACAGTTGCTGAAACCGGCGCCCCTGGTTTTGAAGTGAACGTCTGGTTTGGTATGCAAGTGCCTGCAGCAACACCCAAAGCTGTCGTGGCTCAAATCAACCGTCAACTCGCTGCAATCTTTCGCGAACCCGACATCACCAAACGCTTTACTGATGCGGGCGTAGCTGTGGTTGCCAGTACCCCTGAAGAATTTAGCGCGCTACTCAAAAGCGAAGTCGCTAAATGGGGCAAAGTTGTTAAAGACGCGAATATTAAAATTGAGTAAAAGGTACGCGCAGGATATGACGAGGGTGAGTGAATATCGCCCTCGACGCGGGTCGACCTGTGAAGTATTGTGAAAAAAATTTGAGCCAACACATGAAAATTCAAGACGTCACCCTCACCTTGTTTAGCTGGGACGATATCCCCGCAACCAGCTACGGCGCGCACACGGGTCGTTTCTCGGGCGGCAGTAAGTTAGGCCTGCTCACCATCACCACCGATCAAGGGATTACCGGCCACGCCTTTTTAGGGTCGGCGTTTTATCCCGCTGATATGGATGGCGCTAGCTTAATTAAGTATCTCAAGCCGATTCTGCTCAATCAAAATCCACTTGACCGCGAGCGTCTCTATAAAGCGATGTGGAAGCGCGTTCGCACCACAACCGCACGCGCCATTGGTGCGATGGATGTCGCGCTGTGGGACATCGCCGGAAAAATCGCCGGCTTGCCGATTCATCAACTGCTCGGCTCTTATCGTGATCGCATTCCGGCTTACATCAGCTCAGCCGTGTTGGCTGCTCCAGAGGCGTATGCCGAAGAAGCGCAACACTACAAGTCACTGAACATGGCCGCCTACAAAATTCATCCGCCGCAAATCTGGCAAGATGATATCAAAGTGTGTGAGGCTGTACGCAAGGCCGTTGGAGACGACTACACCTTGATGTTGGATTCGGTCTGGAGCTACGACTACCCCGCCGCCTTGCGGGTTGGTCAGGCAATCGAAGCGCTTGGCTTTTATTGGTACGAAGATCCGTTAGCCGATGCTGATATCTACAATTACATTGAACTGAAAAAGCATCTGACGATCCCAATCATGGCAACTGAATATCCAGCGGGCGGTTTGGATTCGTACGCGCCTTGGATTAAAGAACGCGCCACCGATTTCTTACGTGGCGATGTCGCAGTAAAGGGTGGCATCACAACACTGATTAAGACTGCGCATTTAGCTGAAGCCTTTCATTTAAATTATGAGGTGCATCACGGCGGGAACTCGCTCAATAATTTTGCGAATCTACATGTGATCATGGCGCTGCAAAACACCGAACTCTTTGAAGTGTTGCTGCCAGCAGAATCTCAAAAATATGGTTTGCTGCAGGATATCGAAATTGATGCGCAAGGGATGATTCACGCACCCATGGCACCTGGCCTTGGCGCGCAAATCGATTTTGAACTGATCAAACGAAAGACACTGGGGGTGTTGACTTAACGCTTGCAAGCGGTCAGGTCTTAATCTCATCGATTTGTGTCGCTTCATATTGCCGCCAGACGCAAGCCCCTTTTGCAGCTTTATCTAAAGCGGCGAGATATTTTTCGTGTGCAAATAGGTCATCGGCACTCGGCAAAATAACCGGCAAGTTCAACGCGTCAAGTCGTTGCTCGTTTGCCGCTACGCTGGCGGTTTCTGGCACGTCAAAGTTATCGATCATCAAACTGTCTTGGCCGCGCGTCATGGCTAGCCAGACTTCAGCGAGCAGCCGTGAATCTAACAGCGCGCCATGCAACTGCCGGTGTGCGTTAGACACCCCATAACGGTCACATAACGCATCAAGAGAATTACGCTTGCCCGGATGCAAAGTTTTTGCATGAGCAAGAGAATCGGTGACCCCCGAGCAAAAATTCGTGACGGGTTCACGATCGATTCGCTTGAGCTCGGCGTTTAAAAACTTTAAATCGAATGGCGCGTTATGAATGATGAGTTCAGCGCCCTCGATAAAGGCTAAAAATTCGTCGACTTGCTCTTCAAAACGCGGTTTCGTTGATAAAAAGTCTGTCGTCAGGCCATGTACCTCAAGCGCGCCCGCATCACTATCGCGCCCGGGATTCAGGTAAGTGTGAAAATCGCGTCCGGTGATCCCGCGATTCAGGACCTCAATGGCACCAATCTCAACAATGCGATGGCCATAAGCAGGGTCAAGGCCTGTCGTTTCAGTGTCGAGAATAATCCAGCGCATCGTGTGGGTGACCTAAAAAGGGCAAGCGAACGAAAGGCGCTTGCTAAATTAAAAAGTGCAAATCTTCGGTATGCAGTCGGCGCTTAAAGCGTGGCAGCTGCATTCTGTTGAAATAATCTTAACTAGGGTGCAACTATAGCGTGAGCAGCTCGTCATCCTACATCCGCGATCGCGCGTCCTCGACCCCACGGTTGGCTAGCAAGTCGGCGCGTTCGTTACCGAGGTCTCCAGCATGCCCCTTCACCCAACGCCAAGTGATGTCGTGCTGCGTGACTAAACCATCTAATAAGAGCCACAGATCGGCATTTTTGACTGGCTTTTTGTCAGCCGTGCGCCAGCCGCGCTGCTTCCAGCCATGAATCCACTCGGTCATCCCCTTCATGACGTATTGAGAGTCGATATGCAAGGTGACCTTGCAAGGCCGCGTCAAGGCACGCAACGCCTCAATGACGGCCATCATTTCCATGCGGTTGTTGGTGGTTAAGGGCTCGCCGCCGTGTAGCGTTTTTTCAACGCTGCCTCGCTTTAACAAAACGCCCCAACCGCCAGGGCCCGGATTACCTTTGCAGGCGCCATCTGTCCAAATTTCTACGGTATCTTCAGAATTCATAAGTGACTGACTCGTTATGCGGCTGTGAGCCCGTTTTTTGCTGCAACGTTGCGCCAGCGGTCTGGCGCGCACCTTTGCGCAGGGGTGCAGCGCTTTTCCAGCGTGGTGTGATAAGTCGCATGCCAGCCACACGTTTAACCGCTGAAACAGCATATACGGCACCACAGACCGGCCACCAGCGGTTGCCGGCTGCTTCGGCGAACGCAAAGCGATCGAGCCATTTTTGTGAGCGAAGTGGCGGAGCATAACAGCCAAAGTGCCCTAATTCGATTTCGAACGACAACAACTTAAGCCAGTCTTTTAACCGGGGCAGCGACACCTGGGCCTGAATAGGCCGCGGTAACCAAGGTGCCAAATATGGGGTTCGATGGCGTACGCCCCAAAGACTCCAGGGGTTAAACCCTGAAATCACGACCCGGCCTTCAGGGACTAGAACACGTTCAACCTCACGCAAAACTTGATGTGGGTGAGCACTTGCTTCTAAGCCATGTGGTAAAACTAAAAGGTCTACACTTTGGGAGTCAAAAGGCAGGTACTCTGGTTCGGCCAACACCATGCCCGCCCAATCCGCCGCGGGCAACACCGGCAACTCAGCACCCGCGTAGGCCTTGAACGGCATCCGGTTGGCGCGCAAGAGGTCAAGATTAGGTTGCCCCAATTGCAACGCGTGATAGCCAAACACGTCGGCGACCATCTTATCGAAGCAGGTTTGCTCAAAGCGCTGCACATACTGACCGAGTTCGCTCTGTCGCCACTGCTCAAAGTCTACAATAGGGGATTGCGGTTTAGACACGGATTCTCAAAAATGAATAAAACTCAACACCAGCTTGATTTCGTACAGCCTTGCCCCGGCATCTCTCCGATCCCGGCGTTTAGCGACAACTATATCTGGTTAGTCTCTAACGGTCGCCAAGCCTTGGTAGTTGATCCTGGTCAAGCCCAGCCAGTATTGAAGGTTCTAAAAGAACTGCAACTCTCATTGAACTCTATTTTACTCACCCATCACCACGACGACCACGTTGGCGGGGTCGCTGAACTGGTGGCGCAAACGGGTGCCAAGGTTTGGGGGCCCGCCGGCGAGGTCTTGCCGGTGTGCGACGTGGCATTGGTTGAAGGCGACACCTTCGAAGATACGTCGCTTGAGCTAAAACTCTCGGTTTTGGATATTCCCGGCCATACCGCGGGGCATATTGCATTTTTTGGTACTTTTGGCACCACCCCTGTTTTGTTTTGTGGCGATACACTGTTTGCAGCAGGCTGTGGGCGCGTATTTGAAGGAACCCCCGCCCAAATGGAAGCGTCGCTGGCAAAACTAGCGGCCCTGCCAGCAGATTCGCGGGTTTACTGCGGGCACGAGTACACACTGTCAAACATGCGCTGGGCCTGTGAGGTTGAACCCGATA
>JAIPCU010000017.1 GCA_021738045.1 Candidatus Methylopumilus sp. | reverse complement strand
CCTTGGCATTCAGTATGTCTGCCCAAGCGCAGACTGCTGCACCCGCACCTGCAGCTGCACCGGCACCCCCACCTGCCTGGAAACAAGGCATGCCCGAGTCGATGGCAAAGTCTACTCTGGCTCCTTTGCCAGGCAAGCTCGTGGCGACCAAAGCCGCCGATGTGCCGATTGATAAAATCAAATTACCTCCGGGTTTTAAAGTTGAGGTTTGGGCTGACGGTATTCCCGGTGGCCGCGCCATCGCCGAAGGCGAGAACGGCAAGTATTACGTTGGTACGCGCGCACTCGGTCGTATCTATGAAGTGACGGATAATGGCAAAGAGCGCACCTCACGTGTGGTGGTAGACAAACTCAATCAGCCTACAGCTGCATACAAAGACGGTTCGCTTTACGTAGTAGCGATTGACAAAGTCTTGCGCTTCGATGGTATCGGTAAAAATCCAAACGCGACGCCTGTTGACTTGACTGCCAAGTTCAACTTCCCGCCTTTGCCTCATCACAACTGGAAGTATGTGGCGTTTGGTCCGGACGGCAAGTTTTATGTTCCATTCGGCGCGCCATGCAACATCTGCGAACTGCCAACGGCTGAGTACTCTCAGATCCGCCGCTACAACGCGGACGGTTCTGGCATGGAAGTGTTAGCCACAGGTATACGTAATTCGGTTGGTTTTGACTGGCACCCCGTCACCAAAGAGCTTTGGTTTAGCAACCACGGTCGCGATTGGATGGGTGATGACACACCTAACGACACGATGCATCGTTTAAAACTAAAGGCCAACTACGGCTTCCCTTACTGCCACGTGGGCAACATCCCTGATCCTGACGTCAAGAAAGCAGACGCTTGCGCTGGAGTTGAACCGCCTGCCGCGTTGATGGGGCCTCACGCTGCCACGATGGGCGTCAAGTTTTATACGGGCGATATGTTCCCAGCCGAGTACAAGAACGTGCTGTTTAATGCGCGCAAAGGCTCTTGGAATCGCACACAAAAGATCGGCTTTGACGTCGTCACTGTGCGCACCGATGCGAACGGCAATAACGCCAAGGTTGAGCCCTTTATGACTGGCTTTATGAATCCTGCGGATCAGTCATGGTGGGGTCGTCCTGCTTACTTGCATCAGATGAAAGATGGTTCACTGTTGGTGTCCGACGAGCAAAATGGCGTGATCTATCGCGTCACCTACAAGAAGTAATCTTCGTGCAGTTGTTGTCTGTAGTCCGTCATGTTGCTTTGGTGGGGGCCGTCCTTGCGGCGGTTCCTGCTGCATACGCACAGATAGCCCCACAGCGCTTAGCGCTGTGCGCGGCTTGTCACGGTGCCGATGGAAATTCTCAGCTAAAAGGAATCCCCTCTTTAGCGGCACAACCAAAATTGTTTCTTGAAAATCAACTTGTCTTGATTCGCGAAGGTATGCGGGATATCCCTGCGATGAAGGGCTCGCTTGAGGGCGTGTCTGATGCGGAAATCACAGCACTCGCCAAGTATTATGCGGATAAAACGCTAGCTCCCGTGCCGACAGACAAAGACGTAGAAGTCTTTGCGCGTGGCGGCAAGTTAGCGGAAGGTATGCGTTGCGGAATATGTCATCTACCAACCTATTTGGGTCGTGAGCAGATTCCCAGGCTGGCGGGTCAGAGAGAAGACTATTTGCTGCATAGCATGCAACAGTTTAAAAACAATCAAGCCGTTGGTCGCGATTCAAACATGGCGGCTTCGGTCTATGGTGTCTCAGATCAAGATCTAAATGACATCTCATATTTTTTAGCTCGGCTCACGCCCTAGGCCTTTCTTGTACTGCCGTAGTGTATTTTCGGGCGAGAGTCTGATCGACGCTTGGCGAACGGATTGCATGTTCAATCCGATTTACTTGACAGACGGCGGGCGCCATACTTTTGATTTTGCTGGTGCCCGAGGCCGGAATCGAACCGGCACGCCTTGCGGCGGGGGATTTTGAGTCCCCTGCGTCTACCAATTTCACCACCCGGGCCTTGGGGGATCGCGCGCGAGGCGCTTTGGAACGAAGACGTGCATTATACGGTGTAAAAAATTTTTGCGCGCGAGGCGGCACTTAGGTATCCTCAAGCCCCTAATCGCCACCAACACAGTCAACGGTCACCCTATGCAAAGCCTTGATCTAAAACTTGCACACCATGCCTCGTCGCTTACATATGCTGCGTTAACACCGCACGCGCTTGAGCGCGCAAAGGTCTTTTTACTCGATACCTTGGGTGTTGGTATCGCTGGTGGCAGTACGCCTGAAATCCAGCCTCTGCTCAAGGCGGTGCGCAGCTGGGGCGAGGGTGCAGAGGTGGCAGTATGGGGCACTGATCTCAAACTGCCACGGGGGCAGGCCGTGTTGGTCAATGCCTATCAAATCCACTGCCAAGAGTATGACTGCCTGCACGAGGGGGCGGTGTTACATGCGATGGCAACGCTGCTGCCGGTATTGTTGGCCGAGGCACAGGTATGTGGTGGGGTGACCGGCAAACAACTTCTCACCGCCTTAGCGGCAGGCGTCGATATTGCGTGCACGATTGGCCTGGCTTCAAATTTAGGGTTACGGTTTTTTCGCCCAGCAACTTCGGGCGGCTTTGGCGCCGTGGCCGGTTTAGCCAACCTGCGCGGTTTTGATGCCGATACCACCTTAGCGGCCTTTGGACACCAACTGGCGCAGGTCAGTGGCACCATGCAGGCGCACACCGAGGGCAGTGTGGTGTTGCCCTTGCAGATTGGTTTGAACGCCCGCGCTGCGCTGCAGTCTTGTGATTTGGCTCAGGCAGGATTTCCGAGCTTGCAGACACCCTTAACGGGCAAGTTTGGCTACCTCACGATGTTTGAAACCGACTGGGATCTTGAGCGCGCAATGGTTGGCTTGGGTCAACAAGCAAAAATCGCTGACCTCAGCCACAAGCCCTACCCTAGCGGGCGAGCGACCCACGGTGGCATAGAAGGCGTGACGGTGCTGCGTGAGCAGGCTAAGTTTTCTATGGATGACGTTGCCGAGATCCTTGTGCTGGGCCCGCCGCTGATTAACCACCTGGTCAATCGCCCACCCTTACAAAATCCAACCCCTAACTATGCGCGTCTGTGCATGCCGTTTGTATTGGCTAAGGTGTTGCAGCACGGGGCATTAGATGCCATGCATTTCAGGGGCGATGGTTTAACAGATGCGCAAACCTATGCGTTAGCCTGTAAGGTCACCATGCAGGTCGACGATAACCCCAACCCAAATGCCCTGGGGCCACAGGTGGTGCGCGTACGCTTGACCGATGGCAGGGTGCTTGAGCATCATATTGATGCCATGCTGGCCAGCCCCTCGCGGCCGCTTAATGCGCAGGCATGCACAACAAAATTTGATCGTTGCTGGCAACTGGCTGCCCAACCTATGCACGCATCGGAACCGTTGAAAGAGGCGGTTGCTGACCTAGAAAACTGTACCGATGTTAAGGATCTAGTCAGCCTTTTGGTGGCAGCGTAGCCGCACTACGCTGTTAGCCCTTGAAATTCAAGATTTACCCCCCAACTAACACGCACAAACCCTTGGCTAAGCGAATACGGCTTGGGGTCGCCCTGTGGATAACTTTTCGGTGAGTATGATGAATCAAGCAACTCCAGCGGCAGACGCCGCTCAAACGATGGGTTTTCAGGCTGAAGTCAAACAGCTGATGCACCTGATGATCCATTCGCTTTACAGTAACAAAGAGATTTTTTTGCGCGAATTGGTGTCTAACGCGTCAGACGCTTGCGACAAGCTGCGTTTTGAGGCGATTGATCAGCCGGCGCTGCTCGAGGGCTTTGGTGACTTGCACGTGCGGGTTGATTTTGACAAGGCCGCGCGCACGATCACGATCTCAGATAACGGCGTTGGTATGTCACGCGATGAGGCAGTGGCCAACTTAGGCACGATTGCCCGTTCGGGTACGCGCGAGTTCTTTTCTAAGCTAACCGGCGACAACAAAAAAGACGCACAGTTAATTGGTCAGTTTGGCGTTGGCTTTTACTCGTCATTTATCGTGGCAGATAAAGTCACGGTTCTTACTCGCCGTGCGGGCGCGCCCGCCGATCAAGGCGTGGTGTGGGAGTCAGACGGCCAAGGCGAATTCACCATTGCAGCGAGCGAGCGCGCTGAACGCGGCACTGAAGTCACTCTGCATCTGCGTGCCGATGAAGACGAGTTTTTGAATGGCTATAAATTGCGCGAAGTGCTGCGTCGTTATTCAGACCATATTTCTTTGCCGGTTGAAATGCTCAAAGAAGAGTGGGATAAGGACAAGTCTGAGCAAGTCAAAACCGCCGAATGGGAAGCGGTCAATCAGGCCAATGCCTTATGGACACGCAGCAAGTCTGACGTCACCGCCGAGCAGTACCGCGAATTTTACAAGCATGTGTCGCATGACTTTGATGATCCGCTTGCCTGGACGCACAACCGCGTTGAAGGTCGCAGCGAATACACGCAACTGTTGTTTATTCCGAAGCATGCGCCGTTTGACATGTGGGATCGCGATGCGCGTCGTGGCGTGAAGCTTTACGTCAAGCGTGTGTTCATTATGGACGACGCCGAGCAGCTGCTGCCTTCGTACCTGCGCTTTGTACGTGGGGTGATTGACTCGGCCGATTTGCCACTGAATGTCTCGCGTGAGTTGCTGCAAGAAAGCCGCGATGTGAAAGCGATTCGTGAAGGTTCGACCAAACGTATCTTGAGCATGCTCGAGGATTTGGCTGAAAACAACAAAGATGATTATGCAACTTTCTGGGCCGAGTTTGGACAGGTCTTGAAAGAAGGTACGGGCGAAGACGCAGGTAACATTGAACGCATTTCTAAGTTGTTGCGTTTTGCGTCAACCAAGCAGGGCACAGACGCACAGACGGTGACACTTGCCGATTATGTTGCCGAGATGAAAGAGGGCCAAGACAAAATTTATTACGTCACGGCCGATAGCTACACCGCTGGTAGCAATAGCCCGCATATCGAAATTTTCCGCAAGAAAGGCATCGATGTGTTGGTGATGTGTGATCGCGTCGACGAGTGGATGCTGTCGCACCTGCGTGAGTTTGACGGCAAGCAGTTGGTGTCAGTTGCGAAAGGTGGGCTTGATCTTGAGGCCTTGGCCGATGATGAAGAAAAGAAACATCAAACCGAAGTGGCTGAGCAGTTCAAGCCCTTGGTTGAGCGTCTACAAGAGTCGCTAAAAGATCGCGTCAAAGAAGTGCGCGTCACCTTACGTTTGGTCGATTCGCCTTCGTGCGTGGTAGTGGGGCAAAACGATTTAAGCCCGCACCTGCAACGTATGCTGAAAGCCGCTGGTCAAGCTGCCCCTGATGTCTTGCCTGTGCTTGAGATTAATCCTGAGCATGCTTTGGTGGCGCGTATACAGACAGCTTCTGACGAAACGTTTAACGACTGGGCGACCTTGTTGTTTGAACAGGCGCTACTGGCAGACGGTTCGCAATTGCCAGACCCAACTGCTTTTGTGAAACGTGTGAATCAGTTGCTGTTAGCGTAATTGTGACGCGGGGGCTTTGCCTACACGCAGAGCCCTAGCCGCCGCAGTGAATCATCACAGGCCTTCAATAACGTGAAGGTTGCTTGGGCTGCAGCCCTGAGCCGCAAAGAGTCATCACTAGCCGTGCTTTGTCGCGGCTAGCGTCGTCTTGAGGGCCTTTCATCGCACTTTAGTTTCCCTGAGCTGCTGGCCACTGCGCCAACTCTCGAAAACGTGACCAGTCAAAGAACGGGCCCGGATCCGTTTTACGCCCGGGAGCGATGTCTGAATGACCGGTTGCCGCGGTTAACGGATAGCGTGCACGCAAGCACTGGGTGAGTGCTGCCAGACGTTCGTATTGCACCGCCTCAAACGGCAAGTCATCGGTGCCTTCCAGTTCAATACCAATTGAAAAATCATTGCATTGCTCACGACCTTCAAAAGACGAAGCGCCGGCATGCCAAGCGCGATCGTCGCACGACACGAATTGGGTGATGTGCCCAAGCCGATCGATCACGAAATGGGCCGAAACCTTTAGACCTTCGACATTCACAAACCACGGGTCGGCAGAAATATCGAGTTGATTTAAAAATAAGTCGGTGATGTATGGTGTACCAAATTGACCCGGTGGCAGTGTGATGTTGTGAACAACAAGCAAAGACACCGCAGTACCTGGCGGACGCTCGTTAAAGTTGGGCGAAGGGCGCAGCGCGACGTTTGCGCTTGATGCAAGCCAGCCCTGCGTGTCCAGCGTGAAGAATGTTGAACCTGTAGGCATTAATGTGTGCGTTTGTAGATAACAGTGCACTCGTGGTCATCAATGGGTGCGTTGGTTGTGCGCCATGGATCGGAGCGCCGATACGGCTTAGTCTCTAGTCTCTTTCGCGCACGCCGAGCTTGGCATGGGCTGTGCTGCACCAGGTATTTTGATCGATGAGTGATGCTTCAGAGCGCGGTAGGTGCACACCGCAATGAGCGCAGCGCACCATGGCTTCAGAGTTCGCCGGCGCGTCACCTTGCGTAGAGGGCGCTTGCGGGGGTGGGCGACGTTTTTTGGCCGCTTGAATTGCCAAGAGCCGCGTCACGAAAATGACGACGATAAAGATGGTGACCCAAAAAAGCGCTTTACCCATTAGCTTCTCTGCAAAATGACTTCAACAACAAAACGGCTACCTGTGTACGAGAGCACGATGAACGCAAACCCCAGCAAGGTATACCGTAACGCAATCCGTCCGCGCCAGCCACGTGTGTAGCGCCCGAATAATAGTATCCCGAAGGTGAGCCACGACAGAAGAGTGAAAATCGTTTTGTGATCAAAAGGGAGCCATTTTCCGGTGGTGGCAACCGAGATGAGTGAACCCGAGACTACGGCTAGGGTCAGTAAGGCAAACGCCACCCAGATGACTCTAAAGAGCACTTGCTCTTGTGCGAGCAAAGGGGGTTGTGCATCGAGGATACGGCCCAGTACAACGCGTAAGCCTTTGGCTTCGCGCGCCGCTGCCATTGGAAAATGCAGACGACGGTCGATGGCCGACATCAGAATGGCTTGCAGCGCAGAGATGGTGACCAGGCCGTAGGCCGACAGAGCGATCAGTAAGTGAATGCGCAGAGCGGGGTCGACCGCATGCGCCACAAGTTGCTCTTTCGGAAACAAGGCGACCAGCAGACAGCTGACTGCGCCTGTAGGTAAGAGCAGTAGTTGAAGGCCATCAATACGAATAATCAGGCTTTCAAGCCAAAAGACGATCATTCCTAGCCAAACGGCGGTTGAGAGTGCCAGCGCCCAGCTCAGTTGCAGGCGCTGATCGAGCAAAATAGATTGATGCAGGGCGTAGCCGTGGAGCACAATCGCGGCAAAAAGACCGACTCGCGCCAGTTGTCCGACCTGCACGGTGGGCTGGCGAGCCGCGAAGCCCCGCCAAAGCACTAGGGCCAGTAACGAATAGGCCAAAGCGGCGAGCGAGTGAAATACAATGGGCGCAGACATGTGTCTAGTGTAAAGCGAAACGGTTGCCATGCTTGAAAATCTAACCCAACGACTATCCCGAGTCGTCAAGACCATTCGGGGCGAAGCCCGCCTGACTGAAGCCAACACGCAAGAGATGTTGCGTGAGGTGCGTTTAGCCCTGCTCGAGGCAGATGTCTCGCTGCCGGTTGTGCGCGAGTTTGTGGCCAACGTCAAAGAAAAGGCCTTGGGTGCCGAGGTTGTGGGTAGCTTGTCGCCGGGCCAGGCGCTGGTGGGGGTGGTGCACAAAGAGCTGACGGCACTGATGGGCGGCGATTTGGGCCCAGACGCCAGCGAGTTATCTCTAGCGATGCAGCCACCAGCCATTATTTTGATGGCCGGTTTGCAAGGTGCCGGTAAAACCACCACCACAGGTAAGTTAGCCCGTTGGCTGACCGAGGGTGGTCACGTTGCGCATGGTCGCAAAACTGGCAAAAAGAAAGTTGCTGTGGTGAGCGCCGACGTGTATCGCCCGGCGGCTATCGAGCAGCTAAAAACAGTGGCGGCGCAGGTAGGGGTTGAGTGGATTGCCTCTGATCCGACTCAAAAACCCGTTGATATCGCACGTTCGGCACTCGATTACGCCAAGCGCCATCATTTTGATGTGCTGATTGTCGATACGGCAGGTCGTTTGGGCATCGACGAAGAGATGATGCGCGAAATTCGTCTCTTGCACGACGTGCTCAATCCGATCGAAACGCTCTTTGTGGTTGACGCCATGCAGGGTCAAGACGCTGTCAATACGGCACGCGCCTTTGCTGATGCCTTGCCGTTAACTGGCGTCGTGCTGACTAAGCTAGACGGTGATGCGCGCGGTGGCGCGGCCTTGTCAGTGCGCCATGTCACGGGCAAGCCCTTAAAGTTTGTGGGTGTCTCTGAAAAGCTCGATGGTCTTGAGCCTTTTCACCCTGAGCGCATGGCGCAGCGGGTGTTGGGGATGGGCGATATTCTGTCGCTCGTTGAGCAAGCTCAGCAAAATATTGATGTGGCCGAGGCTAACAAGCTTGCCGCCAAAATTAAGTCGGGCGATAAGTTTGATTTAAATGACTTTAAAGAGCAGCTTGCCCAGGTCAAAAAAATGGGTGATATGAGTTCGATGCTTGAAAAACTGCCAGCGCAGTTTGCGCAAGCGGCGGGTCAGTTGCAAAGCGGTCAGGCCGAAAAACAGATGCGTCGCACCGAAGGCATCATCAACTCAATGACGCCTCTTGAGCGCAGCAAACCCGAGTTACTCAAAGCTTCGCGCAAGCGTCGCATCGCGGCGGGTGCCGGCGTGCCCGTGCAAGAGGTCAATCGTATGCTCAATCAGTTTGAGCAAATGCAGGGCATGATGAAGCAAATGAAAAAAGGCGGCATGGCCAAAATGATGCGTGCCATGGGTGGCATGAAAAACCTAGGCAAACTTGGCGGCTTTGGGCGTTGAAGGCTTGAGCCTTAAAAATCTCAACGGGGCCACCGGTTTCAGGGTGTGCCCTAGCGCTGCAGGAACTTAACGCTTTTTAAAAATGACATCCCATACGCCGTGGCCTAAACGCAAGCCGCGGTTTTCAAATTTAGTGAGTGGCCTGAAATCAGGCCGTGGCGCAAAGCCCTCACAGGTGTTTTGCAGGCTTGGTTCGGCCGACAGTACAGCCAGCATTTGCTCGGCGTAGTGTTCCCAGTCGGTCGCACAATGAATGTACGCACCTGGCGCCATACGACTTGCCAGTAGCTCAACTAAGGGCGGCTGAAGTAAGCGCCGTTTATGGTGGCGAGTTTTAGGCCACGGATCCGGAAAATAAATATGCACGCCGGCCAAGCTTTGAGGGGCGAGCATATCGCGCAAGACCTCAACGGCATCGTGCTGAATAATACGAATATTATTTAGGCTTGAGGCTTCAATACGTTTGAGTAGGGCGCCGACACCCGCGTTAAAGACTTCGACACCCAAAAAATTATCGTCTGGTCGTGCAAGCGCTATTTTTTCGGTGGTTTCGCCCATGCCAAAGCCAATTTCAAGAATCGTTGGCGCTTCACGCTCAAAGGTCTCAGTTAAATTCAGTAGGCTAGGGCGATAGGCTAATGACCACTTGGTTAAATAGCTGTCAAGGGCCTCTTGTTGACCTTGCGTAATGTGACTACGCCGGTTCACAAAACTGCGGATATGAGTTGGGTGCACGGCTAGCCCCCGCCCACAGCGACCACGATTTCGAGGCGATCGCCTGCAGCGACCATCACCTGAGCGTGCGTGCTTTTAGGTACGATTTCGCCATTGCGCTCGACCGCGATACGTTTGCCGGTAAAACCAAGCTCGGCAACGAGTGCCGCAACAGAGAGAGGGCCGGCTAAGGTTTTTGCCTGACCATTGAGTACGATTTCCATGCCAATCATTGTAGTGGTTGCCAGCCTAGTCTGTCAGACTGTTTGGTCGTGATCTCGTATAATTCGTTTCGACTGAGCGCCAGAGCGGGTGTAGTTCAATGGCAGAACGGCGGCTTCCCAAGCCTCAGGCGTGGGTTCGATTCCCATCACCCGCTCCAGTCCTAAGCGATTCAGTTCAGGTGCGCCGTCACCACCCAACGCTAAAACTTCAACGCCAAACCTAATGAATCCGCATCCCCGGCTGCGCTCCTGACGACGGGTCGAGCACATAGATGCCGCTATCAATTTTGTCGTCAAAATGGCTTGCCGCCAACACCATGCCTTCAGAGATACCAAACTTCATCTTGCGGGGCGCTAAGTTGGCGACGACGACGGTCAGGCGCCCGATCAATTGCTCGGGCGTGTAGGCGGACTTAATCCCAGAAAACACGTTGCGAAGTCGGCCTTCGCCCACGTCAAGCGTCAGCCGTAACAACTTGGTCGAGCCCTCAACCTGTTCGCAGTTGACGATACGTGCCACGCGCAGATCGATTTTGACGAAGTCATCAATCGTGATGATGGGAGCGAGGGGCTCGCCGCCTGGAATAACAGCTTGCTCAGGCGCTTCATCCTGCGCCGGAATCTCAAACAACTCATCGAGCATCGTCGGCTCAACCCGTTGCATCAGATGTTTGAAAGGGTTGATCTGGCTTGGTAATACGCCTGCATCGGTCCAAACAAAGTTGCTGGTCTGGCCAAACAATTCAGTGGCGACACGCTGTGACAAGGCGGGCAAGATGGGGGCAAGCATGACCGAGAGCGCCTTGAAACCAGCCAGCGCCGCTGAGCAGATGTGTTGTAGTGCGGCGCGCTGCGAGGGCTCGGCAGATGCCAAGGTTTTTGCAATGAGCCAGGGCTGAGCCGCATCAAAGGCTTGGTTGATCTGATCGGCATGCGCCATGATCTCGCGAATCGCGCGGCCATATTCGCGCGCCTCAAGATCGGCGCGAATGCGGTCTGCCGCTTGCGCCCAGTTGCTGCCCAATAAGGCAGCATCGTCGGGGTAAGCAAGTTGGCCGTCAAAATATTTGCTGATGAAATTGGCGGCTCGGCTTGCAATATTGATGTACTTGCCAACCAAGTCGCTGTTGACTCTGGCAATAAAATCATCGGGATTAAAGTCAATATCTTCAACGCGGGCGTTGAGCTTCGCGGCAATGTAATAGCGCATCCACTCGGCGTTCATGCCAAGCTCAAGGTAGCGCAGGGGCGAGATGCCGGTGCCACGGCTCTTTGACATTTTTTCGCCACTCACTGTAATGAAACCATGCACATTGAGTTGATCGGGCGTTTTACGGCCTGAAAACTGCAAGGTGGCAGGCCAAAACAGCGCGTGAAAATAGATAATGTCTTTGCCGATAAAGTGCACTTGCTCGGTTGTGCCGTTTGGGTCAAGCAGCGTTTCAAAGTCGATGCCAATTTTGGCGCAATACGACTTCAGTGAGGCAAGATAGCCAACAGGGGCATCAAGCCAAACATAAAAGTATTTACCTGGCGCATCAGGGATTTCGATCCCAAAATACGGTGCATCGCGCGAGATATCCCAATCGCCAAGATTAGCTTTTTCATCACCGCTGCCAAGCCACTCGCGCGTTTTGGCTAAGACTTCTGCTTGCAAATGTTTATTGCCCTGAGCGTTGCTGCCGGTTGTCCATTTTTGTAAAAACTCAATGCAACGCGGATCAGACAATTGAAAGAAATAATGCTCAGACGTTTTAAGCACGGGTCGCGCGTTGGTGAGCGTTGAGTATGGCTCGATCAAGTCAGTCGGCGCATAGACCGCGCCACAGGCCTCGCAAGAGTCACCGTATTGATCTTTGGCGTGGCACTTGGGGCACTCGCCCTTGATGTAACGATCGGCTAAAAACATGCCCTTAACGGGGTCGTAAAACTGTTCGATCTCGCGCGTACTGATCAGACCAGCCGCGCGTAATTTACGATAGATGTCTTGCGACAACTCTACGTTTTCAGCGGAGTCAGTCGAATGCCAGTGATCAAATTCAATTTGAAACCCTTGCAGGTACTGTGGGCGCTCGGCACCGATGCGTTCGACTAGTTGTTTGGGCGTGATCCCTTCGGCTTCGGCCTTCAGCATGACGGGTGCGCCGTGTGTGTCGTCAGCGCCTACAAAGTGCACAGTGTGGCCAGCCATGCGCATGGCGCGTACCCAGATATCGGCCTGGATGTATTCCATGATGTGGCCAATATGGAATGAACCATTGGCATAGGGCAGGGCAGTGGTGACGAACAGGGTGCGAGACATGGCGGGCGCTGGTAAGAGAGTTAAGCCTGCGAGTTTAACAAGGTCAACCGCTTTAGCCCCTTAGCCTAATACAAACAATCCAGAATAATGGGCTGCCAAGGCGACTAAGGCGCTGGCCATCAACCCCCAAACGGGATTGAGCTTGGTGAACAGGATGCCAGCCACATTAGCCGCTACGATGAGGGGCGTTAGCCAGCCACGGTAAGCGGCGTGGCTTAAATCTAGGCCTCCTGCGAGGATCAGGCCGATCGCGACCGGGACCAAAGCATTTTGTGCCAGGCGCAGGCCTTTGCTGCCCTCAAGCCGATTGGCTACGCGCCCGACTAAAAAGGCAAGCAGACAGGCCGGCACAAGCATGGCGAGCGTTGCCACCAGCAAGCCAGCAAACCCGGCAATTTCCCACCCGACTAAGCTCACGATCACCACGTTCGGGCCCGGCGTAATCTGTGCGATGGCGAACAACTGCATAAACTTCTCGTCGTCCATCCAACGCATCGATTCGACCACAACGTCGCGAAGCGCTGGCAACACAGCGTTGATGCCGCCAATGGCGATGAGCGAAATCATCGCGAAGCTGCGGGCTAATTGGCCTAAGACACTAGGTTCGCTCATTTTTTACCCAACCATGCGGTGATGACGAGGGCTGTCGGAATCAATGCCAGCACGACGTACACCATGGGTAGGTGAAATACCAAAATCCCCAAGATTGCGAACCCGATGATGAGCCAGCCGGCTAAGTCGAGCTTGACCTTAATGGCCATTTTCAGGCCTGTGGCCAGCACCATCCCCGCGGCGGCAGCGCCGGCCCCTGTGAGGGCCACGCTGACAGCCGGGAGGTGAGCAAATTGATCGTAAAGCAAAGCAAACGCCAGCAAAATCATGATTGGCAGCACCATGATGCCGAGCACGCAAACGATCGAACCCTTGGGCCCTTGAAAACGATCGCCAATAACCACTGAGGCGTTCACGACATTAGCACCGGGCAAGACTTGTCCCATGCCCAAAATGGTTGCGTACTCTTTTTCGGTCAGCCACTGATATTGCTCAACGATCACGTGTCGCGCCATGACGGCGACTCCGCCAAAGCCTAGTACACCAATGGTGGCGAACCCTTTAAACAGTTCAAACAAACTAATCGAGCGTTGAGGGGCAGTCATGAGTCGATGCGATGGATTGTGGATAGGCGTATTAGTGGCGCCAACAAATCAAGCGTAAACAGGCTGAAATGATGAAGCGAGGAGCTTAAGAAATATCGCGGGCCTTGACGTCAGTCACGTCGGCGCTGTTTTTCGTTGAAAAAGAGCCGCTCTTCAAAATTGGTTTGCGTTTGGCGCTGCGCGCCATCCAATATTCTTTGGCCGAGAATGTTTTGCCTCGCAAACGTGCCACCACGACCAAGATCGCGACTGCGACAATGGTTGACGCGACAAACACAACGGCCATAAACATACCGATTAGCGCGAGAAAGACAAATGCCACAAGCCTAACCAGTCGTTGGAGCAGAAATAGCATATTGCGAGCCTAAAATAGGGAAAACATGACAGAGGAATACCCATGAGTGTAACGCTGGCTGAGGTGCGTGAGGGGCTTGAAACCGTGATTGACCCCAACACTGGGCGCTCGATTGGGTCGGTTGTTAAAGACAGCCACATCCAAATGGTGGGCGAGTACGTCAGCGTACGCGTTGAACTGGGCTATCCGGTGGCCAGCCAGCTTGATGGGTTGCGAGGTCAAATTTACGCTGCGCTTAAGGCGCTTGGGGTGCCTAGCCCTGACGTTCAAATCAGCGTCAAGATCGCGGCGCACGCCGTGCAAACGGGCGTTACGCGGGTTGAGGGTGTGCGCAATATTATTGCCGTCGCCTCGGGCAAGGGCGGGGTCGGCAAAAGTACCACGGCGGTTAATCTGGCTTTGGCGCTGCAGGCCGAGGGTGCGCGCGTAGGTTTGTTGGATGCCGACATCTATGGGCCGAGTGTGCCGTTATTGCTTGGGGTGTCGGTGAAACCAGCCAGTCTGGATGGTAAAAAAATGGTTCCGATTCAGGGCCACGGTTTACAAGCGAATTCAATCGGTTTTTTGATGAATGACGACACGCCGGCGATTTGGCGCGGCCCCATGGTGGTGCAGGCGCTTGAGCAATTGCTGCGTCAAACCGCCTGGGATGATCTTGATTACTTGATGATCGACATGCCACCGGGTACCGGGGATATTGCCTTGACCTTGGCCCAAAGTGTGCCCGTGGTGGGGGCGGTGATTGTCACCACGCCTCAAGATCTTGCCTTGATCGATGCCCGCAAGGGCTTGAAGATGTTTGAAAAAGTGAATGTCCCCATTTTGGGTATTGTCGAAAATATGGCGCTTCATATCTGCAGTCAGTGCGGGCACGCTGAGCCGATCTTTGGACAGGGCGGGGCAATGCGCATGGCCACCGATTACAAAGCGCCGTGGCTGGGCAGCTTACCCTTAGCGCTCGCGATACGCGAGCAGGCAGACGCTGGGCAGCCGATCGTGGTGTCACACCCGCAAAGTGAGGCCGCCGGTTTGTACCGCGAGATCGCCTTGAGGCTAGCCGCGCGGGTGGCCAACCTGCCCAAAGATCTCAGCGAGAAATTTGGGGCGATCGCGATCAAGCGGGTCTGAATGGCGGGTGCGAGTGGTCGAACCAGTCGGGTTAGCAAGCCCCCGAGAACGCGACCTTGCCGTCTGGGGGTAAAATCCGCCCTCTTGGCACAGATAACTATTGAGGCGCTTAGCCATGAGTATTAAAAGTGACAACTGGATTCGCCGCGTGGCGCAGTCGGAAGGCATGATCGAGCCTTTTGAACCGGGTCAGGTGCGTTCAAACGAATCGGGCCGGATCGTCAGTTATGGCACCAGTAGCTACGGCTATGACGTGCGCTGTGCCAATGAATTCAAAATCTTCACAAATATCAATTCAACCATCGTTGACCCTAAAAACTTCGATGAGAAATCATTTGTCGATTTCAAAGGCGAGATCTGCATTATTCCGCCCAACTCGTTTGCTTTAGCGCGCACGGTTGAATACTTTCGTATCCCGCGCAGCGTCTTAACGATCTGCTTAGGCAAAAGTACCTACGCGCGTTGCGGCATTATCGTCAACGTGACCCCGCTTGAACCCGAGTGGGAGGGTCATGTGACACTCGAATTTTCAAACACCACACCGCTACCCGCCAAGATTTATGCTGGCGAAGGCTGCGCGCAGATGTTGTTTTTTGAAAGCGATGAAGTTTGCGCAACGTCGTATAAAGATCGGGGCGGCAAGTATCAGGGTCAGCGCGGCGTGACCTTGCCTAAAACCTGATATCGCAATAGTGCTTGAAACGCTGCCTCCTTGTTGTGGGTTGTAGCGTATGTCAATGAGATGGGCGGTCAGTTTTAAGCCAGGCGATCCGTCTAAAGTTTGCTAGGCTGTCATTCCAGTAACATGTTTGGGCGCTATAGTCGCCCCTCTTTAATCTCTTTTTCGCTCACAAGGCGGTTCGCATGAAATTTCGCTTTCCTATTTTCATCATCGATGAAGACTATCGCTCTGAAAATGCGTCAGGTCTAGGCGTGCGTGCCTTAGCCTCTGCGATTGAAGCTGAAGGGATGGAGGTCATTGGCGTTACAAGTTACGGCGACTTAAGCTCATTTGCGCAGCAGCAAAGTCGCGCAAGCGCCTTTATCTTGTCGATTGATGACGAAGAGTTTGATATTTATTCGCCCGAGGATGTGGCGGGCGCGATTAAGAACTTGCGTACGTTTATTGGCGAATTGCGTTTTCGTAACGCTGACATCCCAATCTATCTGTACGGCGAGACCCGCACCTCTGAACATATCCCCAACGATATTTTGCGCGAACTGCATGGCTTTATTCATATGTTTGAAGACACGCCTGAGTTTGTGGCGCGCCATATCATTCGTGAAGCGCGTAGCTATGTTGACAGCCTGGCGCCGCCATTCTTTCGCGAATTGGTCAAGTATGCACAAGATGGTTCGTATTCGTGGCATTGCCCTGGGCACTCAGGTGGCGTCGCCTTCTTAAAAAGCCCAGTCGGTCAAATGTTTCATCAGTTTTTTGGTGAAAACATGCTTCGGGCTGACGTCTGTAATGCGGTCGATGAACTCGGTCAGTTGCTGGATCACACGGGCCCGATTGCCGAATCTGAACTGAATGCCGCACGCATTTTTCATGCCGACCATTGTTACTTTGTGACCAACGGTACGTCGACCTCGAACAAAGTCGTCTGGCACGCCAACGTCGCGGCTGATGACATTGTCGTGGTCGATCGCAATTGCCATAAATCAATTTTGCATGCGATCACCATGACGGGCGCCATCCCGGTGTTTTTGCGCCCGACGCGTAATCACATGGGCATTATTGGGCCGATTCCGTTAGCCGAATTTGAGCTTGAAAGTATCCAGAAAAAAATCGATGCCAATCCGTTTGCGCGCAAAGTCAAAAATAAGCAGCCACGTATTTTGACGCTGACGCAAAGTACGTATGATGGCGTGATTTACAACGTTGAGATGATTAAAGAGAAGCTCGGCGACACCATTGACACTTTGCACTTTGACGAAGCTTGGCTGCCGCATGCGGCGTTTCATGAGTTTTATCAAGATATGCACGCGATTGGGCCTAATCGGCCCCGTAGTAGCAAAGCGATGGTGTTTGCAACCCATTCGACGCATAAGTTACTGGCCGGCATTTCGCAGGCTTCGCAGATCATTGTGCAAGAGCCCGAAACCCGTAAGCTTGACCGCAATATTTTTAACGAAGCGTATTTGATGCACACCTCGACTTCGCCACAGTACGCCATCATCGCCTCATGCGATGTGGCCGCCGCGATGATGGAGGCCCCAGGCGGTGCTGCGCTGGTTGAAGAAAGTATTCGCGAAGCTCTGGATTTTAGGCGCGCGATGCGCAAGGTGGATCTTGAGTACGGTGACGATGATTGGTGGTTTACCGTGTGGGGCCCTGACTATCTTGCGCCGCGCGGTGTGGGTGAGCAAGCTGACTGGGTACTCAAGTCGAATGACCATTGGCATGGCTTTGGCGACTTAGCCGAAGGTTTCAACATGCTCGACCCGATCAAGGCCACGATTGTGACGCCTGGTCTGGACATGTCTGGCAGTTTCGGCGAAACCGGTATCCCTGCGGCCTTGGTCTCAAAGTATTTAACAGAGCATGGCGTGGTGGTCGAAAAGACCGGTCTCTATTCGTTTTTTATCTTGTTCACGATTGGCATCACCAAGGGCCGCTGGAACACGCTGCTGACAGCGTTGCAGCAGTTTAAAGATGACTACGACCGCAACCAGCCGATGTGGCGAATTTTGCCCGACTACTGCAAAGGGCATCGTCAGTACGAGCGACTCGGCTTGCGCGATCTTTGCCAGCAGATTCATGCCGAATACCGTAAACACGACGTGGCGCGGTTAACGACTGAGATGTACCTCAGCGATATGGTACCGGCACTCAAGCCCTCTGATGCGTTTGCTCAAATGGCGCATCGTGAGGTTGAGCGCGTGTCAATTGATCAGCTTGAGGGTCGCGTCACTGGTGTGCTGCTCACACCTTATCCGCCAGGCATTCCGTTGCTGATCCCGGGCGAGCGTTTCAATAAAACGATCGTGCAATATTTACAGTTTGCGCGTTCGTTCAACGAAAAATTTCCAGGCTTTGAAACCTATATCCATGGTTTAGCTGAAGAGATTTTGCCCAATGGCGACAAACGATACTACGTTGATTGTTTACTCGAGCAGCCGGCGAATTGAAGGCAGCGCTTAGCTGGAAGGCGTGTTCGAAGCAGTGCGTTGCTAAGGGGGCGAGTTCAATGCAGCACTTTGCTTGTAGGCTGGTTAGATGCAGAACTTTGATGTCGCGGTAATTGGCGCGGGTGCGGCCGGCATGATGTGCGCGGCAGTGGCCGCGCAGCTTGGGCGTCGGGTGGTGCTGATTGATCACGCAGAAAAACTGGCCGAAAAAATCCGTATCTCGGGCGGAGGCCGCTGCAACTTCACGAACAGAACCGTCGCGCCCGAAAACTTTATTTCGAACAACCCTCATTTCTGTAAGTCGGCGTTAGCCGGCTATTCACCGCAAGATTTTATTGCCCTGATGGGGCGCTACAACATCGCCTGGCACGAGAAGCATCGCGGGCAGTTATTTTGCGATCGCAGCAGCGAAGATATTATCGAGATGCTGCGCGCCGAGTGCGAGTTGGGCAATGTGCAATGGCGTATGCCTTGCACGGTTCAACAGATCACGCGCGTCGAGACGGGCGCCGAGGGTGGCTATGAACTTGCAACCTCAGAAGGGATTTTGCGGGTCGCTAAAGTCGTGATCGCGACGGGTGGCTTGGCGATCCCACAGCTCGGGGCAACAGATTACGGTTTAAAAATCGCGCGCCAGTTTGGCCTAAAAGTTGTTGAGCCTCGGCCGGCGCTCGTCCCGCTGACGTTTGATGGCGTGCAGTGGGCTGAGTTCGGTGAGTTGAGCGGGCTGGCGCTTCAAGCCAACATTTCAACCGGGGTCGGGCGCAACGCGCCTGCGTTTCTTGAAGATGTGTTGTTTACTCACCGCGGCCTGTCAGGCCCGGGGATTTTGCAGATTTCAAGCTATTGGCAGCCGGGCGAGGCCATCCGGTTGGATTTAGCGCCTGGTCAAGATATGACGGCGGCACTGCTTGAAGCGAAGGCAGGTGGGCGCCAACAACTGGGTAATTTGCTGGGTGGGCTGTGGCCTAAGCGCCTGGCCGAAAAATGGCTAGGCGAGCAGGCTGCGCTACGTATCGCCGATGCGCCCGATCGCTTGCTGCGCGAACTTGCCGCACGCATTCAGTCTTGGTCTTTGATCCCAGACGGTACCGCCGGTTATAAAAAGGCCGAAGTGATGCGGGGCGGGGTTGATACCAAAGCGCTCGATCAACGCAGCATGCAGGCTAAAGCCGTGCCTGGCTTGCATTTTATTGGTGAAGCGGTCGATGTGACGGGCTGGCTGGGGGGGTATAACTTTCAGTGGGCCTGGGCCTCGGCTGTGGCCTGCGGCCGCAGCCTTTAGGGGCACAGGCTGAGCTCAAGCGGGCAAAAAGTGACGTAGTCGCTAAATATACAAAGAGGGTTGTCCGAGGTCGTATTTTCGCGGTACGATGTCAACGCTGTGAACGCAGTTTGCGGGAGAGTGCAGCGGGTAACTTGATTGTTGCCCTAGTTTGCCGCCGAAGGCGCAATTCGCCCAGAATCGCTCAGGCTTCCCATACCGCATCTGCAATGTTGCATGTTTGACAGGCATGCAAGAACACAACACTCTGGAGAGACCCGCGGCCGTATGGCTAAAACGGGCGCCGAAGGTGCACACCTGCTTCTTGCAGGGCAACTCTCAGGCAAAAGGACAGAGGGGCGAACGCTGGTGCAAACGCTTACGTTAGACGTGGGCGCTTAAACCGTTCGACCTTTGACTGTTCTGGAGCTTTTCCATGTCTGCTACGTTAAAACGCACGCCTCTGCACGAGACGCATGTCAAGTCAGGTGCGCGCATGGTCGATTTTGGTGGCTGGGATATGCCAGTTAATTACGGCTCGCAAATCGAAGAACATCACGCTGTGCGGCGCGACGCTGGCATTTTTGACGTTTCGCACATGTTGAATGTTGATGTGACCGGCGCTGATGCGACCGCGTTTTTACGCAGACTGGTCGCCAACGATGTCTCGAAGTTGACGCAGCCCGGCAAAGCGCTTTACTCCTGTATGTTGAACCCCGAGGGAGGCGTGATTGACGACTTGATCGTGTATTTTTTCACGGCAACGCAATGGCGCTTGGTGGTCAATGCAGGTACCGCAGATAAAGATATCGCCTGGATGCAACGGGTGGTCGCTGCCGAAAAATTTCAAGTCACTGTGACACCGCGTCGCGATCTGGCGATGGTGGCGGTACAGGGCCCCAATGCTCGTGCAAAAGTCTGGGCGGCGCGCCCTGCCTGGCAAGCGGCTACGCAAAACCTTGGGGTGTTCTGTGCTGCGGTCTTTGTGGGTGACGTGTTGGTGGCTCGCACGGGTTACACCGGCGAAGACGGTTTTGAGATTGTGTTGCCGGCAACTGAGGTTGCCCAACTATGGGCCGACCTGATTGGTCAACAGGTTCACCCCTGCGGCTTGGGCGCGCGCGATACGCTGCGCTTAGAGGCGGGTATGAATTTATACGGTCAGGATATGGATGAACTGACTCATCCTAATCAAGCCGGTCTGACCTGGACGGTTTCGCTTAAAGACCCAGAGAGATTCTTTATTGGCCGCAAGGCGCTGAAGCAGTTTGCGGATCCCAAAGTGTTTATCGGGCTCAAACTATTAGACCGCGGCGTGATGCGCGCACACATGGCAGTGCGCACCGATGATGGTTTAGGTGAGGTAACAAGCGGCACGATGTCGCCAACGCTGGGTGTCTCGATTGGTTTCGCACGTTTGCCGCTGGGTGTCGAGGTGGGCGATCACGTTGAGATTGATATTCGTGGCAAGTGGGTGCCTGCCGAGGTCTGCAAGCTGCCCTTTGTTCGTCAGGGTGCTGAGGTCGTGCACGCAAAGTAAGCCACCTCAGAAATGAGTGGCTCGCATTATCAGTGCGCGAACTGCGAACAAAAAAGTTGTAAGTAATAAGAGCTGTGAGCAAAACAAGTTTTAAGTGATACGAGCTGCCATAGATCCAAGATTTTAAATTTTAAAACTTTATCCTTTTAGACTGTACCGAATCCCAAAAATTTCTGGAGACTTTCATGAGCATTCCTAACGATCGTAAATACGCAGCGAGCCACGAGTGGATTAAGGCCGAGGGCGATGTCATGTTGGTCGGTATTACTGGGCCTGCGCAAGAGCAGCTCGGTGATTTGGTTTTTGTGGGCGACGTGAAAGTGGGCGCCAAACTCGCAGCGGGCGCGACCGCTGGGGTGGTTGAATCCGTGAAAGCGGCCTCGGATATTTACGCTCCTGTCGCGGGTGAAATCGTGGGCTTTAACGAGGCACTGAACGACGCGCCCGAAGCCATCAACGCGTCACCCTACGGGACTTGGATTTTTAAAATCAAAGCGAATAACCCAGCCGACGTCAATGGTTTGCTCGATGCAGCAGGCTATCAGGCTGTCGCTGACGCAAGCTAAGGCCACCACTATGTCAAATGCTATGGATACTTCAGGCGAATTTATTCCGCGCCACATCGGCCCCAGCGAGGCTGATCAACAACACATGCTTGCGGCAATCGAGGCGCCCAGTCTTGAGGCCTTGATGCAAGAGGTGGTGCCCGCCAACATTCGCATGACGCGAGAGCTTAATCTTGCTGCCCCTCGTGCCGAGGCCGACGTGCTAGCTGAGATGAAAAAAATCGCAGCGGGCAATCAGGTCTTTCGCAATTACATCGGTCAGGGCTATTACGGCACGCATACGCCGAACGTCATTTTGCGTAATATCCTTGAAAATCCGGCGTGGTACACGGCGTACACGCCCTATCAGCCCGAGATCTCTCAAGGACGCCTTGAAGCGATCTTGAACTATCAAACGATGGTGGCAGATCTGACAGGGCTTGATATTTCAAATGCCTCGTTGCTTGATGAGGGCACGGCGGCGGCTGAAGCGATGACGCTGGCGCGCAGAGCTTCGCAAGCGGCTAGTAAAGTATTTTTTGTTTCGCAACATTGTCACCCCCAAACCATTGAGGTGATTCGTACTCGCGCCGATGGCTTGGATATTGACGTGGTGGTGGGCGACGAACTCAAAGGTGTGCCAGATTGTTTTGGGTTACTGGTGCAATATCCGCACTCGCTGGGCTCGGTCGCTGACTACCGTGCGCTGACTGCCCAAGTGCATGCAAAAGGTGGTGTGGTGGCCTGTGCCACAGACCTCTTGGCGCTGACCTTGCTTGAGCCCCCAGGGCATTGGGATGCTGACATCGCCATTGGTTCGGCGCAACGCTTTGGTGTGCCCTTTGGTTTTGGCGGCCCCCACGCGGGCTTTATGGCCTGCAAAGATGCGTTTAAGCGCAATATGCCCGGCCGTTTGGTTGGCGTGTCAAAAGACTCGCACGGTAATCCAGCGCTACGGCTGGCTTTGCAAACTCGTGAGCAACATATTCGCCGCGAAAAAGCCACGTCAAATATTTGTACCGCGCAGGTGTTGCTTGCTGTGATGTCGAGTATGTATGCGTTGTGGCATGGCCCCAAGGGGCTTGCTGCCATGGCGACACGCGTGCAACACGCGACAGCGCTGTTAGGTCAAGCCTTGACCTCGTTGGGCGTTCAGGTTGTCAACGACACATTTTTTGATACCTTGTTGTTAAACACGGCTGCACAAACAGACACAATCTTGCAAGCGGCACGCTCTGCTCGCATCAACTTTCGTCATGTGAATGCAACGCAACTTTCGATCTCGCTCGATGAAACGGTGACGGCTGGCGACCTTGAACAACTGGTTGCACTCTTTGCCGGTGTCCTTGGCAAAGCTGCGCCGGCAATCCCCGCATCACTCACTGGCTTGCCTGGCATTCCTGGCGCTGTGAAGCGCAAACAGGCGATTTTGAGTCATCCAATTTTTTCGAGTATTCAATCCGAAACCGACATGTTGCGCTACTTGCGTAGATTGTCAGATAAAGATCTGGCGCTTGACCGCACGATGATCCCGCTTGGTTCTTGCACCATGAAGCTAAACGCGACCGTTGAGATGATTCCGGTGACCTGGCCTGAATTTGCGAGCATTCATCCGTTTGCACCGGCCGAACAGACGCGCGGTTATCAAACGATGATTGAGCGTTTGTCAAAAGATCTGTGCGAGATTACCGGCTACGACGCGATTAGTTTGCAGCCAAACTCTGGTGCTCAGGGCGAATACGCTGGCTTACTTGCGATTCGTGCGTATCACCGTGCCAATAATCAGGCGCAGCGTGATATCTGTTTGATCCCGTCATCGGCGCACGGTACTAACCCCGCTTCGGCGAATATGGTTGGGATGAACGTTGTCGTCGTGAAGTCTGACGCGCACGGCAACGTCGACCTCGAAGATTTGCAGGCCAAGATTGCTCAGGCGGGCGAGCGCCTTGCCGCCCTGATGGTCACCTATCCTTCTACGCACGGTGTGTTTGAAGAGGCCATCACGAGCATCTGTGACATGATCCACGCCGCAGGGGGTCAGGTTTATATGGATGGCGCGAACATGAACGCCATGGTCGGAGTGGCTCAGCCAGGTAAATTTGGCTCAGACGTATCGCACCTGAACCTGCACAAGACGTTCTGCATCCCGCATGGCGGCGGTGGGCCCGGTGTTGGCCCGGTCGGTGTGCGTGCGCATTTGGCGCCGTTCTTGCCGGGTGTTGTCGGAGAAAACGGCACGCTGTCTGGCAAGGTGCCTGTGGGCCCGGTGTCGGCAGCACCGTTTGGTTCGGCCAGTATTTTGCCGATTCCGTTTGTGTATATTTCGTTGATGGGTGCGTCAGGATTGCGTCGTGCGACCGAGGTCGCGATCTTAAGTGCCAACTATGTCGCGCGTCGCTTGGCCGGACACTATCCCGTGTTGTACAGCGGTCGCAACGGTCGTGTGGCACACGAATGTATTCTTGATATGCAAGATATCAAAGAAGCCTCTGGCATCTCGGCCGAAGATATTGCCAAGCGCTTGATGGACTACGGGTTTCATGCACCCACGATGAGTTTTCCGGTGGCTGGTACCTTGATGGTTGAACCAACCGAGTCTGAAGGGTTGGCTGAGCTTGATCGCTTTGTTGATGCCATGATTGCGATTCGCCAAGAAATTGCTCAAATCGAGCGAGGCGAACGCGATGCCACTGACAACGTACTCAAGAATGCGCCACACACGGCGCAGATGCTGCTCGCTGAAGACTGGCATCACGATTATCCGCGGCAACAAGCGGCTTATCCGGTGGCTAGTTTGCGTGACAACAAGTATTGGCCACCCGTCGGTCGTGTCGATAACGCTTGGGGTGATCGGAACTTGGTGTGTGCCTGCTCGCCGATCGAGGCGTACGCGTAACGACCCCGAGGTAGTGACGTGAGGGCGTAAGCCCTCACGTTAATTCGAGTTCTGAAGTTCTTTAGAAAAATCGCGCACGATCTTAAAGAAAGTATTGACCATGCCTTCAACGGCATCGCGGCCAATGCCTCCGTAAGCACTGATATCCATCTCGATCACGGCTTCTTTTTTGTCGTTGACGAAGGCGCGCGCCCAACGATTGCGTAAATTCCAATCGTTCGCGACTTTTAGCGCGACCGGCCTATTCGGCGAGTACGTTGCGCGCAACAGCACATCTTCGCAGCTTGGATCGTTGCCACATCCCACAAACAGCATATCGATTTTGGCGGCACCTGAGTCTCCGGGTGACACCTTGAGCAGCGGATCGCCCTGCTCATCTTTCACCTCTTCAAAAGTGAAGTCAGCCGCGGACAAGATACTGGCCAAGACGGAGGGGTCTAGATGGCGGATGGCGGCCGCTTCGTCGGGCCCATCTGCGCTTGCAACAGGTTCTGTCGAAAGCCAACTGGCTGGGACTAGTGAAGACGCTAGCGTCAGCAACGTGTCGGCTGAAATCACTTGCCCGTTGACCTTCACGACGTTGTCTTTGAAACTCAGTTGTGCGACAAAGCGGTCACCCTTGAGTGCACCCAGCTTTAATTTGGCGGCGACGTCGAGCGCACTCGCGATGTCTTTTTCGGCAGTACTTTTAGCCTGAGCCGGTTTGACGCCGTTCGCTTCGAGAGCCGTGGTGCGTACCCCAACCGCCATCGCTCGCGAGATCGCAATCGTGGCATCAATGGTTTGGAGCGGGTTACCATTTAAGCCCAGACCTCCGCTGCGCAGATCGACTGGGGCGAGCACAGTGCTTAAAGTGATTGAGCTTTGCCCATTTGCCGTTTGCCAAATCAGCGGGTCGAGCCTGACTGTCGGGCTGTTTTT
Organism: Candidatus Methylopumilus sp.; assembly: GCA_021738045.1. GTDB lineage: Bacteria > Pseudomonadota > Gammaproteobacteria > Burkholderiales > Burkholderiaceae_B > Zwartia. The sequence continues at coordinate 2,359 of JAIPCU010000017.1, read as the reverse complement.
AACAAGTGTCTGCACGTGACCCCAAAACTGCTTCAGATCGGCCGCAGTCGTTAAGTCGGCCTCAGGCTCGCTATTGAGCAAGCGGGTCAGAATAGTGGTGTACAGATCACCCAGTGACTTAACGGTATTGCCGTTCAATTTGTCATATGAGGCTGTGAGTTGTAGCGTACCCCAGTCTTTTTTATCGATCGTCAGACGCTCGATATCGTAGTGAGACTGTCCGGTTAACAGGTTGTCTTTCTCATTCAACACTAAACGTGTGTTGATCTGCTTGGCCGTCACGGTCGGAAAATTTAAAGACGTGAGGGTGAGTTCTCCGATATCTGCGCCGCTGATGCCGATGCTCAGGCCTGACTGCCCTGGATGGGTATCGGTGTGCAGGCGGCTTGCTTTGATGTCGAGTGTGACTTTGCCATCGGTAATGTTCAGCGCTTTGACTTTGAGCTCACCTTTGGTGTGATGAAAGGTGGGGCCGAATTCAGCGATTAGGGTCGCCCCCGCAAAACGCGAGCGCACGGTGTCTTGTGTGTGATCAACTGGGCGAATGACCCAGTCGAGCTTGGCCACGCCTTTGACGCTAAGTTGCGTGTGCCCATCAATGAGCGATCGCCCGCCCGTGGCCTTGAAGAGCGCTTCGGTGAATGCCGTGGGCGCCAGTGTGGTGTGAATGGACGCGGATAACCATTCGAAGTTGCCGCGCGCAAGTTGCGCGACAGGAAGCGCGTCATGCGTGATCCGGTTGACCACCAAAACTTCGGGGCTCAGAGTGGAGGTTTTGGTAGCCGGAAAGGTCAGGAGGTACGAGGCCTGGCTTGAGAATACGCCGCGTTCATAGCTACGCAAGGTGACCCGCACTTGATCTGACCAGTTTTTTGCGATGTAGGTATTGAGCGAATCGATGACGGTGTGCGCTTCGGCTTGCACACGCCCGCCGATGTACCAACTGGTACCCGCGTAGAGTCCAAAAAGGAGGAGAAGCGCACTAACGGCACTGAGTAGTTTTTTGTTCATGACTTAGCCTTTAAGGCGATGGTACTCGACCAGATCGTAAGCAAGCCCGTTTTCTGCGGGTTGAGACTGACGAGAAGTTTCGTGCCACACTGCTTTGTCGAGAGGATCAAACATCGCATCGCCCTCAATATCGGCCTGTATTTCAGTCGCGACGACCCGGTGCGCCAGCGGCAGCGCTTCTCGGTAAATTTGCGCGCCGCCGATGACAAATACCTGCTTCGCATCTTTGACGGCTTCGAGTGCCTCAGACAAACTCGTGAAGGCCTCTGCGCCGGTAAATGCCTTGCTCGCGTCGCGCGTGATCACGATATTGCGTCGCCCAGGCAATGCTCTTCCGAGTGAATCCCATGTTTTACGTCCCATCACGATGGGGCACCCCAGGGTCGTGCGCTTAAAGTGCGCTAAATCACCGGGTAGTTTCCAGGGCAAGGTGTTGTCTCGCCCGATGGTACGGTTGCGGGCATAGGCAACAATTAAATTCAGCTGCATCAGCCAACTCTCTTGAACGAAGTCAAACGGCAACAGGTGCCTTGATATGTGGATGGTGCTCGTAATTTTCGATGACAAAATCTTCGTAGCGGTAATCGAATAAAGAGTCTGGCTTGCGTTGCAAGGCAAGTGTTGGGTAAGGATTAGGCGTGCGTGAGAGTTGCAATTCAACCTGTTCGAAGTGATTGCTATAAATATGACAATCGCCGCCGGTCCAGACAAAATCGCCAACTTCAAGGTTGCACTGCTGTGCCACCATATGGGTCAACAGCGCGTAACTCGCGATGTTGAAGGGCACCCCTAAAAAGATATCGGCGCTGCGCTGATACAGTTGGCACGATAGCTTGCCTTGTGCGACGTAGAATTGAAAGAAGGCATGGCAAGGGGGTAATGCCATATTTTTGATTTCGCCGACGTTCCAGGCTGACACAATCAGACGGCGTGAATCGGGGGTGTTGCGAATTTGCTCAAGTACCTGACTGATCTGGTCAATGTGCTGACCATCAGGGGTCGGCCATGAGCGCCATTGCACCCCATAGACGGGCCCCAAGTCACCGTCGGGCCGCGCCCACTCGTCCCAAATGCTGCAGCCATTGTCTTGCAACCATTTGACGTTTGAGTCACCCCGCAAGAACCATAAGAGCTCAACAAAAATGCTACGGGTATGCAGCTTTTTTGTTGTGACCAACGGAAACCCTTTTGCCAGATCAAACCGCATTTGATAGCCAAACACTGAGCGTGTGCCGGTGCCGGTTCGATCGGTTTTGTTTACGCCCGTCGTGTAGACATGCCGCATAAAGGTTTCGTATTGGTTCATGTACATGAATCCTGTGTTTAGGCTGTCTCGGTGGCGCTGCCG
>JAIPCU010000212.1 GCA_021738045.1 Candidatus Methylopumilus sp. | reverse complement strand
GGTAGCTCCTTAACTGCGCTGCTGAAAATTTGTTGAAACGATATGTGCGTTGAGCGCACCGTGGTTCTGCCGGCTCTTAGCCTCTGTATAGGATTTTGTCAGAGAGCTAGCAAGGCTTGCATGGTAATGGAGAGCAGCCTCAAAGCAAACCCTGAACTAACCCCTAGACGATGGGGTTTTCCCTAGAGATGTATTAATTTGCCCACAAAAAGTGCTGAATTGTGCAAAGCATTAACATTTTGTAACGTCAGAAGTCGAGCGGCAGAGCTCGTAACATAGTTTCCTGAACGTTAACTGACAAAACGAGGCGAATTTTGCGCTTTAATTTGGGAGGTGTTTCTAAGCCAAACTCCACAGAGACAGTTTCCCACTGAGCATTTCGCCTGAATGCTCAATTTTGCTTTACGATATCGCTATGCTTGAAGATCTAGATCAACTCTCAATTCGCTTAGCAGCGCTGATTGCCTATACGCAAGAGCTTGCCTCTGAGGCAGAGACTTTGCGTGCCAGCTTGTCTCAAGTGCAGTCAGAGCGTGACGCCTTGCAGGCCAAGCTCGCTCAAGAAGGAACTCAGGCAAAAGCGTTGACCCGTAAGGTGGATGCCTATGCGTCAGAACAGGCCGTCTTGCAAGGCTCGCTTGATCTGTTCAAGCAAGAACAGTCAACACTGCAGGCGCAACTGCAGTCACGCGAACACGAAGTTTCGACCCTGCGCGCGGCTACCGCGCAGGCGCGTGAACGCATCGAAGCCGTACTTGAACGGCTGCCTGGCGCAGCCGCCTCCCCAGAACAAGAGGCTCAATAATGGAACGCGTTGATATCTCTATTCTGGGGCGTGATTATTCATTGGCGTGCCCGCCTGAAGAAAAGCAGGCCTTGACCGCTGCGGCTCAGCACATTAGCCAGCTAGCGGGGCGTATTCAAGGTAGTGGCAAGGTGTCAGGCAACGAACGTATTGCTGTCATGGCGGCGATTCAGGTTGCGATCGAATTGTTATCGGTGAAAGCGCCTGATGGTCCTCTAGGTGGTTTGGCTGTTGGTGACTTCAAGCGTAGAATTGACGACATGAACGCGATGCTCGATGCGGCGCTCCCTAAGCCCTCATCCAAAGCACGCTAATCAAGCTAATTTCAGCAACGTTGCTTGGTCGACACGTTATTCATCTAATTCATACGCCTACTAAGGTGTGTACAGTTTGTCCCTGCTGTGTTCGTGACTAGGTCATATATTCTCAGAACCAATGCTTATGGCATACATAGGTTGCGGGATAGTTCGACGGGAATGCGGGTCTCTAGCAGACGCGCTCAAAGTCAGCAGATCGCGGCCAACTTGAACTTACGGTTCGAGATGCCGGCCTAAACGGCACGAGCGGGGCATCTATATCAACGAGTCTGTGCTGGCACAGACTCGTTGTTCGATGGTAGAGCAATTTCTCAGGTCTGTTCAGAGTGCGCTCAGCGTTGCTCTCTCGCGCTGAAAAATAGCCAGATTCCCGCAAACACCATTGGCACCGACAGCCACTGCCCCATTGATAGTCCCGCGGCGAGTAAGCCCAAAAAATTATCTGGCTCACGGGCAAATTCAGCGATAAATCTAAAAAATCCATAGCCCATCAAAAACACGGCGCTGACCTGACCGATTGGCCGAGACTTATTCGCAAACCACCAAAGCAACACAAATAGGGCAAGGCCTTCGAGGCCTAGCTGGTATAGCTGAGAGGGATGGCGAGCGATGCCGTCACCGCTTTGTCTGAAGACCATGGCCCAAGGCAATGTGCTCGGTCTGCCCCAAAGCTCGCCGTTAATGAAGTTACCCAGCCTTCCTGCGGCAAGGGCAAGCGGTATGAGTGGTGCGACAAAATCGGCGACCTCAAAAAATTTGTAGCCGCGGCTGCGTGCAAGCCAAAACATCATCACCAAAACGCCCAGCAAGCCGCCATGAAAAGACATGCCACCTTCCCACAGGTAGGTGATTTCGAGCGGATGTGCCAAATAGTAGGCTGGCTTATAGAACAAGACGTAACCGAGACGACCGCCGGCTACCACCCCTAAGACGCCATAAAAAATGATGTCTTCGAGGTCGCGTGCAGTCAGGCGTGTTTTGTGGTAAGCGATGCGCCAACGACCAAGCAGCCAGGCCGAGCCAAATCCCACCAAATACATCAAGCCATACCAGTGAATGGCGAGCGGGCCTAAGCGCAGGGCAACAGGATCAAAGTCGGGAAATTGCAGCATCGTGAGCTACCGGTCAAAAGATGTTCGATAATAACCCTTCAGCTTTACCGGAGATCTGCTTTGACAGATCGACCGAAGAAGGGTTAGCTTTGAAAGCTATCCCGATTTTTTTGTAATCCATCTTAGGTGTTCATTCATGGCAAATAACGAGCGTTCTAAACACATTACCGAGGGCGTGACTCGCGCGCCCAACCGTTCGATGTATTACGGCATGGGCTACAAAGAAGGCGACTTCGCGAATCCCATGATTGGCGTGGCCAACGGGCATTCGACCATCACGCCTTGCAACAGTGGCTTGCAGCCTCTCGTTGACGCCGCGATCGCCGCAATCCGCGAGGCAAAAGCTAATCCACAGGTGTTTGGTACACCGACGATTTCGGATGGCATGTCTATGGGCACAGAGGGGATGAAATATTCTCTCGTTTCGCGCGAAGTGATTGCTGACTGTATTGAGACCGCTGTTCAAGGCCAGTGGATGGATGGCGTAGTGGTTGTGGGCGGGTGCGACAAAAATATGCCAGGCGGGATGATTGGTATTGCCCGCATGAACGTACCCGGTATCTACGTGTACGGTGGCACAATCAAGCCAGGCTCACACAAAGGGCGCGACTTGAATATCGTTTCGGTGTTCGAAGCGGTTGGTGAATTCACCATGGGTCGCATGAGCCAAGAAGATTTCAAGGCGATCGAGCAAAAGGCGATTCCGGGTTCGGGATCGTGCGGCGGGATGTACACAGCCAACACGATGAGCTCATCGTTTGAGGCGATGGGTATGGCGCTTCCTTATTCAAGCACGCTGGCCAACGAAGATCAGGTGGCGATCGATAACGCGGCTGAGGCTGCGCGTGTATTGGTTGACGCTGTGCGAAACAATCGCCGGCCGCGTGACATCATCACACGCAAGTCGCTTGAAAACGCTGTTTCAGTGATTATGGCGATTGGTGGTTCAACCAACGCTGTGCTGCACTTTCTTGCCATTGCCCATGCGGCCGAAGTGCCCTGGACGATCGACGATTTCGAAAAAGTGCGTCAGCGCGTGCCAGTGCTGTGTGATCTGAAACCATCAGGTCAATTTTTGACGGTCGATCTGCACCGTGCCGGCGGTGTGCCGCAGGTGATGAAGATTTTGCTCAATGCGGGCTTACTGCACGGCGATTGCATGACGATTTCGGGCAAGACTATTGCCGAAGTTTTGAAAGACGTGCCAGACCAACCGCCGGCAGGCCAGCAGGTGATCCGACCCATTGCCAACGCCATGTACAAACAAGGCCATTTGGCGATTTTGAAAGGCAATCTCTCGCCAGAGGGTTCGGTGGCCAAGATTACAGGTCTTAAAAATCCTGTCATCACGGGACCGGCGCGCGTGTTTGATTCAGAAGACGACGCCATGGCGGCCATCATGGCCCAAAAAATTACGCATGGCGACATCGTAATCATCCGCTATGAGGGCCCTAAGGGTGGCCCAGGGATGCGTGAAATGCTGGCGCCAACCTCTGCCTTGGTCGGTCAAGGTTTGGGCGAGACAGTTGGCTTAATAACCGACGGACGTTTTTCTGGCGGCACCTGGGGGATGGTGGTTGGGCACGTTGCACCCGAGGCCTACGTGGGTGGCTTGATCGGCCTGATTAAAGAGGGCGACTCCGTCACAATCGACGCGCACAAACTTCTGCTGCAGTTAAATGTGCCCGAAGCTGAAATTGCCACACGTCGCAAAGCGTGGGTACAGCCCAAGCCGCGCTACACACGTGGCGTATTAGCTAAGTTTGGTCGCCTGGCCAGCACAGCGAGTCGCGGAGCTGTGACGGATGCCTTCGACGAGTAAGTCTTTAGGGGCTAAGTGCCTAGGGCTTGTTGCGGCCCTGGTGTGCTGCTTTTGTATGCTTGTGCCCCAAGTTGTTGGGGCGCAAGCGAATGCACCTTCTCCTTCGCCTTTACCTGCGACTCCGGCCGTTCCTGCTTTGTCGTTTGACGCAGGTCTTGAAATGGCCCGTAAAAAAAACTGTTTGGGGTGCCACCAGCTCGATTCCAAGCGTGTTGGGCCTAGCTTTCAAGCGATCGCTCAGCGGCACAACGCTCAGCCCGGTTCGCTCGACTATTTAGCGGGCGCCATCCGCCAAGGTGGGCGAGGGCGCTGGGGGGCGGTGCCCATGCCTGCTCAACCGCACGTCAATCAACAAGATGCGCTGCAACTTGCGCAGTGGATCATCACCTTAAGGTAGTTCTATGCAAAATCCAAATCAGTCAATTCAGGAAGGTTCGAGCACCCAGACGGCTGTCTTTGGTGGCGGTTGCTTTTGGTGCACCGAGGCGGTGTTTACCGCCATGCAAGGCGTGCTGTCTGTGCAGTCAGGCTATTGCGGAGGTTCGGTGCAGAACCCCACCTACGAACAAGTCTGTGGCAAAGAGACCGGCCACATTGAGGTTGTCAAGATCGAGTTTGACGCCCAGCAGACTGACTTTAGTGCGTTGCTTGAAGTGTTTTTTGCGACGCACGACCCGACGACCCCGGGGCGACAAGGCAATGATGTCGGCCCACAGTATCAGTCTGCGGTGTTTTACCAAGATGCGACGCAACACGAAGCGGTTAAACAGTACATCAAGCATTTAGACGCATCTGGTGCGTACGATGCCCCAGTCTGCACCGAGCTGCACGCGGCGGCCAAGTTCTGGCCCGCAGAGCAATATCACGCTGATTACTTTGCGCTGCACCCCGAGCAAGGATATTGCCAGTTCGTGATTGCACCCAAGGTTCAAAAGTTTCGTAAGCAGTTTTCGGCCAAATTAAAGCCCTAAAACTGGATTTTTTTGTCTTGATTGAAAATAAATCTTAAAAAAAAGACGATATTTCAGATTTATTGCGGGTTTACGTTTGACAGGGCAAAATAATCCATGCATAATCTCGTTTCTCTGCTTCTACCAAAGCAGGGGTGCAACAAAAGCCAGTCGCAACAAACCGGTAAGTTAACGGCAAGTTGCTGAAAGATAGCTCCAAATTGCAAGAAATAAGACGAAGTTTGAAGTTAAAAACTAGGTTATAATACGTTCTACCGAGTGCAAGCAGCAACGAATACGAAATACCGAATACCTTGTTCTTTAAAAATTTGACAACCGATAAGTGTGGGCGCTTGGAATGAGTGTCGCAGGTTTGCTGGCTGTAACAGGTCAGTAAATTGCAAACGAAATCAAGTGCTCACAAAGAAGTAAGGAAATAAAA
>JAIPCU010000211.1 GCA_021738045.1 Candidatus Methylopumilus sp. | reverse complement strand
TTGAAATCCCAGTCTTTAGCTGGTATCAGGGATTGATGTCGACGATCTATCAGCGCCAATACATTGACTCTGCCCAGCGTTTCGAAGATGCGTTTAGGTTAACGCCCTCGCATGTTGAGGCGCTTGATTGCTTTGATGCGCTGGCCAATAGCGCCGATTTGAATTTTTTGATGCGCTTAGAAGCAGGTGATATGCAGTTTGTTCACAATCACACTCTTCTGCATGATCGCACTGCATTTGAAGATTGGGATGAGCCGACTCGCAAACGACATCTGTTGCGCTTGTGGCTGTCATCGCCGCAAGCGCGTGCGCTCGCTCCAGAATGGGCGCAACGGTACGGTTCGGTCGAACCAGGTAATCGGGGTGGAGTGATGATGCCCGCCACAGCATGGCGGGCGCCACTGAACCCAGTCTAGTGATGGGTTCAGTGTCTGTAGGTACGCTTAGTCAGCGTAGCCTGGCAGTTCGCGATCTAAGACGCGCATCATGGCAGCAAAAAATAAGTCATCGCGCTCTTGGCGTGAATGGCTGTCACCTGGTGCTGGATTTTGAACGGCATGCACAACTTCATCTGACAAGACTTGAATCGGTTGACCGGTGCTCATGGCGAGCACTTGTGCGCGACAGACGCGCTCGAGTTTATACAGTCGTTTGTAAGCCTCTGCCACCGTATCGCCGACGACGAGTACGCCATGATTTTTCATGAATAGTACTTTTTTGTTGCCGACTTGATGGGCGAGACGCTCGCCCTCGCTTAGGCCATCAGCTACACCAGTGTAGGTGTCGTCGTAGCCTGTAATGCCCATAAAAAACGCTGCTGTTTGGCTGGCTGGTAGCAGCCGGTTATTTTGCAACATGTTCAGAGCCAGCGCCCAGTTTTGATGGGTATGTAAGACGACGTTTGCCCCGGTGATGCGATGAACTGGAGCGTGAATGCACATGGCCGAACGCTCAACCACGCCTACGCCTTCAATCGTGTCACCGTTTTCATTAAAAATCATCATGTCACTTGCACGGGCTTCTGACCAATGCATACCAAAGGGCGAAATCAAGTACTGGTCTTTGCGACCGGGTACGATCATCGTGAAATGATTGTCGATGCCTTCGTGCAAGTCGTCGAGTACGGCGAGACGATTTGCGGCGGCAAGATGGATTTTTGCCTGTTGAACGGCGTCAGACTGTTGTTTGACATTTAGATTATGCACGGACATGACGAGCCTCTTTGAAAATGATTTGTGCCACTGAGGTTACTACCGTTGCACCGCTCTCGCAACAGATTCTTTGTCTAGAGTCTTAGGATGCAGTCTAAAGGACTCACGATGCAGCCTAAAGATTTTGTGCGACGCACACACGGCGTCAGCTGCGCACTGACGCTTTGAGCTGACATGCTCTGAGTGCGGCCGGCGGGCATGCATATTGCCAGTGCGTCACTCGGGCTTAATCCCAGCTTGTTTGATCGCGTCAGCCCATTTTGTAATTTCGCGTTGAACGAAGCTGTCGCAGGCTTGAGGTGTCGTACCATCGTTCTCGAACCCTTGTTGCTCGGTCTTTGCTTTGAATTGAGGGTCTTTCAAGATACGAACTAGCTCAGCATTCAATCGGTCAATGATGGCAGGTGGTGTACCTGAGGGGGCAAACATGGCCGACCACAAAACAGAGTAAAAATCTGTCAAGCCTTCTTCCGCAACTGTCGGAATGTCTGGCGTGAGTGGTGAGCGCCGATTATCGCCAATTGCGAGTGCGCGCAGCTTACCGGCGTTAATATGTGGAACAACCGAGGCGGCTCCACCAAAACTTGTTTGAATTCGTCCGGCGAGCAAATCTGTTGTTGCTGGGCCTGAGCCTTTGTACAGGATGTTAGTCATGCGTATCCCTGCCATCCAGTTAAACAATTCCATCGGCAATTGAGTGGCCTTGGATGAGGACGAAAAATTCAAGACGTTGGGATTGGCTTTGGCATAGGCAATGAGTTCTTTGACAGAGTGCACCGGTAGCGAGGGATGGACCACCAAGATCATTTGCTGTGAGGCCGTTTGACTAATACAGCGAAGATCCCGCATCGTGTCAAAATTCATATTAGGATGAATCGATGGGTTAATGCCGTGGCTACTCGAATTAAAGAGCAGCGTGTAACCGTCGGGGGTGGCTCGGGCCACGACTTCAGAGCCGATCATGCCATCGGCACCCGGGCGGTTTTCAACGATGACCGCTTGCCCTAATCCCTCTGTGAGTTTTTGTGCCAATGCTCTGCCCAGCACGTCGGTGCCACCGCCTGCAGCGTAGGGCACAATTAAACGAATGGTTCTGTTGGGATAGGTTTGTGCAAAGCTTTCAGTCATCCCAACAGTGCATAGCAAGCACAGTGAACAGGTTAAGGCTAAGGCAAAAAAGCGTAGTCTGAGAAAGTTGTTCATGATGTATGTAATCAGTGTTTACACGGGCTGAGAGCCCCGGATTTGAACGCGATGCATTAAGCGGCGTTGCCCTGGGTAGTCGGCTAGCGCCAAGTGTTGGCAACATCGGTTGTCCCAAAAGGCAATCGATCCGGGTTGCCAACGAAACCGACAGCTGAATTCAGGACGTGTCGAGTGATCATATAAAAATTTCAAGAGCGGCGCACTCTCGGCAACAGACATATTTTCAAACCGCTCGGTGTGCATCACGTTGACATACAGCGCTTTTTTGCCGGTGTCCGGATGGGTTCGTACCACGGGGTGTACCGCCGAGAGTGTTGCCTGCGCGGCGCAGTCTTGGCCAGGCGGCAGAATATCGTCGACTGCCAGAGAGGCCAGAATACGGCCGTTCGAGTGCACAGCGCGAAGATCCTTGAGCATAGCCTTCATGCCCGCAGAGAGTGTGTCATATGCCATGTATTGATTAGCAAAGAGTGTGTCACCGCCCACCGAGGGCAAGATACGAGCGGCTAACACCGAGCCCAGTGGAGGGATCTCAAGGTGGCTGGTGTCGGTATGCCATTCCCAGCCAAACACAAGTGTGCCCTCGGGTTTCTTGTCGATGACCAACAGTTCAGGAAAATTGCCGGGTACCTGACGGTGAGGGGGGAGCATGGCGAGTTCGCCAAAATTGCGCGCAAAGCGGGCTAAGTCGAGATCAGAAACGTTTTGGTCACGAAAGAAAATCACTAAGTGTTCGAGGTGTGCCTGGCGAACTTCAGCTAAGGTCGCTGGGTCGATCTCGGTTGAAAGATCGATCCCAAAGATCTCGGCGCCTAAGGCGCCTGCAAGAGGCTGAACTTTAATTTTTTGATACATCAGCGTGTTTCCTGTGTCTCGAAATGTGCAGTGATTAGTCAGCTTTGACTTTGGCAGCTCGAGCAGACTGAGCGAGTTTCGGTAGTTCTATCTTGAGAAACTCTTCGAAACTCTTGGCGCTGGTCCCTGAAATATCCCATCCCTGTCCTTCAAGCATTTTGCGTAAGGCTGGATCTTTCATGCTCGTTGCGATCGCATTTTCAATTTGACTGATGACGGTTGTCGGTGTACCGGCAGGCGCCATTAAGCCCAGCCAAATTCTAAAGTCTAAATTTGGAAACCCTTCTTCTGCCATCGTGGGGACGGTAGGAAGTTGAGGAGAGCGCTCTGGCGCAGCACTCGCCAGTGCACGAACTTTACCGGCTTGTAAGTTCGACATAATCGCAGCAGGGGAATCAAAGATCCAGTCGATTTGTCCACCAAGCAAATCGGCAAGAGCGGGCGAGCTGCCTTTATAAGCAATGTGTTGGGCATTGAGGTTGGCAGCAGTGTTGAACGACTCAGCTGCCAGGTGCGCTAAGGTACCGCTACCGGCGGAGCCGAAATTTTGAGGACGCTGTGCCTGTTTTGCGGCCTTAACAAGATCGGCAACGCTGCGATAGGGCGAGGAGGCGTTTACCGTTAAGACCTCGGGTGCGGTCGCCAATAAACCGATCGGCATAAAGTCGCGCTGGGCGTCGTACGGCAGCGAAGGATAAACGACCGGACCAATCCCAAGAGGGTTCGCAGCAGCCACCAGCGTATAGCCGTCAGGCAGAGCCTTTGCAGCAGCAGCGTAACCGATCGTTGCGCCAGCGCCAGGACGATTTTCAACGATGACTTGTTGATTCCATAGTTGCCCCAAGCGTTGCGCGACGGTACGCGTTAAAAGGTCGATACCACCGCCCGCGGCATAGGGCGTGATGATGCGCACGGGTCGATTTGGATAGTCTTGTGCATACGCTGAACTTGCGGATAGGCTGATTAGCGTTAACAGTAATGCGAGTAATCGATTCAAGGTGCACCTCTTGTCATGATTCTTTCGTATTTAAAATCTGCAACAAAGCGCCTCTGCGCCTAAGCCAGCAGAGACCCATATCCCGGCAATACTGGCGTCACTCCAGCCAAGCGCAGTGCGTTCCACATCATGGCACTTGAGCTTGAGATGACAGGTTTACCCAAGTCTTGTTCGAGCGCGCCGAGGATCGTGACAGTGGGCATGCCGACGCCGCTTAAAAAAACGGCTTGCGCCTCAGGGACGTCGACCGATTTGCCTAAGCGATACGCGCGGTTGGGTGGTTCTTCAAAGATGCTGCGAACATTGCGTAACCAATCAAAGTTGACGACTTCGATGCCGTAGCTCTCAAGGTTTTGTTTGCCTTGCATGGTCAAATTTTCGTCGTAAGGGGTGCCTAGCGCAACTTTTTTTATACCTAATGCGTTCAGTGCAGCAATGACGCTACCAAAGGCGGTGATAAAGTGCAGGCCAAAGCGATCTTCCAAACGTTTGGTCAGGTCCGCTTCTTTCTCGCGTCCGAGGTAATAGCTCGTTGCGGTGTGCGCTAAGGCAATCACGTCAGGTTTAATCATCGATAGCATCTCGACAGACTCGTCGAGATGCTCAATCTGTGTGGCGATGCGCGCTTCGATGCCGTTCAATGTTCCGTCGGCCCCTCGCGAAATCATACGACCAAAGTGCACAGATACCCCCTTGGGGGCCATCTCAAACATTTCGGGCTCGACGGTCGGAGTTCCGGCCGGTACAAGAAACCCTAGCTTTGCGCGCCAACCCACCATTGTGATGACCCTTTGTCTCGTCAATTATTAATTTTTTTCTTTGATAAAGATAGTCTCAAACTGCAGTTCTACTTAAATGACTTAAACCATAGCATAGGTTGCTAGTAAACTCCTTCTCATCAAAATAAAATTTACAGGAGACCGATTGTGAATAAAAGGCAATTGTTGCTGGGTAGTGTGGCATCCATGGCGCTTGGCAAATTAGGTACGAGTTGGGCGCAGGCAAGCGCTTACCCAAATCGTGCGATTCATTTGATTGTGCCCTCAGAGGCGGGTGGTGGCACTGACTTTACGGCGCGCACGATTGGGCTCAAACTGAGCGAGTTGCTCGGGCAGTCGCTGGTTGTGGATAATCGACCCGGTGCAGCCGGCAATATAGGCGTTGAGCAGGGTGTGCGCGCGGCACCTGACGGCTACACCCTAG
>JAIPCU010000016.1 GCA_021738045.1 Candidatus Methylopumilus sp. | reverse complement strand
GCAAACGACTCATACAACGTCAAATCCAACGCATGCACTTCAAGCGTTTCGGGATGCCACATACGGCGCGGTAACTCGAGTATGTCGCCGCCATAGACATGCAGGCCGATGGCAGGCACGTTACCCAGGCACTCGGCAACGTGCACGGTGTCAGCTAGCATCGGCAAAATCGAGCCGCGTGTGAGCGTGACTTCGCTAGCCTTTCGCAGTTTTCCATTTTCAGCGCGATACAGTGTGTTTTTTTCTTCGCCCGAGAACAGCAGAATGGTCGTCCAGGTACCATGATCGTGCGGCGGCGTGCGACGCCCGGCTGGGAAGCAAACCTTCAACAGCGAAAGCGACGGCGACCGGTAAAACACTTGCCGCGCATTGCCGCCCGTGCCCGCGACAAACCGCAAGGCTTGGTCAACAGCGTCGATGTCGCCGCGCAGATGTTCGAGCTCTTCGCGCGCGGCCTGCATCGGGTTGTTGCTGGCGCCAGCCTTGGCGAGGCGGGCAACGAGTTCGTGTACTTGCATGGTGGTCTCCTTGGCGTGTTCGGCCTTTTTGTTGTGCTCTTCTTCATCCAAGCATACAGGTTATTAGGGTTGCAACCTGTATACACTAATCCAGAAAAGATAAGTTAAAACTCATTGAGATTGAATGTTGGCATTGGTGACATAACGACCCCACAATTGATATTGCTGGCCCACAAAACTCTTGAATGCCTCACCATTAAGGGGGTCAACTTCCATGCCTTGATTACGAATTCTTTCGCGCACCTCTGACGACTGCAATGCGGTCTTGAGCTGCTCTTCCCACCATTTAACTGCATCCGACCTTAGACCACTAGGTGCCGACACGCCGATCCATCCCGCAAGTTGCGCATTGGCTAAACCTAACTCACGTGTCGTAGGAACATCGGGCAAGAGCTCCGATCTTTTATCAGACATTACCGCAATGGCGTTTAATTTCTTGGCATTGAGCTGCGGCAAGATCGCCCCTAAATCTGCCGCGACAAAATCTATCTGCCTACCCAATAAGTCTGTCACCGCAAGGGGCTGTCCCTTATAAGGTATGCCACGCACATCTATCTTTGCTGCGGCGCTGAATACGGCAGCCGCGACCTGTCCAGTGCCTGAGCCGTACCCATACGTTAAATCTCCAGGCTTTGCTCGTGCTCGGTCAATTAAGGATTTAGCATCGGCAAAGGTCGAAGCATTCGTGACAACTGCAATATCAAACTTCACCATGCGACCAATGTGCGTCAAGTTATTATCCAAATCTAATTTCTTGAGAGATTGCATCAAATGGGGGCCAGATGAATTCGTGGCGCTTGAGCTAGGCATTAATGTGTAACCATCAGGGGCAGACTTTGCAACAGCGTCAGCGCCAATACTACCCAACGCACCAGGTTTGTTTTCAACAATGATCGTTGCACCTGTTCTAGTACGAATTTCATCAAGAACTGTACGAGAAATGTTATCAATACTACTTCCTGCTGGGAACCCAACAACGAAATGAATAGGCTTAGCTGGATAACTCTGTGCAGAAACTGTGGCAGAGGCCAACATCATCAGGCTAGTAAAAATTTTCTTCATATCTAATCCATTATCAAATGTTTTTTTAATTAGGAAAAATCTAATCCTTCGAAACAAAATCTTTAGTATGCTCTCCAAGATTTGGGGCATGTCTTTGAATACTAGAGGGTGTCTTTGAAAAGTATATTGGGAGCCCTGCCTGTATTAAGCTTCCCTCTGTCGGATGTTCTACCGATTGCCAAAAATTAATGTGTTTCAAGTGAGGATCCCTCAAGAGATCATCGATTGAATTGACCGGAGCAAATGGAATATCTGCAGAAATTAAAATTGAGGTCCACTCAGTATTAGTTTTAGCACCTAAAACATCTTCGACATACTGATAAAGCAAGTCATAATGCCCGCTTCGGGCCTCTGCCGTTTTAAATTTTTCATCATCCGCCAACTCTGGCTTACCTGTTAATTCAAAAAACCGTCGCCACTGTGCTGCCGTATACGGAACAACACTCATATATCCATCTTTGGTTTTAAACGGACGACGATATTGATTCAGGAGGCGCGCATATCCGGCCTCACCAACTGGTGGCTCGTAAGTTCTGCCTGCCAAATGCTCAACACACATAAATGAAACCATGCACTCAAACATGGGGACTTCGATAGCCTGACCGGCATTCGTGTTTGAGCGAGCATACAAGGCTGCTGTAATTGCCTGAGTGACGTATAGCCCGACCACTTTGTCGGCAACCACTGAATTTACAAACCGTGGAGGTTCGTTTCCGGCCGCCCCCTGTAACCAGGCTAACCCAGAGGCTGCCTGTATCGTATCGTCAATTGCGGGCCTGCCTGCATACGGGCCTTTTTCAGAGTATCCATAGCAAGAGCAATGAATCAGATGTGGAAATTCTTTTAGCAGGGTATCGGCATCGAGTCCAAGACGTCTCATTGCGGGCGCTCGCATATTTGAAACAAAAACATCTGCCGTGCCAATCAGTTCTTTAAGGAGCTTAACCCCCTCCTCTGTTTTTGCATCAAGGACAACACTGCGCTTATTTCGATTTAAATTTAGATGTGCATGGCTCATGCTAGGATTGCGCTGCGGCATCACATGACGAAACACATCGCCTTCTTGCGACTCGATCTTGATGACATCTGCGCCCATATCACCAAGCATTTGGGTGGCCATGGGCCCCATGCCAACAGCCGTCATGTCAATAATGCGAACCCCGTCTAATGCTCCACTCATTATTGCCCCTTGTATAACAAACGTTTCACCAAGCAAAGATGAGGATTATCACTCAAAAAATGTGGAGATCGGGGCTACCTCAGATCAAATCTTCTTGTGCTTATAAAGATGGTTAGTTAAGTGGTTGAACATTCCGATTGAAGACGCTGATGCCGAGGCAAATGAAAAGAGCCCTGAAAAGGCAATCACTGAAGGTATAAAACGCCACCCTATCGGTAGAGTCATTGCCGTACTGCCGATGGTTGTAAAAAATCCAGCTGTAAACAAAAGAGCCGTCACCCAATCTTTAGCGAAATCAAAATTCACTAATGCTGCGACCCATATCAAGAGCGATAGAAACATCGCCATCACCAGCAACATAATAAAAAGCACGAACCGAAGCACCTCGAAGTGCAGGCCATAAGCTCGGCTTTTTTCCAATAATTTACGATATTTAAGCGATATCCACGCAAAACTATAAAGATTAAAAATGACCACTACGCATGTAACGCTCAGGGCAAAAAAAAGCTCTTTCAATAAGAACTCAATTTTAATAGGATCACTGATATCCATAAATTGTTATCTGACCTGTTAAATACGTAACCCGCGTTAGCTGGGCAAACAAAAACGACCCTCAGTGATACCGTAGATATTGTTTCTGCTAAATGGCCCGCCGCTTGGATCCCTTGCGTTCGCGGTGCAACGAATAAAGCCATTTCATTCATCGTCATAGTCAATCTAGGTGGCAAACGAAGTGCCAACAAATATGAGCGATCCAAATATAGCAAATTCAACTCAAACCGTTTGTCGCCCACGCGATTCCTTTGAAAAGTATCAAAAAAGCGCTTGATCTAATGCATGAAGGAAAATCGATTCGCAGCGTGATGCGTGATTCAGTCAGTGCCACGTAGGCCTTAAATCGGCAACTTGTCGCGTAAACTCTCAAGTATCAATTAGTCGTCGCTGTTTTTTATACTGAATTCCGCCGAAATCTGGATTAATTTATGAGAGTTTTTTACGGCTGGAAAATGGCGTTTGCAGCCGCTGGTTTGCAATTGATACAGGCGATGCTGTTGTACCAAGCGTTTGGCGCTTATGTGGCAGTGCTTGCGACAGAGCTGGGTTGGAGCAAGACTTCACTTTCCGTCGGCGCAGCGATGCTCGCCATGGAAGCAGCATTACTTGGCCCTGCAATTGGCTGGTTTCTAGACCGTTTCGGGGCCAAGGGCATCATCAAAACGGGCATCATCCTGTTTGGCTTAGGTTTTATCTGTCTGAGCCAGATCGACACCCTGACTGGCTTTTACGTCAGCATCATCATTTGCGCTCTTGGCATGTCCATGTTCGGGTACTTCCCGCTCAACGTCGCTGTGATTCAATGGTTCGAAAAGAAAAGAGCAAGAGCGTTATCTGTCGTCGGTCTCGGCTTTGCCGTCGGCGGACTTTTCGTACCCTTGATTGCCGGTTCGATCGAAATGTTTGGCTGGCGAACCACGGCCTTTTGTAGCGGCATCATCTCGATCATCATTGGTTATCCGCTCGCGACTTTGTTTCGGCGTCGCCCCGAAGATTTTGGCGAAGTCGTCGATGGTATCAACAGCCAGGAGCAAGCTCAAGCAAACGGCTCTGTGACAGCCGCTACGCCTGAGCCCACCTTCACTGTCGGACAAGCACTAAGAACCAAAGCATTCTGGCTCTTAGCGGCGGGACACGGGATCGCGCTCGTCGTGGTGATGACGGTTAACACTCACGCCATCAATCACATGCGAATTTCGATGGGCTACACCATCACGCAGGCATCTCTGTTCATCATGATCATGACAGGCTCGCAGGTTACCGGCGTGTTAATAGGCGGATACCTAGGAGACAAGTTCGACAAAAGGCTTGTCGCGGCGTCCTGCATGTTGTTACATGCAGGTGCGTTGTTCGTGCTGACCTATGCCACCCATGCCCTAGAGCTGATCTTTTTCGCTTTAGGTCACGGCTTAGCCTGGGGTATCAGGGGCCCTTTCATGCAAGCGATTCGGGCGGACTATTTTGGCCGAAAGTCGATCGGAATGATTCTCGGCATATCCGCCTCAATCGCTGCGATTGGACAAACTATCGGACCATTGATCGCCGGTTATCTAGGCGATGTGACTGGCGATTATCAGCTCGGCTTTACGGCGATTTCAGGTATTGCTGTGATTGGCGCCCTTGCCTTCTGGTTCGCTCAGCGACCACAAAACCCAAATGCCTGAACCAAAACCGACCACGCGACAACTTAGTCGATTTTGATGTCCCTTTAGTTAGCCAAAGCCAGGCTGCACCGTTCCATTCGTCAAAATGACAATATGTATAATATGTGTCGAATATGTGTCGAAAATGTGTCTAAAAAGTAGATGACACATGAGTACCGGTTGTATTAATCTCATATGTATTGGCATACCGAATCGCGCACTGAACGAGATCTTCAACCCCATGATCCAAAGTCTGGTTTTATTTTCAATCGCTTTTAAAAGGAGTGTCACCCTCTTTCTGTTGGCGGCTTTGCTTTTTATTTCCAGCCCTAGTCATGCGCTTGATCTCAATCCCTTTGACGTCGTCGCCCCACCACCAGACAAAACCATCTTCTCAACAGCACTGATTCACTCAGAGCTAGAGGGGCCCTATACCCGCGGATACAAGTCGAGCCCGACTCGGACGCTATCCAAAAATCAAATCCAACTTCAGCTTGGGCGCACGTACAGCCTTGGAGGCTATCCCGGCATATCCTTTGTGCAGTTTCCTGTTGGAATGCTACAACCCGGACGTGCGGCCTCTCACTTGCCCAATGATTATGGCCTTGGCGATATGACTGTCGTGACCGCACTTTGGCCCTATGCTAATCGCGAGACCCGAACCTATTTGGGCATAGCAGGATTTCTAACGTTACCGACAGGCAGCTATTCGAACCAGCAGTTATACAATCTCGGCAACAAACGCTTCTCTGGCGACATACAAATCGGCTATCAAACCGCGCTCAGCAAAAATCTCGATGGCATGATGGGGTTCGATGCCATGTGGTTCAGTCCCAACAACCATGTGGGGCCTAATAACGCACAAGTCACACAAAAACCACTCTACACCAGCCAGATTGGTCCCATTTATCATATCAATCCACACATCTCCGTCGCAGCAACCTATTTGTATGTGTGGGGGGCGGAAACAGCACTGAATGGCATCAGCAATAACAACGCGTTACAGTCACATCGCTATTTGCTCAGCGCGGTCGCCACTACGAGCAAGGGACGCTTTATGCTGCAATACGGAACAAACCTGGATACTGAATTTGGCTTTCACGAAACCCGTCGCGTCATTCTGCGTTACACAACGGTGTTTTAACTCAAAGACTTAGGCTTTGGGAGAGCTCCATGAATCTTCTGCCTCGATGCCATCAGGCGTCCAGGTGTCGATGATGGTCTGATAGGTAAATGCGATAGCTTCCATATGACCCATCGTTTTATTGGCAGCTATCAAGCAGTTTGGCACAAAAGTACGGGCATGGGTGATGATGGCGTCTTTGAGCACTGTTGTGTAATAGAACTCTTCTTTGCCTGCTGGAGAAATACGGTAGTACGACAGTTTGACTTCGCTTAATTGCTCACCAGAGGTCAACGCCTGAAACAGTTTTGGCGAAGCTTTATCAAGCTCTTTCGTCAGCGTTAAGGCACCATGCACGCGCTTACCTGTCGGCAAGCCTGTTTGTGGTGACTTGGGGATTTCGATCATGTGTTCAACAGCCTGAATGAGCATCGTGTTTTCATGCCCTTTAATCATGCAGCTTCCATCGATAACGCCCTGCATGTTGCCCGTAACGGTTAAAAACATTGGGATTGGCATTTTTAGCTCCTGTGGGTTTGTCTAAGAAGTCAAGCAAAAGCATCGATTGTTTTGTTAGTTTTATTGCTTTGAGCGGACGACGGTCCCGCTTAACACGACACGCCGGTGCGCGCCTGTGCACCACCTGCAGCTAGCTTTAGTGCACCATCAGAGACATCCTGCTGTACAACAACCTCATCAAGTTCAATGTTCAACCCAGACTCTAAGGTGAGTGACTGGTGAGCGATAATTAACAAAGCGACAGCATTTTAAGCATAACTTAGAGCACTTTACTCGCTTTTTGACTGTTGTCAACAAACTAATTTGGGGTGTCTTTGTACGTACGGTTGTGGTTTAGACGTCGATCGGTACTGTGGGTACGTTTGCTGTTTTAAGCTTCCATTTGAGCTGAAATCTTGCCTTGCCGAATCGCCTCAATAAATGCTCGATAGTCAGAGCTGTTTTGCTCGGCATAGGCCGAGGCAAACTCCCCGATCGCCAGATCAAAGCTTTTGCTTGTTCCAAGGTAACCAGAAATCATGGCTGGGTCGCCTGAGCGCGCATGCGCACGTGCCAAGGCATGCCCACACATTTTTACGTAGAGTCGCAGCGTTTCAATATCCCAGTCTTCGATGATCGCGGAAAGCTTCAGGTCACGAAGCTGTCGTATGTAAAAATCGCGCCCATTCAGGCCGCGCGTCCACCCTAAAAATACATCCGAAGCGGTTTGAATCAGACGTTGGCCATGCACCACGCGTTGCCCTTGGTTAGCATAGGCACTTTTACCAGCGTAAGGCTCTAGCACGGACTGTCTTGCTTCTTTGACCTGCAGGAAAAGCGGATCCTTTTCTCCCGCCATAAACAAAGTCACACCACACATCGTCCCCACGCTGCCGACCCCGACAACTTTTAGAGCGAGGTCGCAGTAGTGAAAGCGATTGAAAAGCATACGGACATGTTCTGGCAGAGTTTGACTGTAAGCTTCAATCACGGTCGCATAGTCAGATTGAGCACCGGGCATCAGCAGATCCGTCGTATGAAAAATCAGCGGAGGTTCGTCCTTGATTTTTGGTGTGTCCCCTTCGTGAACAACGAGTTTCGGATACATAATGTCCGGATGTGACTTACGCCGCTCTATTTCAATGCGTTGGGCCAGACGTTTGTGGGCTCGTCTGAGGACTTCTGGGTCGGTTGAACGATCTGTGTAGCGTTGCAAGTCAATTTTGTCATACCAAACATCAAGCGCGCGCATTTGCGCGTAGCCAGACATTTTCTCGCGGTATTTACCCACAAGGTCGATGACAAGGCCTGCAGCCTCACTCGTCGTGAGTTCGATGTGCTTGGCTGCGATCACAACGCTTGCTGCGAGTCGCTTGATATCCCACTCAAATGGTGCAGGCAAAGTTTCGTCTAAATCATTGATATCAAATATAATATTTCTTTCTGGCGTCGCAAATCCACCAAAATTCATGAGGTGCGCATCACCACATGCTTGGACGTAAAGGCCACTCGCAGGTGTCTGCGCAAGGTCCGACGCCATGATCGCAGCGGCACCTCTGTAAAACGCGAAGGGAGACTGAGCCATGCGTCCAAAGCGGATGGGGACAAGGTGCTCAATTCGGCCGACGTTCGAGGCGGAAAGAATCTTGACTGGATCGGGGCGATTTTTTAGGGCATGCCATTGCGCGTGCGCACTGCGAGGCACTTTGTTGCGCAGGCTCTTACCCTGAGTCGCTCGAGCCTCTGCACTCAGGTGGGGCAGCGAAGACACCTTAGAAGTATTGGCAGGCGTGATGTCTATTTTTTTAGGAGAATTTTTTGGCATGGTTTAGCTTCACTGGATTGTGAGCAACGAGGGATCAACGGGGTGAGGAGGTCGGCGCGTTTCATCATAGTGGAGTCATGTCAGAACATGCAAATTGTCGCTAACCTCAGCTGCATGACTGACACTCGTTGATATGAGTTATTCAAAAATTGCGGAGCAATTGAAAACGGCCCACATCGCTGTGAGCCGCTTCAATACTGGTGCCCCCCCCGTGAGTCGAACACGGCACCAACGGATTATGAGTCCGCTGCTCTAACCAAGCATGAGCTAGGGGGGCTAACTTTTAGGCTTTACTGGCCTTCAAGAAAACTCTTTAACTTGTCTGCCCGGCTTGGGTGGCGCAACTTGCGTAGCGCTTTAGCCTCTATTTGTCGTATGCGCTCGCGCGTGACGTCAAACTGTTTGCCCACTTCTTCAAGTGTTTGATCGGTGTTCATCTCGATACCAAAACGCATACGCAATACTTTTGCTTCGCGTGGTGTTAACGAATCAAGCACCTCTTTGACAACATCGCGCATCGAACCATGTAACGCAGCTTCGGCCGGGGCCAAGGTTGCGTTGTCTTCAATAAAGTCGCCCAGGTGTGAATCATCATCATCACCGATGGGGGTTTCCATCGAAATTGGTTCTTTAGCAATTTTCAAGATCTTGCGAATCTTGTCTTCTGGCATATCCATTTTTGAAGCCAGTGTTGCAGGATCAGGCTCGGCACCGGTCTCTTGCAAAATCTGACGACTAATACGATTCATTTTGTTAATCGTTTCAATCATGTGCACAGGGATACGAATCGTACGGGCCTGATCCGCGATTGATCGCGTAATCGCCTGACGAATCCACCACGTGGCGTAGGTTGAAAACTTATAACCACGGCGATATTCAAACTTATCTACCGCTTTCATCAAACCGATGTTGCCTTCTTGGATCAGATCCAAGAATTGCAAGCCACGGTTGGTGTATTTTTTAGCGATCGAGATCACCAAACGCAAGTTGGCTTCGGTCATTTCGCGTTTGGCTTTACGAGCCTTAGCTTCACCGGTCGCCATCTTTTTGTTAACGTCTTTTAAATCTTTAAGTGGCAAGACCACGCGCACTTGCAGATCGATTAACTTTTGCTGTAACTCTTGCACAGCGGGTACGTGGCGTGTCAGCGTCACTGCATAATCTGCACCACTGGCGACTTCGCCCAACACCCACTCGAGGTTTGTTTCGTTACCCGGAAACACCTTGATAAAGTGCGCGCGCGGCATACCGGCGCGTTCAACGCAGGTGTGCAGCACAGCACGCTCAATTTTGCGCACTTCTTCAACCTGTTGACGCAAGGTATCGGCTAAACGCTCAACCATTTTGGCGGTAAAACGGATACCCATGAGCTCGTTTTGAATGAGCTCTTGTGCAGCCATGTAAGGCTTAGAACGATAGCCATCTTTTTCGTAGGCGGCGCGCATTTTGGTAAATTGCGTCCCCACGATCTCAAACTTGGCCATGCCTTTGACACGCAGATCTTCAACTTGCTTGCTGCTCATGCCGCCGGCTGGGCCGTCTTCTTCGGCCTCGTCAGCAACGCCAGCGCCCGCGTATTCTTCACCGTCATCGTCAACCAAGCCATCGATCACTTCATCGATTTGCGCTTGCGCATCGCGCACACGCTGCACGTGATTCAAGATTTCGTTGATGGTGGTGGGGCATGCTGAAATCGCTTTCACCATATCTTTCAAGCCACCCTCGATACGCTTGGCGATTTCGATTTCGCCTTCGCGGGTCAAGAGTTCAACCGTACCCATTTCGCGCATATACATACGCACAGGGTCGGTGGTGCGACCAAAGTCTGAATCAACGGTGGTGAGCGCGGCTTCGGCTTCGTCTTCAACGTCGTCATCTGACGTGGCAACCGGTGCGTTTTCACCGAGTAACAATGATTCAGCATCAGGGGCCTGGTCATAGACCGCAATGCCCATGTCGCTAAACGTGCTGATAATGCCATCGATCGCCTCAGCGTCAACTAAGTCATCGGGAAGATGATCGTTGATTTCGCCATAAGTGAGATAGCCGCGATCTTTACCGAGCTTAATCAGTAACTTCAGGCGATTGCGACGGGCTTCGTATTCTTCAGGTGTCACGGGGCCGCGAGCGATTAGGTCTTTGCCCTCGCCTTTGACGCGCTTGCCACGCTTAACAGGTTTTAAATCGGGTAAGACTTCAGCTTCGTGCTCGCCATCGCCCGAATCACCAAACTCGCTGTCGCTGTTGTTATTTGGATTTTTTGATGGGCGACCTGGGCGCCGACCTGTACCACCGGGTGGACGGCCAGACACTTTTTTAGGCGGGCCATCACCATCATCTTCGGGCGGTGGCGGCTTAGAGACATCGACCTTACCCGGCGCTTTGGCTGAAACCGGTGCGGGTGGTGGTGCTTTAGCTAGCACGGGCTTCGGAGCCGCTGGCGCCTTGCCCGACGCAGCTTTTGCGGGGGCAGCTTTAGTGGCTGAGTTTGCTGCTGTTTTAGGTGCAGCGCCTTTAGCTGCAGCGTCTTTCGTGCTTGCGGCCTTGGCAGACACGCCTGCCGCTTTGTCAGCGGGTTTGGCAGCAACCTTTGTGACGGGTTTGACAGCGGTTTTTGCGGGGGTTGCCGATGCGGGCACTTTTGATTTGCTAGGTGAAGCCGACTTCATTGATTCCTTGACTGACTGAGCTGCAGTGTTTGCTGCGGATTTTGAAAAAGACTTAACCACACCAGGCTTACCAGAAGCCAGCCCCGCCTGAGCGGGCGGTTTAGCCGCAGGTTTACTATTTTTAGCCGATGCGGGGGCCGCTTTAGCCACAGCTTTGACCGGCGTTTTAGCGGAAGGCTTGGCTGTTGCCTTGGTGGTTGACTTAGAGACGGGCTTAGCACTTGCCTTGACCGATACTGAGGCAGACTTAGAGCTAGATTTGGCCGTTGGCTTAACAGCAGCTTTGGGTTTGGGCGATGCGGCTGCCATGGTTTTTTTGATGCCGACGGATCGAGTCATTAGTGTGCTCTTTTGTATGGAATGTGCCTGCCGGCACGAGCTTGCCCAACAAACGCTTGGGCTGCGTAAACCTAGATTTTAACCGGATCAGCGTGCTTTGCTGGTTTCGATTACCCTAATTAGACGGGTGATGCGGGAAGAAAGTTCCCGATAATTTTGCTGCGATTGCAAATTATTTAATCCCTCTGCAACCAGCACCTCTTGCTCACTTTTTAAGCTCTCGAGCTCAATCCGGCGTAAAGCGTCTTCCCACTCACCTTGCGGATTTGGCAAGGGCTCTTGGGCCAACAAATCCCCAGCCACCGACGCCATCAAGACGCCTAGGTCTGCCCCCGGGTCAGCCGCCTGAATCAACGCCCCGACGTGTCGGGCACCGCTAGCCTGGGCAAGCACAATCAACTCTCTCACCATTTCTAGATGGGGGCCACGTTCAAGAAGTTCAAGCTGCTGCTCACCCATTACGTCAACCAACTCAGGATGGGTCAACAGCAACCTCAGCAAACGCTTGGCCATTGGGGCCACAGCACGACGATCGACCCGGGCTGACGGCTGACGCCCGGCCATACGCCCAGCGCTGCGACCAAACTCGGGCCCGCCACCGGTGGCATCGTGATACCCCTGAAACGCTTGATCATCACCAGAAAACTCGTCGCCGGCAGGCCCTGATGGTGAAAATGAGGGCTCACCACCCTTCGCACCTCGGCCCTGTGCAGCTCGACCCGACGCACCGCCTGTTGCGGCACCCGCAGCTCGGCCTGCACCTGGCTGACCCGCAGCGGGTAAGCCCATTAAGGCTGGGGTCACTTCTTTTTCGAGTAAAGCGGTTAACTCTTCGGGTGTTAGTTGAGCTAACCGGGCAAACTCATTTTGCAGCTGAACCTTAAGCGTGATTTGCGGGATCAAAGCGAGTAAGGGGCGCGCCTCGTGCACTAAGGCCGAACGCCCTTCGACTTCTTTTAAAGCATGACGCGAACCGAGCTCATTTAAGAAGAAGGTCGATAAGGCATCAGATTCAGCCAAGCAGGCTCGAAACGCCTCTTCGCCAAATTGCCGGATATAACTATCAGGATCGTGCTCTGTTGGTAAGAATAAAAACCGGATAGAAATATCATCTCGCAATAAAGGAAGGCACGATTGCAAGGCACGCCAGGCCGCACGACGCCCTGCACCATCACCGTCAAAGCTAAAAATAATCTTGTCACTTGACCGCAGTAACTTTTGAATATGAACCGGCGTTGTGGCGGTACCCAGGGTTGCCACGGCATTGCGTACGCCCAACTGAGCCAGCCCGACCACATCCATATAGCCTTCAACCACAATCACACAACCTTCAGCGCGAATCGCCGTACGAGCCTCAAACAAGCCATACAGTTCGTTACCCTTTGAAAAAACAGGGGTTTCGGGCGAATTTAAGTACTTGGGCTCACCCTTGCCGATAATACGACCACCAAAACCAACAATCTCACCTTTGACGTTTCGAATCGGAAACATCACCCGTTCGCGAAAGCGGTCGTAACGCCGACCATCTTCAGACTCAATCACCAGTCCAGATTCAACCAACAGCGCATCGTCGTAGCGGGTAAAGACTTTTGCTAACGCCTGCCGATCAGAACCAGCCCAACCCAACCCGAATTCTTTAGCGATTTCACCCGTCAGCCCGCGCTGCTTTAAATAGCGAATCGCGGCTGGGGTTTCGCGCAGTTGAGCTAGGTAATGGGTTTGAGCCGTTTCAAGCACCTTGGTGTGCGCAGAGACCTCTTCGCGACGACGCGCAGTGGCCGCCTTTTGCCCAGGCGAGCGGTTTTCTTCGGGGACGGACATGCCAACGGCAGAGGCAAGAGTGCGGACTGCCTCGGGGAAGCTGGCCCCAGTATGTTCAATGAGAAAGGTAATCGCGCTGCCATGCGCACCACAACCAAAGCAGTGATAAAACTGTTTTGTCGGGCTGACAGTAAAAGACGGAGATTTTTCGTTATGAAAGGGACACAACCCGAGCAGGTTAATGCCGCCTTTTTTTAACTGTACGTAGCGCCCAACAACGTCTGCCACGTCAACACGGGCAAGAAGATCCTGGATAAATGAATCTGGGATCAACGCTTAGGCCATACGCATGCAGCGCATCAGACGATGCGCCACAGGTTAAAACATGCGCGGAGGCAATTGCTGGCTACGGATGCGCTTGTAATGGCGCTTAACGGCAGCAGCCTGCTTGCGCTTACGCTCGGCAGTGGGTTTTTCATAGAATTCGCGGGCGCGCAACTCGGTCAACAGGCCGGTTTTTTCAATTGTGCGCTTGAAGCGACGCAGTGCGGCTTCAAAGGGCTCGTTTTCTTTCAGACGAACGATAGGCATAGGGTGCGTGACGTAAAAAAGTGAGTTAAACAGCGAACGAAATAAATTGTTTCAAGCAATGAGAAGAAGCGTTGTAAAACCTTTTGTTCAGCCCACTGTAAAGGCGAAAGGCAGGCAACACTCTCTTTGCACAGCCTTTGATAATAGCACAAATACGCTATTTGTTGGGCACCCCAGACCACTTTTCGACCAACTCAGGCAGCTTAACGGTGTCGTAACGCTCGAACGGCTGATGGATCCAGGGGTTCGTTGATAGCACCGTCACAACATAGTCAGGCTTGACCACCGAAGCTGCTTTTTGCCAAAGAACCGCCGTTTTAAGCGCTTTGATCAGGGGAAAGGCGACCAACAAGTGCTCGCGGACCGAGGCAAAGGTCACGCCAGAGTCAACTAAATCATCAACCAGCAAAATGTTGCCAGAAAGCGGACCTGCCGCAGAAGTGACCTGTTGGGCAATCTGTAAAGCCCCCTGCTCTGTGCCCTGGGAACCGCGATAACTGCTAGCGGCCAAAATCGCTAAGGGCACGTTAAACACCCTAGACAGCACATCACCGATACGCATACCACCGCGGGCCAGACACAGAATCTGATCAAACTGAAAGCCAGACCGCTGAACTTGCACCGCCAGTTGCTCGACCAAGTCATCGTACTGCGCCCACGTCACCCAAAGATCGCTTTCGCTGGTTTGGGTAACGCCGTTAGCGCTTGAGTCGTGCAATGAAGGCATTCAGACTGAATCGCTTTCGTTAGTTTGGGTCAGACGGTTAGCGCTGAAGTCGTACAACAAAGGTATTAAGACTTAAAAGGGTGACGGATCATGATGGTTTCGTTGCGATCGGGGCCTGTTGAGACCATATCAATCGGCACGCCACAGACCTCGGCCATCCGGTTGAGATAGCGTTGAGCATTGACCGGCAACTTAGCAAAATCTGTGACGCCGACAGTGCTTTCTGTCCAGCCGGGCATGTCTTCGAGGATGGGCTTGGCGCGCGCGACCGCGGCGGCCCCGTAAGGCAGCACATCACAAAACTTACCGTCGATTTCATAACCAACACCCATTTTGAGTGTCAACAAGCCATCAAGCACATCGAGCTTGGTAATACACAAACCAGAAATACCATTGAGGCGTACCGAGCGCTTAAGTGCTGCGCCATCAAACCAGCCGCAACGGCGTGGCCGACCGGTCACTGAACCAAACTCTTTACCGACGCTGGCCAAGCGTGCGCCAACGTCATCAAGCAGCTCAGTCGGAAACGGACCCGAACCTACGCGCGTGGCGTAGGCCTTGGTGATGCCTAAGACATAGCTTAAGGTTTGCGGGCCCACACCTGCGCCTGCAGCGGCCGCGCCAGCAATGCAGTTGCTGCTTGTGACATACGGATAGGTGCCATGATCAACGTCGAGTAGCGCGCCTTGCGCACCTTCAAACAGCAAAGGTTTGCCGGCTTGCTGAGCAGCAAACAACTCGCTGCTGACATCGGCCACCATCGGGGCAATTGCTGGTGCAAGTGCCATCGCCTGATCAACCACTTCTTGAACCGAGACCGCTTTAGCACCCAGATATTGAGTCAATACAAAGTTATGCAAGTCGAGAACTTCTTCGACTTTGCTACGAAACCCGCTTGGATTAAACAAATCTTGTACGCGCAAGGCACGGCGCGCCACTTTGTCTTCATACGCTGGGCCAATACCACGGCCGGTTGTACCGATTTTTGCGTCACCGCGGCGGGCTTCGCGCGCCTGGTCTAACGCCACGTGGTACGGCAAAATCAGCGGGCAAGCCTCTGAAATTTTGAGCCGTGAGCGCACATCAAGACCTGCAGCCTCGAGCTCGACGATTTCTTTGAGCAAAGCCTCGGGGGACAACACCACGCCGTTGCCGATATAGCAAGTCACCGAGGGGTGCATGATGCCCGAGGGAATCAAGCGCAAAATTGTTTTTTTGCCATTGACCCACAGGGTGTGGCCGGCATTGTGGCCGCCTTGAAAGCGCACGACACCATGCGCCGACTCGGCTAACCAGTCAACAATTTTGCCTTTTCCTTCGTCACCCCATTGGGTGCCGATCACTACGATGTTCTTGCTCATGTCAGGTAAGTAGACTAATTAAAAAACAAACAGTAAACCTCTAGCGAGCCTTAGGTCTTGATACCGACCCATTGCGCTAAAGCCTAGACCACGCGTTGCATTTTCCAGTGACCGCCTTGACAAACAAGTTCGCGATCAAAAATAAACTCATCGTGCGTGGCAGTTTCACCCGGAAACACCTGCACGACGATATGACCTTCTTGCCTGAGTGCCTGCACTGCAGCACGCAAGGCCGGGTCTTGCCCGGCAGGGGCACGCACCGCCGCTGTTGCCAGCGCGGGTAACAAGCCAGCGGCAAGCTTACGCAAATCAAGGCTAAACCCCGTTGCGGGGCGCGCCCGACCAAACGCTAAACTCACGTTGTCGTAGCGCCCGCCCTGCACTAGTGCATCATGCCACCCATCGGCATAAATCGAGAAGGTCACACCGGTGTGATAACCGTAGGTACCCACATCAGCCAGATCCACGCCTACCGACACGTCATCGAGTGCACCCAATAACTGCGCCAAGGTATCGAGAGCTGCGACAACACCTGCAGTGTGAGGCAACACCTTGCGAGCACGATCGATGACAGTACGATCGCCGTATAGTTTAGGTAGCCAAGCAAGCGCTTGAACCGTTTGGGCTTGCAACGCCCCAGCGCCCTGCGCGAGCCCAGCAATCCCGGGCAAATCTTTATCACGCAGCAGCGCCATGATTTCGTCGGCACGCAGCTGCGCAGCGGCATCCGCCTCAATTAAGCTGCGCACTAACCCAGCGTGGCATAGGTCAAGGCGCAACGCTTGTACGCCAGCCAAGCGCGCGCTTTCGAGCGCAAGGCGAATAATTTCAAGATCAGCCTCAAACCCTTTATGCCCAAAGATTTCGGCACCAATCTGCAAGAGCTCGCGACTAGAGAGCAAGCCCGCAGGTCGTGCATGCAGCACCGGGCCGCAATAACACAGCCGCGTCACGCCTGCGCGATTTAACAGGTGGGCATCAATTCGGGTAATTTGGGGCGTCATGTCGGCGCGAACACCAAGGGTGCGGCCCGACAACTGATCGACTAACTTTGAGGTGCGCAAATTCAGATCACTGCCCGTACCTGAGAGCAATGAATCAATGTATTCAACCAACGGAGGTGCCACCAGTTCAAACCCGTAGGTACGAAACAGGTCAAGCAACTGCCGACGCAGCTCTTCGATACGGCGCGCCTCAGCCGGCAGCGTATCGGCCAGGCTTTCAGGCAGTAACCAATTACCTTTCATAGGGGTTGCAACTAAAAGTTTAAAAAGTGTCGCCCAAACGAAAAGCGGCTCGGGGCGTAAGCCCGGCAAGCCGCCAGAACAATCGTTAAAGCTTACATCGTATTATACCTATTATGGCAACACTGTTACGGCCTCAGTGACGAGGCCGGTCAGTGACTATTTTCTGTTACGCCCTCAGTTCAGAGGCCGCGCAGTGTCTATTTGCCAGAAGACGATTTTAAATACCTAAAAAAGTCGGACGTTGGGTCGACTACCAAGACATCGCCCGACTTGCCAAAGGCCGCACGGTAGCCCTCTAGGCTTTTATAAAAGCTATAAAAGTCTAAATTGGCGCCATAGGCTTTCGCGTAGATCCCTGCAGCAACAGCATCGCCCTCACCCATGATGGCTTGAGCTCGGCCGTAGGCCTCGGCCACGATTTGCTCGCGTTTACGGTCAGCTTCGGCGCGGATTTTTTCGCTTTCAGCTGCACCAATTGAACGCGCCTCGTTGGCCACGCGCAGACGCTCGGATTCCATCCGGCGGTAAACCGACTCAGAAATTTCAGGGGCAAACTCAATGCGCTTTAACCGCACATCGACAATTTGCACACCCAACACTTCAGCACGCTTCACCACGTTTGAGAGCACTTCGTTCATGATGACTTCACGCTCAAGCGACACCACGTCTTTAACAGTACGGATGTTGACTGAGGCGTTGAGTGCATCACGAATTTGCGCCTGCAAGCGCTCGCGGGCAGCACGTTCGTTACCACCGAAGGTCACGTAATAAAGCTTAGGATCAGCGATGCGCCACTTGACGAACGAATCGATCAACAGATTCTTCTTTTCAGAGGTCTGAATACGCTCGGCGTCTTGCGCATCAATCGTTAACAAGCGACGATCAAGCGTGACGACGTTTTGCAACGGAGGCGGTAGTTTGAAATACAAACCGGGCTCAGAGACAACTTTTTTGACTTCACCCAAGGCAAACACAACCGCGTAATCGCGCTCGCGCACGATAAACACCGAAGAAGACAATGCAATGAGGCCGATGATCAATGCGATCAACAGGGGAAATAATCTTTTCATGATCTGTCCTCTGCTTAGCGACTGCCGCGATCGCGCGTCAGTGAGTTAGGTGAACCGGACACCGCCGGGCGTGCGGGCGTTGTCGCACCAGGCATTGGCATCGGAGGTATCACAGGCACCCCCGTAGACATTGGTGAACCCGAAGCAGCACGAGAGGGATCTTGCGCCGCTTGCTGGGTGATCTTGTCGAGCGGTAAATACAACATATTGTTTGAGCCCTTGGTGTCAATCAGCACCTTGCTAGCATTGGCAAACATTTGTTGCATGGTTTCAAGATACATCCGCTCGCGAATCACCTCAGGAGCCTTGGTGTACTCGGCCAAGACGCTGCCAAATCGCGCAGCATCACCCGTGGCAGTCCCCACGACCCGTGCGCGATAACCTTCGGCTTGCTCAAGCATGCGCGACGCTTGCCCAGCCGCCATTGGCACAATCTGGTTGCTATAAGCCTGACCTTCATTTTTCTGACGGTCTAAGTCTTGCCCAGCTTTGACTGCGTCATCAAAGGCAGCCTGCACTTGCTCTGGCGGTTGCACGTTTTGAATCGCAACGCTGCTCACCTGAATACCGGTTTTGTAACGATCGAGAATCTGCTGCATCAGTTTTTGTACATCAACCGCGATCGCAGCACGCTCTTCGTACAACACTTTATCCATTGGCTTTTTACCGACCACTTCACGCATCGCAGCCTGTGCAGTTTGCCGCACAGACTCGTCTGGGTCTTTGGTTTTGAAGATGTAATCCGGAGCACCATCAGCACGCAGGCGATATTGCACGACAAATTGCACATCGACGATGTTTTCGTCTTCAGTCAACATCAACGCTTCAGGCAGCACACGATTACGAGCGTTGCCACGAAAGCCGACTTCAAAGGTACGTAATTGAGAGATATTGACCATCTCGTGCCCTTGAATCGGGGCCGGGATACGCCATTGAAAACCAGCTTGCGCAGTACTTTTGTATTTACCGAACTGGGTCAAGACAGCAACCTGACCTTCTTGAACGATAAAAAACCCGCTACCCAGCCACAGTGCAACCGCACCCGCCGCAATAATACCCAAGCCAATCTTAGACTGGCGCGGCGTGGGGCCACCCATGCCTGGCGTAGGATTAGGGCGCGAGCCTCCGCCGTTACCACGACCAAACAAAGAGCCTAAGCGATTATTAAAATCGCGCCAGACTTGATCGAGATCAGGTGGGCCGTTGCCTTGAGGCGGACGCTTAGGAGGCTCAGAGCCATTGCCGCCTTGCCCACGACCCCAACCGGGATCATTGAGATTGAATATTTTGGAGAGAAGTCGCATTGTTTTCCAGATTTAAAGCAAACTGACTGATTGCACTACGTAAACCATCTAACCCCAACCGCTGCTGGGCACTTAAAAACACTCTGCAAATCGTACCATGCGGGTCAGATTCAACGCGCGGGTCAAGCCCGGCCAAATCGATCTTGTTATAGACCATGACACGCGGGATTTCGGCTGCACCAATGTCAACCAGCACCTTGTCCACCTCAGCAATTTGTTCGTCTCGCTGGGGGCTCGCCGCGTCAACCACGTGCAATAAAAGATCGGCTTGAATCGCTTCTTCGAGCGTTGCCCGAAATGCAGCGATCAGTGTAAGCGGTAAGTCGCGAATAAAACCCACAGTATCTGAAAGGGTAATTTGGCCAGCACCCTCTATCCACACACGGCGAGTCGTGGTGTCGAGGGTGGCAAACAACTGATCTGCTGCAAAAGCGCCGGCGCGGGTCATCGCATTAAACAAGGTTGATTTACCCGCGTTGGTATACCCCACCAGCGACACCGACAGGGTGCCGCCGCGCACCCTTGAGCGACGCTGCGTGGTGCGTTGACGCTGCACGCGTTCAAGACGTTCGCGTAGCAAGCGGACTTTTGCGCCGATCATGCGGCGATCCATTTCAAGCTGAGACTCACCGGGGCCGCGCATGCCGATACCACCGCGTTGGCGCTCAAGGTGAGACCACATGCGCGTCAGTCGGGTTGAAAGATGCTGTAACTGTGCCAGCTCAACCTGTAACTTACCCTCATGGCTTTTGGCACGTAACGCAAAAATATCCAAAATCAAAGCAACGCGATCGACCACGCGCAAATTGAACTGGCGTTCAAGATTACGCTGTTGCGCTGGAGACAAAGGCTGATCAAATAAAATGACCTCAGCGTCGAGCTCTTGTGCAAGTAAAACACCTTCTTGCACCTTGCCCGAACCAATGAAGTAGGCGGCATCAGGGCGCTGTCGACGCGCAACTAATGTTGCCACCACCTGGGCACCCGCACCCTTGGCCAGCATGTCGAATTCTTGCGCATGCGCAAGATAATCTGGGGCACCCAAATCAACACTGATGATTAGCGCGCGCATAAGTCACCACCACAAGACATGCAAGCATGTCTTGTGCGTTGAAAAAAACAAAGGGTGAAAAAGACCGAAATAACGCGAACCGATTATTCGGCAGCGACGTCTGCGCCAACTTCGGCAGCGCCATCGGCAGGCAGTGTGACCGCACGAGCAGGTACCACGGTTGAAATGGCGTGTTTGTAGACCATTTGTGTCACGGTGTTACGGAGTAACACAACGTACTGATCAAACGATTCAACTTGGCCTTGAAGTTTGATCCCGTTTACCAAATAAATGGAAACAGGAATGTGTTCTTTACGCAAAGCGTTTAGAAATGGGTCTTGCAGGGTTTGTCCTTTATTGCTCATTGGCAGGCTCCGTATGTTGCTGTGTACGAATTGGGCTTTTGCAAAGATATGCATGTTTTCCAATCCAAGAGCACCACTCTACAGGGTTTCCTAAGGCTTCGCTAGCGCTTTACCCGTATCAACTGCAAGGGCAAAACATTTGGTTACGATTTATCAAACCAAGTCGAAAAAATTGATCACGCTTGAATCAATCGGGAATACGACTCACTGACCGACTAACTCGCGGCAAGCGGTTAACAACTGCGCGCACTCTTCGTCGGTGCCGACCGTAATGCGTAAAAAATCTGCAATGCGCGGCTTGTTAAAATGCCGAACAAGAATGTTTTTTGCCCGCAAACCGGCGGCGAGGTCGGCCCCTTTATGACTAGGGTGCCGCGCAAACACGAAATTGGCGGCTGAGGGCAACACTTCAAAACCTAGGTTTTGCAGCCCAGCGGTTAGCGCGTTGCGGGTACGAATGACCGCGTTTCGACTGGTTTCAAAATACGCTTCGTCTTCAATTGCGGCCGTGGCACCGGCTAAAGCCAGATTATCAAGCGGATACGAATTAAAACTGTTTTTGACGCGATCTAAGCCCTGAATAAGATCTGGATGACCCAGCGCGTAACCCACACGCAGCCCAGCAAGCGAACGGGATTTTGACAGCGTGTGCACCACCAGCAGATTCGGATACTTTTCAATCAGGGCTGCAGCGGTTTGTGCACCAAAATCGACATAGGCTTCGTCTACCACCACCACAATATCTGGGTTGGCAGCAATAATTCGCTCGACCTCAGCAAGCGGGTTGGCACAACCCGTTGGCGCATTAGGGTTTGGGAAAATAATCCCACCAGCACGACCAGCATCTGAGGCACTTGTACCAGCGGGCACTGCAGCAGTGGTTGCCCCAACAGAACCAGGCAAGTAGTCAGTGACAGCAATCTTAAAGTGCTCGTCTAGGGGAATCGCACGAAACTGGATTTGATACAAGCCGCAATACACCGGATAAAAGCTATAGGTAATGTCTGGGAACCACACCGGAGCATCTTGTTTAAGCAAGGCATGAAACACGTGGCCCAACACCTCATCTGATCCGTTGCCCACAAACACGTGGTCGGGTGTCAACGCAAAACGTTTGGCAATCGCCTGACGTAACACCAAGGCAGTTGGATCAGGGTAAAGGCGCAAGCTGTCGTTGGTATGCGCCGCAATCGCGGCCAGCACCTTGGGTGACGGGCCGTAGGGATGCTCGTTGGTGTTGAGCTTCACAAGATTTTGGATGCGGGGTTGCTCACCCGGCACGTAGGGGTCAAGGGTGGCGACCAGTTTGTTCCAGAAACGACTCATGGGGCTTAATTGTTATCAGCGTAAGGATTAAATGACGACTTGAACTCAATACGCAGCGGCGTACCAGCGAGCTCAAACGCGTCACGAAAGCGACCTTCAAGATAGCGACGGTACGAATCAGAGATCGCATCAAGCGCATTACCGTGCACAATAATGAGGGGTGGATTTTGCCCGCCTTGGTGCGCATAACGCATTTTGGGCCTAAAAATACCTCTGCGTGGTGGGGGTTGCTGCTCGACTGCTGCTTGTAACTCGCGGGTGAGGCGAGGCGTCGAAAGCTTAGTAAACGCTGCGGCGTGCGCCAAGTTCACTGACTTGAGCACCGCATTGACACCCTGCCCGCGCAACGCAGAAATCGTATGCTGGCGCGCAAACGACAAAAAGCGTAACTTACGATCAAACTCACGTTGAATGCGCTCGCGTTGCTCGCTGTCGAGGCCGTCCCATTTATTGATCGCCACCACCAGCGCCCGACCGGTTTCAAGAATAAAGCCGGCGATATGGGCATCTTGGTCTGAGACCTCTTGCTGAGCATCAATCATCAACAACACCACGTTGCTCGCCTCGATGGCTTGCAAGGTTTTAATCACTGAGAATTTTTCAATCGCCTCAAACACTTTACCGCGCTTGCGCAAACCGGCCGTGTCGATCAGTGTGTATTTTTTGCCGCCACGATCAAACTCGATTTCAATCGCATCGCGCGTGGTACCGGGCATATCAAACGCAATCACGCGCTCTTCGCCCAGCAAGGTATTAATCAACGTTGACTTACCCACGTTTGGGCGGCCGACAATCGCAAGCTTAATGCGATGATCCACAACCTCGACGGGTTCAAAAAAATCGCTTTTAAGCGCCTCTGCGCTTGGCTCGGCGTCATCGGCATCGTAGTCTTCAGGTTCGGGCTCTTGTCCAAGCCCCTCAAGGGCATGCTCGATCAAATCAGCAATGCCATCGCCGTGGGCAGCCGAAATCGCATATGGCTGGCCCAGCCCAAGCTCGTGAAACTCAGCAATCGCACTACCGTGCGCCATCCCTTCGGCCTTGTTGACGCACAAGACCGCGCGTTGACCGAGTTTACGAAGCAAGCGGCCAATGTCATGGTCGTGTGCGTTTAGGCCTGCGCGCGCGTCGACCAAAAAAATGACGACATCGGCCTCAGCAATCGCCTGCTTTGTTTGCCGCGCCATCTGGTGCAAAATACCCGTTTTGGCAACAGGCTCGAAACCGCCGGTATCCACCACAATAAAGGGTTTGTCTCCGACACGACCTTCGCCATAGTGGCGATCGCGCGTCAAACCAGAAAAATCAGCGACTAGTGCCGCGCGCGAACGGGTTAGACGATTAAAGAGCGTTGATTTACCAACGTTTGGACGTCCAACCAGGGCGACGACAGGTTTAAGTGACACGAATTAGTTCAACCTAAGTAAAACAAGCAGGCCATCGCCCGACTGCACGAGAATACCTTGCGGGGTCGAGACGAGCGGCGCTTGAATGGCACCGCCCCCAACGAGGATACGAGCGAGTAACTGACCATCAGTGGGTGACAAGAAATGCACAAAGCCAGCAAGATCGCCTACTGCAACAGCACCAGGCAAGACCGCAGGGCTGGTAAGTTTGCGATTACGCAACGCATCTTGGCGCCAAGCTAAACCACCATTTTTCAGACCATATGCCGAAATCGCATCATGCTCATTTGGCACATACAGCTGGGTTGCGTCGATGCCCAAGCCCACTGAGCTTGAAAAGTCTTTGCTCCAGACGGTACGCCCGCCTGCAGCAATATCAAAGCAGACCACACGGCCTTGAAAGGCCACCGCACATAACAATGTTCCTGAGAGTGCAGGCAGGCCAACCACGTCATTGACGCGCTCAAGATCAGTTGAGCCTTTAGGCAGTGCAACGGTACCCTCCCACTGCACATCACCCGACACGGCGTTAATCGCAATGAGTTTGCCGCCAGGGATCGCACTGATCACTAAGCCCTCAAGCAACAGCATGCGCGCTGGTGCACGCAGGGCAAGTGCTGGGCCCGGACGCTGCACGCTCCAGATACGTTCGCCAGTTTCAGCGTTAAACGCCTGGACTCGGTAGTCGCCGCTGCGAACCACAACCACACCCAACCCAACGACTGGTGGCACAGTGACTTCGCTTGAGGCTTTTGTGCGCCATTTGATCTGCCCATTATCGTCAAGTGCCACCACCGTGCCATCCGAGGTGACAACGGCCGTTGTTTTGCCATCGCTACCGACACCGGCCAATAATTTCTTATCCACCTTGGCCACCCAAGCTGGGGCACCCGAAGCAAGATCAAACTTGCCCACTGAACCATCCGCAGCAGCCGCATACACAGTCGAACCAACCACCTCTGGAACAAACCCGATTCCTGAACCCTTACCAATCTGCGCTTTCCAGCCG
Organism: Candidatus Methylopumilus sp.; assembly: GCA_021738045.1. GTDB lineage: Bacteria > Pseudomonadota > Gammaproteobacteria > Burkholderiales > Burkholderiaceae_B > Zwartia. The sequence continues at coordinate 3,517 of JAIPCU010000016.1, read as the reverse complement.
ATACTTGCCGATAACCCTGGTTTGTATTCAGTTAACGGCGTCGGGTTATAGCGACCATCATCACCGGTCCACAGCGCGCAACCCGTCAGGGCCGACAGCAAAGCCGATAACCAGACCAAACGAACCCACTTGGCGTTAAACAATAAAGACATCGTTATGCTCCGAGCGCATCAAGTTTAAGTTTGACTAATTGAGAAAAGGCCGACATCGTCACGCACCAAGCGCATCGAGCTTTAGCTTGACGACCGGGGTCAACGGATGCGCCACGCCCAACGCCTCAACAGCTTGCGTCCAGGCTTCGCGGGCTGCGGCCCCTTTGCCCTGTGCTGCCAAAATATCGCCCCGACGATCTGCATAGAGGCCAACAAAAGGCGTGGGCGGATCAGTCAGTTGCAACAGAGCAGCGTCGAAATCTTTTTGTTCAAGCAAGATGCCGGCCAGGCGCAATTTAGCCACTGGCAACAGCGTTGGGTTTTTGGTTTGAGCCAGCCATTCGAGTTGCGAACGCGCCGCTTGCAATTCGTTACGCGAAGCTAACGCTGAAGCCGCGACTAACGCACCACGCGCCGCATAATCGGTTGCAGCAAACTCTGAACGCAAAGTTTGCATCGCCGCATTGATCCGAGCAATCGATTCGTCACCCTGTTGGCGACCGGCCTCTTCAAGCGCCTCAAAATAGCCGCGGGCTTGCACAGACTTGCTGGTTTCGTACCACTGCCAACCTCGCCAGCCACCTAACGCAGCCATGGCAACCACCAACACGGTCAAGACCGCAGTGCCATATTTAGCCCACCACGCGCGTAATTGGTCGAGTTGTTCTTGTTCGTCGATATCGTATGCCATGCTTAATTAACCTTGTCTTTCAAAAATGCCACTAAATCATCGAGCGGGACAGAGAACTGTGCCGCATCTGGGGTTTGGGCGACGGCGCGCAACATCTTGACCGAGGCGACCCCAGCCGCCAACTCGTCACCCCCAAGAATAACCGCAATCGACGCTGCACTTGCATCTGCCCGTTTGAACTGAGACTTAAAGCTAGCGGCGCCCGCATGAACAATCACCGACATGCCCGCATCACGAAGCGACTCGGCCAACAGGGCAGCACGGCGCTGCGCATCGTCGCCTTGATGAACCACGTACACCTCGCACTCTGGCAAGGCAACTTCGGGTTGATATTGCCCCCAAAGATCGAGCAGACGTTCGATGCCGATGGCAAAACCCACGGCTGGTGCAGCTTTGCCGCCCAACAGCTCGATCAAACCATCATAGCGCCCGCCACCACACACCGTAGCCTGCGCACCCAGTTTGTCAGTCACCCACTCAAAAACCGTTAAGTTGTAATAATCAAGTCCGCGCACCATCCGAGGGTTTAAGCGATAGGGCACACCCGCATCAGTCAAGCGTGCGCAAACACCGTCAAAATGGGCTCGTGAGGTTTCGCCTAAAAAATCAAACAGTTTGGGGGCCGAGTCAGCCATCGCCTGCATGGCCGGATTTTTAGTGTCCAGCACTCGCAACGGGTTGGTGTACATCCGCCGCAAACCATCTTCATCCAAAATATCTTTGTGCTGTTCGAGGTGTGTGATCAGTGCGGCGCGATGTGCAGCACGTTCGTCACCCTGCCCCAAAGAATTAATCTCTAACTCAATATCAGTGATCCCTAGCAACTTCCAGAGCCTTGACACCATGACAATTAATTCAGCGTCGATATCGGGGCCCGCCAAACCTAGCGCCTCAACGTCAATCTGATGAAACTGCCGATAACGACCACGCTGCGGGCGTTCGTGTCGAAACACCGGGCCCATGGCGTACACGCGTTGTGGCCGGTCATACAAAAGATTGTGTTCGATTGCCGCGCGCACCATGCCAGCGGTGAACTCGGGCCGCATGGTCAACGACTCGCCGTTCAGCGAATCGGTAAAGGTGTACATCTCTTTTTCGACAATATCGGTCACTTCACCGATACCGCGCGTAAAGAGGCGGGTGTGCTCAAGAATCGGGGCACGCATATTGCGATAACCGTAGGCACGCAGCCACTCGCGCACCAGCGCTTCGAGCTGCTCCCAACGCGCTGAAGCACCGGGCAAGGCATCGTTCATACCGCGGATTGCGGTGACTTTTGTAAAAACTTGGGTCATGTCTTAACTTTGAATGGCTCGCGAGCCATAGCGACGCGAGACGTACTCTTGAACAATCGTTTGAAATTCTTCGGCAATGTGATCGCCCTTCAGGGTAACCGTGCGCTGCCCATCGACAAACACCGGTGCCGCTGGCACCTCGCCTGTGCCGGGCAAGCTGATACCCAAATCGGCGTGTCGACTTTCGCCAGGCCCGTTCACCACACACCCCATCACAGCAACGTTCATTGATTCAACGCCTGGGTATTGATTTTTCCAGAGCGGCATTTGCTCGCGCAGGTAAGTCTGAATGCGATCGGCTAGCTCTTGAAACACCGTGCTACTGGTGCGGCCACAACCTGGGCATGCGATCACCATCGGCGTAAAAGCACGTAGGCCCATCGTCTGCAAAATCTCTTGCGCCACCACAACCTCACGCGTGCGATCGCCGCCGGGCTCTGGCGTAAGTGAGATTCGAATCGTGTCACCAATGCCCTCTTGCAGCAGCACGCTCAGCGCGGCTGTCGAGGCCACTATGCCTTTGCTACCCATGCCGGCTTCGGTCAAACCTAGGTGCAAGGGATAGTCACAACGTGCCGCTAAATCGCGATAAACGGCGATGAGGTCTTGCACGTGACTGACTTTGCACGAAAGAATGATGGCGTTGGGGCTTAACCCGAGCTCTTCGGCGCGTTGAGCGTTGCTAATCGCCGAGACCACCAGCGCATCACGCATGACGGCTTGCGCCCCAAGCGGTGCCGCGAGCTTGCTGTTGTCATCCATCATGCGAGCCAGCAGTTCGTGATCGAGGCTACCCCAGTTCACGCCAATACGTACCGGCTTGTTATAACGACATGCAACTTCAATCATTTGCGCAAAATTATCGTCGCGCCTTTTGCCGCCCCCCATATTGCCGGGGTTGATGCGATATTTGGATAGCGCCTGCGCGCACTCGGGAAACTGCGTCAGCAGTTTATGCCCGTTGTAATGAAAATCACCTGCCAGGGGCACTGATATCCCCATGCGATCAAGGTGCTCACGGATGGCCGCGACTTCTTTTGCGGCCTCGGGCGTATTGACGGTAATACGCACAATCTCAGAACCGGCCAGGGCAAGTTCTTTGACTTGGATGGCTGTAGCGACAGCATCGGCAGTGTCAGTGTTTGTCATCGACTGCACCAGCACCGGCGCTTGCCCACCGATCGATACCACTTTGCCGCCCCACTCTATCGGCACAAGCCGCGTGTGGTGACGGCCACGCGCCCCCACCAACACCCCAGTCGACTGAGGCACAGAGTTGCTCTCGGCCAAGGCTGTACGCACTGACTCGTTCATTTTGGCCAGGCCCCAAGCCACGCAGGCAACCACGCCGAAGGAATCAAGCCTTGTCACACAGCAAC
>JAIPCU010000210.1 GCA_021738045.1 Candidatus Methylopumilus sp. | reverse complement strand
GGCAACGTGATCCGCCTGTGCGCCAACACCGGTGCGCGTCTGCATTTGGTGCGACCACTCGGATTTGAGATTGACGACAAGCGCCTCAAGCGTGCTGGCCTCGATTACCACGAGTGGCAGCCAGTCAAGGTGCACGATTCGCTTGAGTTGGCGATTGTAGCAACCGGTGCGCCGCGCGAGCGAGTCTTTGCGATTACAACGAAGGCAACCCAACTGGTGGGGCAAATTGCCCTACAAGCGGATGATGTGTTTGTGTTTGGCTGTGAAACTGCTGGTCTCACGCCGCAGCAACGGGCGTTGTTTCATCCCGAGCACACAATCCGCCTGCCGATGCTGCCCGCACAACGCAGTTTGAATTTATCGAATGCCGTGGCAATTGTTGTGTTCGAGGCGTGGCGGCAGCAGGGCTTTACTGGCGGCGTGTAGCTTGACCTAATCTAAAGACAAGTTCAGGCGTGTCATCACCTCATCCCAGCGTTTTTTTTCTGTCTGCATCAACTCTCGCAGAACTTGCGCACTTGAACCCACAGCAGAAAAGTATTGAGCTGAAAATTTATCTTTGATGGGAGGGGTTGCTAAAATTTCAGAGAGTACTTGCTGAAGCCTCAGCAAAATGGCGGGGTCTGTGCCCGCAGGTGCAAGCATGGCGTGCCACGAAATCGCCTCAAAGCCCTCAAACCCTTGAGCGGCCAACGGAGCCACCTCAGGCAAGGACGCCGAGGCAAGTCGGCTAGTCACACCAAGCACTTTGAGCTTGCCTTCTTTTGCCTGCGGCATGGCGATTGCAGGCACCATAAAGCTTGCTTGAATATCGCCAGCAAGCATGGCGGTCGTAATTTGCGGAAAGCTGGCGTAAGGAACGTGCAGTAGCTCGATTCCTGCCTGTTGTTTAAAAAGCTCCATTGCTAAATGCGCTGCGCTACCCGCCCCGACCGAGCCGTAGTTCAAGACATTTGGCCGCGCGCGGGCGCGTTCAATAAACTCTGCGGTGCTATTGATCTGCAGTGACGCGCTGAGCACTAAGACGTTTGGGCTAGTGGCAACCAAAGTAATGGGTGCAAGATCTGCGGCAGGGTCGTAGCCCAAGGTTTTTTTATACAGCGTTGGGGCAGTGACTAAGGGGCCGTTGATGGTGTACAGCAGCGTGTAGCCATCGCTAGGCGCACGCGCGACTAAGCGTGTGCCTAAGTTGCCACCGACACCTGGTTTGTTCTCGATCACAATATTTTGTTTAAGGGCCTGACTCAAAGGTTCGGCGACCTGACGAGCGAGTAAGTCGGGCGAGGAGCCAGCCGGAAATGGTACGACTAAATGAATCGGACGATCTGCAGGCCACGCCGCCCACGCGGTGTGCGCAAAGAAGGCGATCAGTAAGAAAAAAAGATGACGCAGCATATATTCTTGACTCTGTAGCAGGATGGGACGTTTATTCTGTGGTTGCAACGCGTGACAACAGGCGGGTCACTGCATCCAAGGGTTTAACGCCTTCAAATAAGACGTTGCACACCGCCTCGGTGATTGGCATCTCGACGTTGAGTTTGCGGGCTCTCTCACGAACCGCACGCGCGCAGCGCGCACCCTCTGCTGTCAAGCCCGAGGCCAGCAAAGAGTCAAGCGTGTGGCCTTGGCCAATCGCTAAACCGACTTGTCGGTTACGCGACAGGTCTCCGGTTGCAGTTAACACCAGATCGCCCAAACCGGTGAGCCCCGAAAAAGTTGCCGCGTGTGCACCAAGGGCTTCACCAAAGCGGGTCATCTCGGCGAGGCCACGGGTAATCAGTGCGGCTCGCGCATTTGTACCCAAGCCTAAACCATCGCCCACGCCACAGGCGATTGCCATAATGTTTTTTAACGCACCGCCGACTTCAACGCCCAAGACATCTTGGCTGGTATACACGCGAATATTGCCGCCATGCAGTGCTCGAATCGTGGCCTGACGTAAGTCGGCGCTATGGCTCGCGACGGTGAGCGCCACCGGAAGCCCGCGTGCCACTTCAAGTGCGAAAGAGGGCCCAGAGAGCACACCCGTGGGAATGCTGCTGATATGTTTCAGTGCTGAGAGTGCGACTTCGCTGGGCAGTTGCGCGCTGTCAGCCTCAAGCCCTTTGCAGGTGTACAGGATGCCCGCGAGCGCAGGAGTTGTTTGCGTGAGTTGCTCGGCAAGCTGCTCGCACAAGGCCCGCAGCCCAGCGAGAGGAACGCCCAAAATCAGTAACCCTGGCGCAGGGCCACACTGCGCATGTGCAAGTGCTTGCGATAAAGCTGCAGTGCATATTAACGAGTTGGGCAGTTCGATTGCAGGCAGATAGCGCGCACTGAGGTGTTGGGTGTTGATGACTTCTGCTAACTTGGCGTCACGCGCCCAGAGCATCGTTGGCGCGTGCCTGACGGCTACGCACGCCAAAGCCGTACCCCAAGCCCCTGCGCCCAGTACCGCAACGTGTTGGGGCACGGGCGGCGCCGAAGGCGTAGAAAAAGTTGGGCTGGGGTGGCTCAAATTACTGTCGCGTCATGCCAGGTGGCAGAATTAAACCTGAGTCGCCGCCGCTTGAGGCCGGAGCGGCTTGTGCTGCCTCTGCCATCCGCTGCTCAAAGAGCGCCTGAAAGTTAACTTCGGCCAGGTGCAGTGGTGGCAACGAGGTACGCGTGATGGCATCAGCGATGTTTGCAGCCAGATATGGGTAGAGCATGGTCGGACACACAATGCCCATCAGCGGATCAAGCTGCTCGGCGGGCACGTTTGCAATTTCAAAGACCCCCCCCTGCGTGGCTTCGACCAGGTACAAAACCTTATCGCCGATTTTTGTCGTGACGGTGACCGTGATGGTCGATTCAAAGACTGTTTCAGCCAGCGCTTGGCCGCCGACATTGATCGTCACCTCAACCTTCGGCCCTTCTTGCTCGAGGAAAATATTCGGTGCATTGGGCATCTCAAGCGATAGATCTTTGAGGTAGACACGCTGCATGTTGAAGACAGGGGCGTTAGGATTTTGTGCTTGCTCTGCTTGGGCGTTTTGGTCAGACATAAATAACTCTCTAATTTCAGGGGAGGGGAAATAATCGTATGGCTAGGGTGTGTGGTAACGATAGAAACAGAGCACATCGCGCGGTAAGTTTGCTTAGCGATGTGCGCACGACAATTAGCCGTTGAGCAAAGGCATCAGCTTGCCTTCGCGGTCAAGCGCTGACAAGTCGTCAAAGCCACCCACATGGGTGTCGCCGATATAAATTTGTGGCACGGTGCGCCGACCCGTGCGCTCCATCATCAGAGCGCGCTGTTCGGTATCAACATCGATACGAATTTTTTCGATTTCGGTTACGCCGCGTTGGGTTAAGAGCATTTCAGCGCGCGAGCAATACGGGCAATAGCCGGTGGTGTACATCACAACTTTAGGCATGATCAGGCTCCGGTTTTATTAGCAGTGACAGGCAGCCCGGCGGTCAGCCAAGCTTTCAGACCCCCATCGAGGGTGACAACTTCAGTAAAGCCAAGTTTGCGTAAGCGCGTCGCTGCGCCGAGCGCGCTACGGCCGACATCGCAAATGACAATAATGGGCTTGTTTTTAGGCAGCGCTGCGGCCTTTTTTTCGAAGTCGCCTAAGGGCACGTTGCGGGCTTGGGGCACGTGACCCGCATTAAATGCCTCTGAGGGGCGAACATCGATCAACACCGCATGCTGGTGGTTCATCATTTGTACGGCTTGGGCGCTTGAAATCGCCGCGCCGGCGCGGCTGCGTAGGATCATGGGCCAGGTGAGCGCCAGCCCCGAACCTAGCGCAACGGCTAGCAAAAGCAGGTTGTTTTGATTGGAGAAAAAATCCACGGTGTGTCCAAATAAGTACGGTTAACCCCTAAATTATCGGGGAGGGTGGGCGTGACGCGTCAGACAATTATAAAATGGTGTCTTCCTCCACACTTTAACCTGTGTTAGCCATGTATAAATTAGTCTTAATGCGTCACGGCGAAAGCCAATGGAATCTCGAAAACCGCTTTACCGGCTGGACCGATGTCGATTTGACCGAGGCCGGGCGCGAGCAGGCGCGCAAGGCGGGTGAACTGCTCAAAGACAAGGGCTACGGCTTCGATTTGGCTTACACCTCGGTGCTCACGCGTGCGATTCGTTCGCTTTGGCTAGCGCTTGACGCCATGGGTACGATGTATGTGCCGGTTCACAATAGCTGGCGCCTAAACGAAAGGCATTACGGCGATCTGCAGGGCTTAAACAAAGCCGAAATGGCCGCGCAATATGGCGATGAGCAGGTGTTGATTTGGCGTCGTGCTTACGCGATCGCGCCCAACCCTCTTGCCTTAGATGACCAGCGCCACCCGCGGTTTGATTCGCGCTACAGCAAGCTCACGCCCGAACAGTTACCGGCAACCGAGTGCTTAAAAGACACCGTAGAGCGGGTGTTGCCCTTCTGGAGCGAGAGCATCGCCCCCGCCATTCGCGCCGGTCGACGGGTACTCGTGGCCGCCCATGGCAACAGCTTGCGCGCCTTGATTAAACATCTTGATGGGGTGTCAGACGGCGAGATCGTGCATCTGAACATTCCCACCGGGCAACCGCTGGTGTATGAACTCGATCAAGATTTAAAGCCGATCAAGCACTACTACCTGGGCGACCCCGCTGAAATTGAGGCTGCGATGGCAGCCGTTGCGGCGCAAGGCAAGGCAAAAAAGGATTAATTCCATGCGCCAGCTCACGCGGTGGCTGTGTGGGGCGCTCGGCGGGTTAACGGTCTGTGGTGCCGCCTGGGCAACTACCGCTGAAATTGCCGCTAAACAGGCCCAAGTCGTGCGTGAGCGCGTTGAGCTACGTGCACGCATTGAGGCCTTGCAAAAAGAGATCGACGAGCGAGAGGCGAGACGCAAAGAGGCTTCCGACGCACTGCAAGTGTCTGAGGCCGCAATTTCGGTGACTACACGGCGCTTGAGCGAGTTGGCAACGCAGTTGCGCCAGGCGCAAGCCGACCTCGACGAGTTACAAATTCAATTCAAGCGACAGTTTGGGATCTTGGTGATGCGGCGCGACGAATTGTCTAACCAATTGCGCAAACAGTATTCAAGTGGCTTGTCACCCTGGACGGCCCTGTTATCAGGCGATGACCCTCAGCAGATTGGTCGGGATTTGACGTACTTGGATTACATCTCGCGGGCGCGGTCAGCGGCGGTGACCGCGGTCAAACAAGAAATTGACCGTTTGGCCGAACTCGAGGCAAAAACAGAGCTGCGCAGGCAGGATGTGGTTCGGTTGGTACAAGAAACAACCGAGCAAAAAACGCTGCTTGAAGCGCAAAAGAAAGAGCGAGCCACGGTGTTGGCTCGGATTGAAGGGCAGTTACAGGCTCAGCGTGTCGAGGCTGCGACGCTTGGCCGTGACGACAAGCGCCTGTCCGACCTGGTCGATGGGCTTGCCGGGCAGCTGCAGGCCGCGCGCGAGGCCGCTGAAAATGCTCGTCAGGCCGAGGCCGCACGTCAGGCCGAGCAAGCTCGCCAAGAA
>JAIPCU010000209.1 GCA_021738045.1 Candidatus Methylopumilus sp. | reverse complement strand
CTTGCGCCGACAGGGCTCGTCCACGTTTGGCGAACGTGGGGATCGCGTCAAACAGCTCACGCGCGTAAGCATGTTTAGGCGAGGCAAAAAATTGCTCGGCAGGCGCCGTTTCAACGATCTCACCATGACGCATCAGCGAAACGGTGTCCGCCACCTGTCGCACCACAGCCAAATCATGCGTAATTAATAGCACCGCCATGCCAAACTCTTTTTGGATATCCGCCAGCAGGGCCAAGACTTGTGCCTGCACTGTCACATCCAGTGCAGTAGTGGGCTCATCTGCAATCAACAATTCAGGTTCAGCCGCCAGCGCAATCGCAATCATGATCCGCTGCTTTTGCCCCCCTGAGAACTGAAAGGGGTAATCATCGATTCGAACTTCAGGCTCGAGGATACCAACACGGCCTAACCATTGCACCGCACGTGCGAGGGCTTGTGCACCGCGTAACGCAGTGTGCCGCTCGATCGGCTCAAGAATTTGGTCGCCAATGCGCATCACAGGATTCAAACTCGTGCCAGGCTCTTGAAAGATCATGCCGGCGCGAGCGCCGCGCACTGAACGCATCTCTGCTTCGGACAGCTGCGTTAACTCTGTACCTTGCAGGTCGATTCGTCCGCCCACCACACGCAAGGCCTCTGGCAGCAAACGCATCAGAGCCATCGCAGTCATACTTTTGCCCGACCCCGACTCGCCCACTAGAGCAAAGGTTTCTCCACGATGAATCGTCAACGCTAAGGCCTTTACAGCCAAGCGGACTTGATCGTCTGTGTCGAGTGCAATGTCCAGAGCACTAACACTGAGCACTGAGGGCACACCACGCGACGAGGCTGCAAGCGTTGCGCCAGCACTAGAGGACGTCACCCCTGAGACCTCAGACGCTAGAGGTGCATGCGTCGCCAAGACGTCTGACGCCACCGTGACTCCTGAAACTGAAACTGAACCTGAACCTGAAACTGAACCTGAGCCTGAGCCTGAACGCGAACTAGCACCTGATGTAAGCGACCGTACGCTCAATTTAAAGCGCTTAGGCCTAAAAGCCCTCGTTCGAGGATCAAACGCATCACGCACTGCATCAGAAAACAAATTAGCCGACAACACCAAAGCCAACATGAAAAGAAACGCGGTGAACAAGTTCCACCAAATCATCGGATCGCGCGACATCTCTAGGCGAGCTTTCTCGATCATCGACCCAAATGAATTCATACTAGGATCGACACCGATTCCTAAATACGACAAGACCGCCTCGTAAAGCACTAGCCCCGAAAATTGGAGCACCACTGTAATCAGTACGATGTGCATTAGGTTAGGCAACAAGTGACGCGCCATGATGCGCAGATGTGAGATCCCGAACGCGCGCGCAGCCTGCACATATTCAAGCTCGCGCAGCTTGAGCGCCTCAGCGCGCAGCAAGCGACATAAGCCCGCCCAACCGGTCAGGCCCAAAATCATGCACAGCAAAAACAAACGCAAATCAGCACGCTGCGCCGAGGTTGGAAACATACCCGGATGTGCATCGATGTAAACCTGCATCATCAGCACACACGCACCAATCAACAGAACACCTGGAATCGAGGTTAAGGTCGTGTACACGTACTGAATCACGTCATCGATCCAGCCTTTGAAATAGCCAGCTGAAATCCCAAAAATCAAAGCCGGTGGCAGCATGGCAACGGTTGCTAAGCTGCCGATCACCCACGCCGTGCGGATGCTTTTTAAGGCCTGCCATAAAACATCGTTACCCGTACGATCAGTTCCCAGCACGTGATACCCCGACGCCAAGCCGAATACCGCGCCAAAGAGCAGGCACACTGCAGTCATTGTGATAAAGATTGCCCGCCAGGGAACTTCAGTTTCACCGCGCCACACTTGAAGCGCAAAGGCCACCCTCGTTTGCTCTGACAAAGACCCAACTGCGTGCTGACGGTGATGAGGTTGTTGCGACCCAAGATCTTGTTCAGAGACAAGTACTTCTCGCCGGCCACGCCCGACCAAACTTAGCGTTAACACAATCAACAAGCAGGCCACCAATAAGCCAACCAACAGCCCAAGCAGCAAGCGTTTCGTGACGTCCGCCCCCCACTGCTCGTCTGGCGCGGGCAGATGCTTACCGCCAAACCGCAAGCGCGGAAAATCTCGACGCGGCTCACCGCCCTCTTGCAGAATTGACTCTTTGGTGTATTGCAGCCAGGCTAGCGGGGCAGAATAGGTTTTTTCAGGTCTCGCAAACGCCGTATCTTCAAGCAAGGCGTCGAGCAGCGACTTGACTTTTGGTGCGTAAATCGGTGCGGTCGCTGTCGTCGCACTCGAGGCTTTGGCCGCCGTACCCGCACCAGGCGAAGCGGTCGCAGAGGTTGTACTTGACGAGGTCACCATTGGCGGCAAGCGTGGCTGGTAGTGCAGCGAGTCAAGCAAACCAATCACAACAAACACGAACAGCACAACAGCCGAACACATCGCGGGCGTGTTGCGTGCCACTCTCGCCCACGTTGCGCGTAATGCAGGCGATCGCGATACATGCCAGGCGTATGCCAGCACCGCGAGCAACAGCGCAAAAAGCGCGACATCGGTCCAGAGAAAAATGATTTTTGGCATGATGGCTACTCGAAGCGCACGCGCGGATCGGCGAGCGTGTACGAGATATCAGCCATGATCAGGCCAACGATGTAAAGAGACGAGCCCAAAAACACCATGGCACGTACGATTGAAAAATCCTGACCACTGAGTGCATCAAGGGTATAGCTGCCAAGCCCAGGGATCCCAAAAAACGATTCTGAGATCAAGCTGCCCATAAACAACAATGGCAGCGAAGCGACCGCGCCCGTCAAGATGGGCAACAGCGCGTTGCGTAAGACATGCTTAAACAGTACGACGCGCTCACTTAAACCTTTTGCGCGAGCGGTGCGCACGTAATCTTTACCGATCTCTTCTAAAAACAAGCTGCGCAAAAATCGAGCTTCAGAACCTAGTCCTGCAATCACCGCCACGATGATGGGCAAGGCTAAAAATTTAAGCGTATCCCAGCCACCAGCGAAACCCGAGTAGGGTACAAGCTTCAAGATTTTTGAAAACAACCATTGCCCTGCGATGATATAAAACAAGCTTGAAATCGAGAGCATCACAACACACGCCACGACTCCCCAAAAATCAAGTGCGGTTGATCGAAAGAAAACCAGCACGAGCGAAAACGCAATGCTCAGCGCCAGGCCCAACACAAAGGTGGGCACGGCCAGTGCCAAACTAGGCCACATGCGCGCTTTGATTTCACGACCAATATCACGCCCCTCGTCTGAGGCACCAAAATCAAATGTTAGTAAGGGAACTGAACGCTGATAAAAAATCGTCTCGGTGTATTTCTTGACGCCCTCTTGCTTAACATTCAAAAATAAGGGTTTGTCGTACCCTCGCTCGACTTTCCATTTCTCGACTGCATCGGCGCTGACACGTTGCCCGCCAATGGCCAGACGCGCCATATCATCAGGCGTATTGACGGCAAAAAATAAAACAAAGGTAAAGAGATTTACGCCTAACAAGATCAATACGCCGTAAAGCAGGCGTCGCACAATGTAACCAGTCATCGCGCCCCCTCTTTGGCAACATCACCAAAAGCAGTTTGCCGATCTTGACGACGCACCGCTCGCCAAGCAGGCCATACGATGGCACACAGCAACAAAGCAAACAATCCCAAGGGCCACCATACAGGGGTATTCCATTCAGCAATTTTTTTATTACGCAGTACGGGATCAATCTTCATGTACTGCAAGGTATTACGCACCATCTGCGTGGGCTTGGCATTACCCACCCACTGTTGAAACGCCCCACCCGATTTGGGAAACAAACCAAACATCCACGGCGCATCGTCTTGCAGCAACTGAATCATCTGCGCAATGACCTGTTCTTTTTCAGCACCATCGGGCAGATCACGCATTTTTTCAAACAAGGCATCGTAGGCAGGGTTCACATAGTTTGAGGCATTTTCACCACCCTTTCCTGCCTTGATATTTGGCCCGTAAAGTAAAAATAGAAAGTTTTCGGCATCAGGGTAATCAGCCACCCAACCCCACATATACATTTGCGCCACGCCGCGTGCCATTTTTTCTTGAAAACGGTTGTAATCGGTTGAACGCACGTCAAACTGCACACCCAGTAACGCAAACTGACGTCGCATCCAGTCAAGCGTTGGACTAGAGCCCCCTACACCACTGGCTGAATCAAAATGCAGTACCAAGGGTTCGCCAGTCTGCGCGTCGCGCCCGTTGGGGTAGCCCGCCTCGGCCAACAAGGCGCGCGCCTGCTCAATCGATTTACGTACTGGCTTACCGTCTTTGACGTCATAGACCACGCGATTGATCCCCTCGACGCCTGCTCGGTACCCCAAGATCCCAGGCGGTATCGGCCCCTGTGCGACCTGCGCTTGATCATTTTGAAAAATGGCAACGTACTCTTCCCAGTTAAAGGCAATGCTTAACGCTTGGCGCAACTTACGATTACGCACTTGCCGCTCAGGCGTATCACCCATGCCCACGACTGGGTCTTTCCAGTTAAAACCAAAGTACTGCATTTGCGCTTCAACGGTGGTGGGCAATTGAATACCATGCTTGGCATAGAGTGTCGCTTTTGCTGCCGAGTCGCCTGCTGCCACGAGCATGGCGACCCCGGCATCGCCACGATCAACCTGTGGGATGTCGTAATAGCCTTGCAAAAACTTACCTTGCAAGGGGATGCTTTCTTTTTCAATATTGAAAACAATCTTGTCGATAAACGGCGTGCGCTTGCCACAATCAGCCAATAACCCAGCCGCACGATCTTGAGGCTCACCTTCGCAAGGATAAGGTTCACCCCGAAAATTAGGGTTACGCACCAAGACGTGACGACGGTTTTGGATAGACTCAGCCAGCATGTAGGGCCCAGTGCCCACGGGCCAATAATTCAACGATAGATTACGTTGCGCCATGCCGGGCTGGCTATAAAAGCGATCTGCCTCCCAGGGGATGGGGGCAACAAACGTCATCGCCAACCAATACTTGAACTGTGGATACAAGCCTTTGACGCGGATACGCAAGGTGTGTTCGTCAAGGGCCTCGACACCTGAAAAGCCAGCTTCACGCAAATCAAGCCACGGCAAATCTCGCGAGCCCGGCGGCAGACCTTTACGTAAGGCAGTATCGATTTCACGCAGACGTTTGCCGTACGCCTGCATGCCAACAACGTGGTCAGCGAGGGTTGAAAAAATGGGCGACGCTACGCGCGGGCTTGCCAGCCTACGAATCGCGTAGACATAATCAAACGCCGTTAATTCACGCGTACCCGTCTGTTTGAAATCACCGATCACAAACTTATCTTTTAGCGCTTGATCCTCTAGCGGCCAATAGCTAAAACGGCCATCCGCTTGCCTGGCAAACACAGGGTGAGGTTGATACAAAATGCCGGGGCGCAATTTGATGTCGTAGATACTTTCTGCGATATCTTTTGCCAACGCGTTGGCCGGCAAAGCGTTACCAGACTGATCTACAAAACTTGGC
>JAIPCU010000208.1 GCA_021738045.1 Candidatus Methylopumilus sp. | reverse complement strand
TGCAATCGACCAAGGGTTCGTGCCAATTTTCTTTTTGAGGCCGCCCCAAGGTGCCATGTTTGGCCCCGCATTGCTCATCAACAGCATCACGCAGCCTTGCTCGGCTGCGATCCGCGTGTAATACATACAGGTACCAAAGTGATTTGAGTTGCGAATCGATACTACGCCAACGCCATGCAGCTTGGCACGTGTCACGGCTTGGTCGACCGCTTGGCGAGTAATCACCTGCCCAATGCCGTCATGACCGTCCATCACACAAATTGCACCTGCGTCGACCGCTAACGAGGTTTGCGTCACAGCCTTCATGGCCCCAGACTTCAGCCTTGCGTAGTACCAACCTAAACGCAACAGGCCGTGAGATTGATGCCCCCACAGATCCGCCTGCACCAGCGTGTCGGCGGCCAGTTGTGCGTCTTGCGCTGGCACACCGATACTTTGATATACCGCCGCAGCGATTTGCTGCAAGCGGCTTGGATCTAAACGTTGAGGCGTGTCTTGCTTTGATATGGCAACTGACATGTTATTTAATTAACGCCCCGTAAACTAGATTTTTGTACAACATGCGGGTGTGAGTGCGATTCGAGGGTCCTTGCGCCATGATGACAGCCGCAAGTTTTTCTTTAGGATCAATCCAAAAGCTTGTGCCCCAAGCACCGGCCCACATCGCGTCACCTTTTGAACCTGGCACCCAAGCCATACCCTCATCTAAACGCACCGCGAAGCCCAAGCCAAAGCCGTAACCGGGGCCTGTGCTGTTAAAGGTCGTGCCACCCATGCCAACCGTGTGCTGCGACAACATGAACTCAACTGTCTTTCTTGACAGATAACGTTTGCCATTCAATTCGCCACCGTTGACCATCATTTGTAAAAATTTCAGATAATCATTCGCTGTGCCCACCAAGCCCGCACCGCCTTTAAAGTAACTCTTACCTAACGGGTTATACGTTTGACGATACGATTTGAGCATCCCAACCTTCAGCGGATCGCTATCAAGCGTCTCTGCCATCCGACCAAGCTGATCGGCCTGCACCCACCATGTTGTATCTTTCATCCCCAAGGGGTCAAACAACAATTCATTTAAAATCGCATCTAATGGTTTTTGAGCGACGCGCTCAAGCAGCAGACCTAAGACATCGACTGAAATTGAATATTCCCAAACCGTGCCGGGCTGATTAGCCAAAGGAATTTGACCAAGGTTTTTCAGCATGTCATCGGTAGTGATATCTGTTTCACGCGACTCAATGTTGAGCTCGTCATACATTTTTTTAATCCGTGGCGATTTCGTACCACCCGCATACACAAAGCCCGCAGTGTGACGCATCACGTCTTGCACCCAGATCGGGCGGTTCAGTGGCACATCACCGCTCGCCGTTTCAACTTTCAAATCTTTTAATTCAGGCAGCCATTTTGCCAATGGATCGTTCAAACCCATTTTGCCTTGTTCGACCATCATCATGGCCGCTACGGTCACGATTGGCTTGGTCATTGAGGCCAGTCGAAACAAAGCATCTTTGGGCATCGGCTTGGATTTGGCGGCATCTAAAAACCCATGGGCTTCGTTATGCACCACCACCCCATTACGCGCCACCATTGTGACGGCGCCTGGAAACATACCCGTGCGCACTTGCTCTTGCATCGAGGGGGCAATGCGCGCCAAACGGTCGCTTGAAAAGCCTTGGATGATCACCCCAGCTGCGGGTTGAGTTGCAGCCGCGGGGGTTGCAGCGGGCTGTGCAAAGACGTTGGGTACGCCTAGCAGTAGGGTCGCAGCAAACGCCAAGCCAGCGCCGTGCACACGATTGCGCGAGAACTGTTTTTTTGAAAATAGCATTTTGTCTCTCCAGGATCTTTATAGGATTAAATATTCAAGCACTGAAAACTACAACATATCAACAACGAATATCTAAACGACTTAGCGAATAGATATTCACCACTAGAACTTTGGTGCAAGAGTACGTGCTGCACGGTGACTCACCGAGGTGAACAATGTTCAACCTCTGGTGTTTCTACCTGCTACTCAACTAGCGCACCGTACACCAAATTTTTAAACAACATCCGCGTATGTGTTTTGTGGGTCGGCCCTTGCGCCATGATCACCGCGGCGAGTTGTTCGGTTGGGTCGAGCCAAAAACTTGTGCCCCACACGCCGGCCCACATCGCATCATTGGTCGAACCGGGCACCCAGCACATCCCCTGCCCTTGTCTGATGGCAAAGCCTAAGCCAAACCCATAGCCGGGGCCGGTATTCGCGATGGTTGTCCCTGCCATCCCGACTGTATGTTGCGAGAGCATCAGGTCAACCGACTTACGAGACAAATAACGCTTACCCTCAAACTCACCCTTGTTAATCATCATTTGCAGGTAGCGCAGATAATCGGAGGTTGAACCGATTAAGCCGCCACCGCCTTTAAAATAACTTTTGCCCGCCGGGTTGTAATGCTGCCGGTATGACTTGAGCATCCCAAGTTTTAATGGGTCATCATCCAAGGTCTGTGCCAACTTTTTTTCTTGCTCAGGCGTCACCCACCACTGCGTATCTTTCATACCAAGCGGCTCAAGCAGTGCTTGCGCCACGATAAGATCTAGTGGCTGACCCAATACCCGCTCAAGCAAAAGCCCCAAGACATCAACCGAAATCGAATACTCCCAAAACGTACCTGGCTGGTTCGCCAAGGGGATTTTGCCTAAGTTGCGCAGCATCTCGTCACCGCTGATGTCATCGACACGCGATTCAATGTTGAATTGCTCGTACAAGGCTTTGATGCGTGGCGATTGCGCCGTCCCTGCATACACAAAACCCGAAGTATGGCGCATCAAGTCCTGCACCCAAATCGGGCGTACCAATGGCACATCGCCCGCAGGAGTTTCAACGACTAAGTCCTTGAGCTCAGGTAGCCACCGAGTGATTGGATCTTGAAGACTAAACACGCCTTGTTCGACCATCATCATCGCCACGGTCGTGACGATGGGCTTGGTCATCGAAGCCAGACGAAACAACGCATCCTTTGTCATTGGTTGGCTACGGGCTGCATCCAAATACCCATGCGCCTCAAAATGCACCAACTGATTACGATGCAAAATCGCCGTCACGGCCCCTGGAAACATGCCTGCCTCGACCTGCGCCTGCATGACGTGAGTTAAATGGGCGAGCCGCGCACTTGAAAAGCCTTGCACCAGACGGTCGTTCGCCATCAAGCTCGGAGTGGGTATCTTTTTATTCGACGAAGGCATCATTTTTTGTTCCTAGGCAAGGTCATGCATAATCACGGTTTGGCTGCGCATCCGATCAAAAAAGTCACGCAGCAAGCTCAGTCCCACAAAGTACACGTTTTTTTTCACCTTTTACAAGAGATTCTCAAGATGTCTAAGCTTCGCCCTGAAATGACCGTCCCTGAACTTAACAAGCGCAGTGGTGAAAATTTGCCCGGGCTAATGGGTGTTGAAGCGCTTGAAGTCTCAGAAAACACCTTGAAAAGCCGCATGGTGTTGCGTAAGGTCCATTTCGCACCCAATAGCTACTTGCACGCCGCGAGCGTGATTGCCTTAGCCGATACCACCTGTGGGTACGCGACCATGGCGCACTTACCTAAGGGTGCGCTTTCGTTCACCACCATTGAGCTCAAAAGCAATCACTTAGGCACTGTGCGCGGCGAGGGCGAAGTCATTTTATGTACCGCAACAGCGCAACATCTGGGCGGCAACACTCAAGTTTGGGATGCAGTTGTTAGCGACCAAGCGACGGGCAAAAAAATTGCCTTGTTTCGCTGCACGCAAATGATCTTGTGGCCCAAAGAGGCACCTTAATTTCAGCGGCGTGGGTGTGAAATGACTAATGGCATCTAAAACTGTGAACTGCGCTGACGGCGCAGCATCAACAAAGCCATAACCCCCACAACTGCCAGAGTCCAAACAATCAGTGGGCCCGTGGGCAAGTCAAACAAGGCCGAACCCAGCAAGCCCAACACGTAGCCAATTAGCGCAACCAGGTAGGTGGCCCAAAGCCGACGCCGCTTGCCTTCGAGCTTGATCGTGGCCAGCGCGGGGATGATCAGCGTCGCAAATACCAGATATACCCCAACGAGTTGGACCGAAACGGTAATCGCCACGGCAAACAAACTATAGAACCAGACTCGTTTGCCTTGAAATAAAAATATCGCGCCTGATAAAACTAATGTCACCAGCACCGAATAAAAAATCTGCGCCCAGCCAATCCACAAAATTTGACCCGCTAACAATTCTGATAAATGTTGTCCACCATGCGGATCATTGGCCAGCAACAACACAACGGCCGTTGCCGCTAACACGAACACAATCCCAATCACAGGTTCTTGATAGCGCGTGGTCACGCGCTCAGTCGCCACCAGCAACCAAGCCGTCACCAAAGCCATTCCCATCGCCCCCAACTGCACCCACAGCACCGGCGCCTCACTACCCAACAGCATCGTGACGAAATACGCACCGAGCCCTGCAACCTGGGCAATGGCCAAATCAATAAAGATGATGCCCCGTTGCAAAACCTGCATCCCTAACGGCACATGCGTTGCAATCACGAGCAAGCCCGCACAAAAGGCGGGCAGCAAAATCGACCAAGACAGGTCATTCAGCGAAATCAATAAAGCGTTCATCTATTTTCTCAGCGACATCTTTCAAAAGACAAAAAATGTAAATTGTTGGCCTCAACATGCATGTTCATCTTGCTACGGTCTAACGCCGCAGTCTGATTTAGCGACTGTAAACAGTCGGCAAGTCTTGTTGTTTGTCTCAGTATGCCGGCATATGATGTAGGTTAACTGATTTATCTTAAACCACATGACCACCGACACCATCATCATTACGGCGCTCGCTAGCGAGTTAGATGCCAGTCTGCTACCTAAAGGGGTGCAGGTTTTTTATTCTGGCATCGGCAAACTCAATGCTGCCATCGCAACGTACAAGGCCATTGAGCACAGTCGGCCAAAGCGTATTTTCAATTTTGGTACGGTGGGTGCTGTGGCATCACACGCGAGTGGGCTCATCGAAATTCATCGTGTGGTGCAGCGCGACATGATTGCCGAGCCCTTAGCGCCTCGTGGTCAGGTGCCCTTCTGTACACGCCCTTATGAATATCTTTCAGGATCCGGGCAGTACACATGCGGTACCGGCGACAGCTTTGTGATGGCAAAAGACCCTTGGTTTGAAGCCAATAACGTCGATGTGGTGGACATGGAGCTTTTCGCAATCGCTGCCATTGCCCACGACCACAACATTGCGTGGCGTTCGTTTAAATATGTGACAGACCACACCAACGAAGACTCTGGCCAAGACTGGCAACAAAAAGTTCGCCATGGCGAGCATCTATTTCTGGATCTGTTGAAAGAGGTGCTTTACACGACGTAAGCATGACCTCACACCACCTCAAAGTGGTGTGTGCCATCAACGCCAAGTTGCGCAACTAAGCCGAACTCCCAATCAAGGTACGCCTGCATCGCCTCACGCGGCGCGTCGGTACCCTCATACGGGCGTTTGTAGCGATCAATCGGTTCTGACA
>JAIPCU010000207.1 GCA_021738045.1 Candidatus Methylopumilus sp. | reverse complement strand
CGGGTACGTCGATCTTTCACGCCATGAACGATTAAGGGCTCTTCGATCGCTCGCCCGACGGTGCTGCGGGGATTTAAAGATGCATAGGGATCCTGGAAGATCATCTGAATCTCACGGCGCAAGGGCTTGAGCTCTTTATCGCTGAGCTGCGCTAGGTTCTTTCCTCCAACATGGACAGTCCCTGCATCGGGTGAAAGCAATCTGATAATGGTGCGACCAAGCGTTGATTTGCCGCAGCCCGACTCCCCGACTAAACCCAGGGTTTCACCGCTAGCCAAACTAAAGCTGACACCATCAACGGCATGGACATGTTGCCCATCGCTTAGCGTAAAAAATTTCTTCAGTCCGTCAACACGCAATAATGCCTCTGTCATGAGGCCTCCTGAGTCGCGGAGATAAAAGATTGAGAGGTCGCGTCGTAAAGGCGATGGCATGCCACAAAGTGTTGTGTCCCTGAATCCCTTAACCTCGGCAGCTGTTCTTGGCATGCCGGTACGGCCCAGTCGCAGCGGGGTGCAAAACGGCAGCCGTGTGGCATCGCGTGTAGTGCTGGAACTTGTCCACGAATTTCAGTCAGCCGTTTGCTACCACCGCGCGAGGCAGATGGTGTCGCCTGAATGAGCCCTTGCGTATAGGGGTGTTGAGGACGTTTAAACAAGTCGAATACAGAGGCCTCTTCAATTTTTTTGCCCGCATACATCACGGCCACGCGATCAGCCACTTCTGCCACCACACCAAGATCGTGCGTGATCAGCAGAATCGACATGCCCAGGCGCTCTCGCATTTCAAGTAATAAGTCCAGAATTTGGGCTTGCACAGTGACATCAAGCGCGGTTGTTGGTTCGTCGGCAATGAGTAGTTTTGGTTCGCAGGCAAGTGCCATCGCAATCATGACGCGTTGACGCATGCCTCCCGACAGCTCATGTGGATATTGGCTTAATCGTTTTTGAGGCGCCGACATACGCACTAACTCAAGTAACTCACAAGCTCTTTCCATGGCTTGCTTGGGGGTCTGGCCTCGATGCGCAATCAGCGTTTCGCTGAGCTGCTCGCCGATAGTGAGCACAGGGTTTAGTGAGGTCATTGGCTCTTGAAAAATCATTCCAATGCCATTGCCACGAACTTGTTGCATCTCTTTGGTGGTGAGTCGCAACAAATCTTGCCCTTGAAATATCACTTCACCGCGCGCGATTTTTCCGGGGGGGCTCGCAATCAATTGCATGATGGAAAAAGCAGTTACAGACTTACCGCAACCTGACTCACCAACCAGAGCAACAATCTCAGCGTGACCAACCGCCAGTGATACGCCATCAATTGCGTTGACAAACCCGTTAGAGGTTTGGAACTGTGTACAGAGATTTTTGACTTCAAGTACAGGAACATCCTTGTCTGGCTTCAACGACGCAAGCGGCAAGGGCATGGTGATAGTCATCAGCGATTCTTTAGCCGTGGGTTGAGTGCATCATTCAGGCCTTCGCCAACTAGATTTAAGCCCAGTACGGTGAACATGATCGCTAGACCTGGAATGGCGGTGATGTACCAAGCCGTTCTCAAGGCATCGCGCCCAGCGCCAATAATGGTTCCCCAGCTCATGACATTGGGATCGCCTAGCCCTAAAAAAGCGAGTCCAGCCTCTGTCAAAATGGCTGTTGCAACCATCAAAGAGCCCGTGACAATGATGGGCCCTAAGGCATTCGGAAGGATTTGCGTGGTGATAATTCGAAAAGAACTCATCCCGATGGACACGCTTGCCGCGACAAAATCGCGCTCACGCAATGTCATAAATTCTGCACGAACTAAGCGGGCGATTGAGGGCCACGAAACGATCCCGAGAGCGAAGGTAACCGTGCTAACAGTTGGGGTCAAAATCGCCACGACCACAATCGCAAAGATAAACTGTGGAATCGTTTGAAACAACTCGGTGATCGCCATCGCAACGCTATCGGCAACGCCACCGTAATAGCCGGCAATCGCGCCAATGGTTGTCCCGATGAGTACGGCGGCAAGCGTGGCAGAAAAGCCAACGAGTAGCGACACTCGAGAGCCATGAAACAAGCCAGCGGCTAAGTCTCTGCCCATGATGTCAGAGCCGAGTCGAAAATTGGGGTCTTGTCCTGGCCAAAGAAATGGTGTTGACACCATATCCCAAGGGTCTTCCGGAAACATCACCGAGGCTGAAGCAGCCATGAGACCGACACACATTAAGAGAAGCAGGCCAAAAACTGCCGAATAGTTTCGACAGAATCTGGTCGCGAACATACGCAGAGGGCGCTGTGCGCTCATCGGATCCGAATCCGCGGGTCGAGCTGTGCGTACGCCAGATCAACTAAGACGTTAGAGATCATCACTAAAACGGAGCACATTAATAAGATTCCAAGTAATAGATTCAAGTCGCGTTGAAAGACTGCTTCGAAGGCAAGCCTGCCCAAGCCCGGCCAAGAAAAAACGGTTTCAACGAGAACAGAGCCCCCGAGTAACGTGCCAAACTGCACGCCAATTAACGTGACTAAGGGCAGCAAGGCGTTGCGAAAAACATGGCGTAGGATGATGCGTCGCTCTCCTAGGCCCTTTGCGCGAGCTGTTGTGACATAGTCTTGATTGAATACCTCAAGCATCGATGCTCGCATGACGCGCGTATATAACGCGACATAGAACAGACCGAGCGTTGTGACAGGCATCACCAAGTGATGTAAGACATCCAGAATGTGAGCGAACCCTTGCTTGCCGCTGGCGACGGTTTGCATACCGCCCGAGGGAAACCAGCCAAGGTGCACTGAGAAAACGACAATTAACATTAGCCCTAACCAGAACACTGGAATCGAAAAAGAAAGAATGGCAAAGATAGAGATGATATTGTCGCGAAGGCGATTGACTCGCTGCGCAGCGAGAACCCCTAGGCACGCACCCACGACGACCGCGAGAGTGATGCCCGAAAGCATCAATAACAGGGTTGCTGGTAGGCGATCAAGAATTAATGACAGCACCGATTGATTGTGGCGAAACGAAAATCCTAAATCTAAGGTCACGAGTTTGACGAGATAGTGCCAAAGTTGAAGGTAAAACGGTTGATCGAGTCCAAAGCGCACGCGTAATTCTGTCAGATACTCAAGGCTGCTCGCGGCGGCTTCTCCGGCTAGCACCTCGGCAGCATCGCCAGGTGCTAGCTTCAATAAAATGAAGTTGCAGATGACGACCGCCAGTAATAGCGGGATCGCTCTAAGTAGGCGCCGCCATAGCAAACGAAGCGTTGGATTATGCAAGTTTGAGAGTTGCATCACAAGCTTCGATTATTTCTCGAAGTAAGCATCGGCGAAATTTCCACCGATAATCCCGTCAGCACTGACTGTATGATTTTTTAATTTCGAGCTCGAAATGGTGAGGAAGCGAGTTTCCATCAGGGGGATCACGGGTAGATCGGTCATCGCAAGACGTTGCATGTCAAGATAGAGAGCCTTTCGTTTTACCGGATCGTTTTCTCCTTGTGCGCCTTCCAGTAGCCGATCCATTTCGGGGCTGTTATAGCCGGTGTTGTTTGTAAAGACGACACCTTTTTGAATGGCTTTTGACCAGTAAAGTCGCTGTACCCCTTGAGTGGGATCGGCAAAGGCACCGTAGTAGAGGCTAGTTGTATCAAAATCGTATTCGGTGTAGGCGCGACGAAGGAACGACGGTAGATCTTGACTGCGTAGTTCAACATCAATGCCCACGCGATTGAGTTGTTGCTTGATGAATTCTCCGGTGCGCTGATACTCAGATCCAAAGGGAATAAAGTCGTGAGTGATTTTGAACCGCATACCGTTTGCGCCAGGCTTTAAGCCTGCATCATCAAGCAGCTTTTTTGCCTTATCAATATTGAACTCATACTTGGGAAGGTCGGTTGAGTGAAAGGTCGTGACCTGCGAGGGAATTGGACTGACCGCAGGTTGACCATAACCAAGCCAAACAACTTGGGTCATCCGTGCGCGATCAATTGCATGCGCGATGGCCTGTCGTACTCGTACGTCATTAAGAGGCGGTTTGCGCAGATTGACCTCCATCAGCATGTAGGGCGACATGTAAGCGTATCCGCGCGTTTCAATACTGAGTGCGGGATTTTTCGCGATACGTGGCATGTCGGTAAGTGGTACGGGGCTGAGCCCACCGATATGACCTTCGCCGGTTTCAAAGCTCGCTGCGCGCGCCGAGGCATCGCTGATAATTCTGAATACGATACGCTGTAGGCTTGGCTTACCTGCTTGCCAGTAGTCTGCATTTTTCTCTAGCAGAATGTAGTCGCCTTTTTTCCATTCTTTGAATACGAAGGGGCCCGTACCTACCGGTTTACTGATGTAGGGGTTGGCCGAGGGGTCGGTGCCGGCGAAGAGATGTTTAGGCACCATGGGTGACTCGTAGCTAGAGGCCAGAGCTGTCAGCATAGGAGGTGCCGGTTGGCTAAGTTTAATCACGGCGGTGAGAGGATCAGGTGTTTCGACAGCCGTGACTTTTGCGAAAGCCGAGCGCCCGCGCGGATGAACTTTTTTAAGCACCTCAAGAATTGTGTAACTTACATCAGCCGAGGTAAAGGGCTGGCCATCATGCCACTTAACGTTTGGACGGAGCTTAAAAGTATAGGTCAGCCCATCTGGGCTAATGTCCCAAGCTTGCGCCAAGAGAGGTTGCGGCTTGAGTTCGTTGTCGAGGTACAGTAAGCCTTCCATCACCTTTGAGGTCACCATCCCCATCTGTAGGGCGGTGTTGATGGCGGTTAACAAAAACGGTGGTTCGGGTGACAAGACAAATTTGAGTGTGCCGCTGTCAATGTCCGCGGCGCTTTGTGCTTGGACGGGGTACCCCAACAACGCGCCAGTCAGCAGTAGCAGCGAGGCAAGCGCTCGTTTAAAAGAATGGATAATCGTGGTCGTCATGGGAAACCCTCTTTTCAGTACGTTGAACGCTGAACGCTAGGGTCTGCTCATTTTTGGTGAGCAGATCTAGCAATTAAGTTTCAGTATGAAAAGTCAGGTCACGAGCGTCTTTCAAAATCCGCTCGCTTCATTTCAAAATCAGAACAGTTGACCTGAGGGGTCAACTGTATGGCAATCTTAACTGGATTTGATATGCCGGTTTAAGCCACTTAGCACCGCCTTGAAAGACGCTGTGACGATATCGCGATCAATGCCCACGCCAAACCCTGTTGCGCCCTCTTCGATACGTGCTTCAACATAGCAAGCAGCGCGCGTATCTGTGCCAATACCAATCGCATGTTCGTGATAATCCATCACGCGAACGGGAATCCCCAAGCAATCTACAAAGGCAGAAATCGCACCATCGCCCGCGCCTTTCAGCACGCGGCGCACGCCGTCAACTTCAAATTCAGCTTCAATCGTAAAGAGCTTACCCTCGGCGGCACCAGGGTCGCCAGTAATGCTGTGCTTGATGAGCTTCCAGGGTTCGGTTTGTGCCAGATACTCGGCATTGAAAATTGTGTAAACGGCTTCGGCCGTGACCTCGCGGCCGGTTTCGTCGGTGACGCGCTGAATCGCGCGACTGAATTCAATTTGCAAGCGACGGGGCAAGGCCAAACC